>DASWGV010000085.1:0-96656 GCA_036393515.1 Gemmatimonadales bacterium | reverse complement strand
CGCGCTCCAGGGGTGGGTGCAGGAGCGCGCGGCCGGGACCTTTCCGCTGGGCACCATGGTGGTCAACCTGCTCGGCTCGTTGGCTCTTGGGTTTCTGCTCCGATACGCCACCGGTTCCACGGTGATATCCCCGGAGCTGCGAGCCGGCCTCACCATCGGGTTCTGCGGCGCATTCACTACCATGAGCACCCTCGGCTATGAGACCCTGACGCTGTTGCAGGATGGCCAGGTCTGGCGCGCCGGACTGTACATGGGTGGAACGGCGTTCGGGTGCCTGGCAGCCATCGTTGTCGGGACCGTGTTGGCCAACCGGCTGCTATAGGAGCAGGCCATGTCACACCGATTCAAAGGCGAGCGCACGCTGATGCGGATCTTCATCGGCGAAAGCGACAAATACCGCGGCCGCCCGTTGTACCAGGCGCTGCTGGAGCGTTTTCGCGAGAAAGGCCTGGCCGGCGCCACGGTACTCCGCGGCGTCGCGGGCTTTGGCGCCAGCAGCGTGGTCCACACCGACAAGATTCTCCGCCTGTCGTTGGATCTGCCCTTGATCATCGAGGTGGTGGAAACGGAAGAGGCCATCCAGGCCGTGCTACCCGACCTGGATAACATGATCGGCGGGGGGCTGATCACGTTGGAGCGTGCCCAGGTGCTGATGTATCGCCCGGCCAACGTGCGGCCTAGCCAGGCGGAACTGCATCGCATCGAAGGCCTGGAGCCGGAGCCATAGGCGACCCCCGGACGCCCTCAGGGGACTCGTTGCCGCGGCGGGTGGCCCGGCTCGCCGCCCAGGCGGGCGCCGGCGACCTTGCCGCGGAGGCTACGGCGCTCGGCGTCCGTGCCGCTGAGGGGCTGTTCAACGTCGCGTGTGTGGGGGACTTCAAGCGCGGCAAGTCTACCCTGGTTAACGCCCTCGTCGAGACCGCCGTCCTGCCAACCGGCGTGATTCCCGTCACCTCCGTTCCTACGGTCATCCGGTACGGCGACCTCGGCGCCCGGGTCCGAATCCGCGACGCCTGGCAGGCGGTGGAGATCGGGGAGGTGGCCGAGTACGTGGCGCAGGACCGGAACCCCGGCAACATCAAGGGGGTGAGTGGTATCGAGGTGCGCTTGCCGCACCGCCTGCTGCGGGACGGACTATGTCTGGTGGACACGCCAGGGCTCGGCTCGGTGTTCGAGGCGAACACCGCGAGCACCGAGCAATTCCTCCCCCACGTGGACGCCGCCATTGTGGTCCTCGGGGCCAACCCACCGATCTCGCGGGACGAACTCCGGTTCGTCACCCGCCTGTCGGCGTGGGTGGACCCGTTTCTGTTCGTGCTTAACAAGTCGGACCAGGTACCGGCCGCCGAGCGCCGCGAAGCGGCGGCGTTCACCCAACGAGTGCTCGAAGGCGCTCTGGGCCGGGGCATCGGTCCCTTGTGGGAGGTGAGTGCGCTGGCGGCCAAGCGCGACGGCAGCCTGACAGAGGGCTGGCGCACGTTCGTGGCCGCCCTGGAGCGGCTCTCGCGGGAGGCGGGTCGTCGTCTGGCGGCGACCTCGCTCGCTCGCGGCATGGACCGCATTGGCGGGCGGCTTCAGGTCCGCCTGGAGGAGGAACTCACCGCGCTGCTCGCGCCGCTGGACGCGTCGGAACGACGCAAGGTGGAGTTACGCGGATTGGCGGGTTCGGCGTATGAGTTCCGGAGCGAGTTGGGGCCGCGGCTGGCCGGGGCGGAACAGCATCTGGCCGCCACTTTCGAGGAGCGCCGCCGGGCCTTCCTGGCGGGGGCCGCGCCGCAGGCCCGAGCCCGCCTCCAAAAGCGTTTCGAGGCAGCGTTTGCGGCCGGCCAGATGCGGCGCCGCGATGATGGCATGGAGCTGGCCAACGAGGTGGCCCGGGAGGAACTGGAACCCTGGCTGCTCGAGTCCGAGCGAGCGGCCGGCGCGGCCTACGCGGCGGTGACGACACGGTTCACCACCATGGCGCAGGGTTTCCTGGACCGGCTGGCGGCGACCGTGAAGCTGGATGCCTCGGCGATGCGGCTGGGAGACGCCCCATCGGCGGCGTTTCAGGGAAAGCGGGGATTCTCCTTTGCCAACTTGATGTACCGCCGGTCGGCGGCCACGCCGTGGGCCTGGCTCCTGGACCGGCTGGCGCCGGCATCGGTAACGCGGCGGCGCTGGCTCCGGGCTGTCGTGCGGCACCTTGACGACCTGCTCGTGGTCAATGCCCACCGGGTCGAGGGTGACCTGCGGGACCGGGTGGCAGAGGGCCAACGGCAGCTCCGGGCCGGGCTGGATCGCCTGCTGGCCGAGGTCGGGACCGTGGCAGTGCAGGCGGTCGCGCGTGGCCAGGAAACTCGTGAGGCGGGAGCGGAAGGCGTTCGCACCGCCCGCGCCCGGCTGGAGGGCTGGATCACCCAGCTCGCCGCTCTGCGTCGGGCTCCAGTGGTCATGTCCGCTCCATCAGCACCCAATACGGCTCACGCGCCCGATCCACCGTCCGGATCGTGAGCCGGTGCGGGGCTACCACAGCAGCGAGGTACTGGTGGCCAGGGCTGCCGCGAACAACGCGGCTTCCCACCGCACGCTCCGCGCGCGCCGTTGAAGCGCCTCCCGCTCCTCCACGTCGGACACCGGGGTTTCACCTTCGTCGGTTTCGCGCGTCCCGCGCGCGGCGAGCCGGACTCAGGTTTTCTCGTGGGCCTGCAACAACCCCAATCCCCCACCCCAGTACAGGGGCAGCAGCGCCACGGTGGACCACGCGGGCGCGCCGGTGAGGCGCAACGCAACGGCGGCCGCGGCCCCGACCCCCAGCGTCAGGAGCCCGAGCCGCCGCCGCCGTCGCACGCCCGCCGGCCCGATATTGGCCACGGGCAGGTACGCGCCGCCTATTGGCGGGCCTCGCTGAGCCGGCGCTCCACTTCCCCCCAGTTCACCAGGTTCCACCAGGCGGTGATGTAGTCCGGCCGGCGGTTCTGGTACTTGAGGTAATAGGCGTGTTCCCACACATCGAGGCCGAAGATTGGCGTTTTCTGTTCCATCAGCGGGCTGTTCTGATTCGGCGTGCTTTCCACCGCCAACGCCCCGGCCGGGGTGACCACCAACCAGGCCCATCCGCTGCCGAATCGCGTGGTGGCCGCCTGGGTGAAATCCGTCTTGAACTTGGCGAAATCGCCGAACGCTTCCGCCAGGGCCTTGCCAAGCTTGCCCTTGGGCTCGCCGCCACCCTTGGGGCTCATGATGGTCCAGAACAACGTGTGGTTATGGTGTCCGCCGCCATGATTGCGGACCGCCGCCCGAATGTCCTCCGGCACGGTCTCGATGCTCCGCAGCAGCTCGTCCAGCGGCTTTTGGTGCAGTGCCGGATGCTTGTCCAGCGCCGCGTTGAGGTTGGTGACGTAGGCCTGATGATGCTTCCCATGGTGGATTTGCATGGTTTGCGCGTCTACGTGCGGCTCCAGTGCATCGAAGCCATACGGAAGGGCGGGCAGGGAATGCGGCATGGCAACGGACTCCTTCGGCTGACGATTCGGACATCAGATAACTGACTAACTGAAAACGAAGAACCGACTGCTGACTGCCCTAATTACTCACCCTTTTCCCCTCCTGACAAGCGGCGTCATTGCGGCCCCAGGCGCGCCGCTCCAACATTCAGGGAACTCCGCGCGCGACTCGGAAAGGACTATTCCATGACTGCCACCGCCGTCGGCCTCCCCGTAGTTGGCGGGCCGGCCCCGGAGTTCACCCTGCCGTCCACCGCGGGCCCCGAGTTCACGTTGTCGGCCCTGCGGGGACGTTCCAAGGTGCTGCTGGCGTTCTTTCCGTTGGCCTTCACCAGCGTCTGCACCACGGAAATGTGCAGCTTCACGGAGGACTTCTCGCGGTTCGCCGGCACGGACACCACGGTGGTCGGTATCAGCGTGGACTCCATCCCCACGCTCAAGGAGTTCCGCGCCAAGCACGGCATCACCGTTGACCTCTTGAGCGATTTCAAGCGCGAGGTGTCGCGGCTGTACGGTACGCTCGACCAGGCGAAGTTCCTGTCACGCCGGGCCTATTTCATTGTGGACGCCGCCGGGGTGCTCCGCTGGAGCTTCACCGAGCGGGAGAATGGGCAGCGCCGCGAGAACCAGGAGCTCCTGGCGGAACTGGCCCGGCTGGGATGACGGCCGGACCGTGGCCCGGGGGAGGAGACGAGTGAAACGACCTCTGTGGATCGTGACGCTGGTAGCGGGTGTCGCCGCCCCGCTGGCAGCGCAAGGCCCGCCGGAACGAAACCGGCTCCTTGAAGAGCTGAACTGGATGGAGGTGGGCCGGCTGGTGCCGGACTCCATCCGGACAGTGCTGCTGCCGGCGGGGACGCTGGAACCCCACGGCGTGGTGCATAATGGCGCCGACAATACCGCGCCCTACGAGATGGCGCGGCGCGCGGCCCCGCGAATCAATGCGCTGGTGGCCCCGACCATTCCCTACGGCGTGACCACCACACTGGGTGAATATCCCGGCACGTTCGGCATCAAGCCGGCCACGTTCGAGGCCTACGTGGAGGAGGTATTGTCGGGCCTCGCGGCGAACGGTTTCCGAAACATCATCATCCTCAACGGTCATGGGCCCAACGGAGCCGCGCTGCGCGCCGCGGCCGAGCGCGTCTGGCATGTGACCAACAGTCGTTTGCTGGTGGTGGAATGGTGGTCGCTGACGGCGGACCTGGTCCAGCAGGTGTACGGTTCCCAAGGCGGTCACGCGGGCAACAATGAGACCGGCGCCATTTTGGCCGTGCGGCCGGACCTGGTGCATCGTGAGTTGTACACCGGGCCGGATCTGACCACGCCCCGGGGCGAAGCGTGGACCGCGTATCCGTTCCCCTCGTCCATCCTGCTCTATCGGGCCGGGGAGGGCTATCCCGATTTCGACGCCGCCAAGGCGCGTCGCTACTTCGATGGGGTGGTGGACCGGTTGGTGACGCTGATTCAGGACGTGGTGGGTAAATGGGATCGGGCGGGGCTGTGAGCCGCCGCGCCCGCGCGCTGGGCGAGCCGTTCCGCCGCCACCGGGGCCGGTCGTGACCCCATGAGCGAACCGCTGGCCCGTCCGGGCACCGCGAGTGGGGGGTCGTCTGGTTCCACCGATCCCCCGCCGCCGGAGCTCCGCGCCCTGGCGGAGGTGGCCGCCGCCATCGCGGCTGAGGTGGAAGTCGAGGATGCTATGGGGGCGGTGGCCGGCGCCCTCCGGCGCGGCCTGGGGCTGGCTTCGTGCCGCGTCTGGGTACGTACGGCGGATGGCGCGGCGTTCCGGCCTCTCAGCGCCCCGGGCGAGCCGCCGCCGGGCCCGGTGGAGCGCGACCGGGCTCAGGCATGGCTTGACCCGCGCAGGGGCGTGGAGGAGGCAACCGGGGTGCGGCGTGTCCCGCTGGAGTATGGTGGCGAGCGTCTAGGTCTGCTGGAAGCGGCGCTGAAGCCCGATACGGTCGGGCAGGGGCGCGCCGTCCTCACCATTGTCGCGGACATTCTTTCACCTCTCCTGGCGTCGTCGGAGCTGTCGGAAGATCTGGCCAGCGAGGTGGCCCTCCGCACCCGGGAGATCGACGCCCAGCGCCGGTTCACCGCCAAGATCATTGACAGCCTCCCGGTGGGCCTCTACGTGATTGACCGCGAATACCGTATCCAGGCGTGGAACCGCAAGCGTGAGACCGGGACCCAGGGCGTGGTCCGACACGAAGCACTGGGCCGCACGGTGTTCGAGGTGCTACGCCGGCAGCCACGAGACCTGTTACGAAGCGAGTTCGACGCGGTCTTCCACACCGGCCGGATCGGGCAGATGGAGGTGGAGTCCAGCGCCACGGGGGAGTCGCGCTATTATCGCCTGACCAAGATTCCCATGCGCCTGGATGATGCCGACGTGACGCACGTCATTACCATCGGAGAGGACGTGACGGAGTGGAAGACCGTCCAGCAGGAGATCGCGCAGACCGACAAGCTTGCCGCCGTGGGGCAGTTGGCGGCGGGGGTCATGCACGAGATCAACAACCCCCTGGCCACCCTGGGCGCGTGTCTGGAGGCGCTGGAGTCGCGGCAGGAGGAGTTGCCTCCGGCTCAGCGGCAGGTGTTCGACGAGTACTTCCGCATCATGGAATCCGAATTGTCGCGTTGCAAGAGCATCGTGGGCGGGTTGCTGGACTTCTCGCGACCCAAGGCCCGCGCTAAGAAACCGGTCCCGGTGAACCAGGTGGTGGAGGACGCGCTCTTCCTGGTACGGCACCACGACCGGTTTAAGGGGATCAAGCTGGTGCGCGCGCTGGCGGAGGACCTGCCGGCCATCCAGGCCAACGCCGAGCAACTGATCCAGGCGTTCTTGGCCTTGATGCTCAACGCTATTGACGCCATGGAGGGGAAGGGCGTCCTCACGGTCACCACGCGCGCTAACCCTGACCGGGGGGACGAGGTCATGGTCGAGGTGGCGGACACCGGCATGGGGATCCCGCGCGACGACTTGCCGAAGATCTTCGAGCCGTTTTTCACCACCAAGCCGCCCGGACGAGGCACGGGCCTGGGTCTGTCCATCTGCTACGCCGTGATCTCCGAGCATCGGGGCCGAGTGACGGTGGATTCTCAGGTGGGTGGCGGCGCTACGTTCCACGTGTTTCTGCCGGTAGCCGGAAGCGCCGGCGCCGACGCGTGAAAGTCCTCGTCGTCGAAGACGACCGCACGGTCGGCCAATTCGTCCAACGGGGGTTGGAAGAGCAGCGCATCCAGGTGGACCTGGTGGCCGACGGTGCGGCCGCTCTGGAGCGGGCGTCCCAGGGTCCCTACGATGTGGTGGTGCTCGACCTGCGGCTGCCCGGCCTGTCCGGCGGGGAAGTGCTGCGGACGTTGCGGGACCGCGGGGTGGCCACGCCCGTGCTGGTGCTGACCGCGCAGGACGCCCTCGAATCCAAGGTTCAGGCCCTGCGCATCGGCGCGGACGACTACGTCACCAAACCATTCGCGTTTGAGGAGCTGCTCGCCCGGGTCGAAGCGCTGGGGCGCCGGCCCAAAGCCCTGGCGCCCCCGGTGCTCGAGGTCCAGGACCTGCGCATTGACACCGGGAGTCGTGACGTTCGCCGTGGCGGCACCGTCATTGAGCTCACGCCCAAGGAATACGCCGTGCTCGAGTATCTGGTCCGGAACCACGACCGGGTGCTCTCCCGCACGCTCATCACCGAGTACGCCTGGGGGTATCATTTCGATCCCGGGACCAACATCGTGGATGTGGTGATCAACCGGTTGCGGAAGAAGGTGGACCAGAGCGCCCGACGGAAGCTGATCCACACGGTGCGGGGTGTGGGCTACGTCCTGAAGGCCTGAATGCGCACGCTCCACGGACGGCTCGCGGTCTCCTTTGGGGCGGCGCTCGCCGTGACCCTCGGCGTGTTCGGCGCCACCATCTACTTCGTTCAGCGGACCGAGGGCCTGGGTGAGCTGGATGCCCGCGCCCGGCTGGAGGGCGACCTCATCGCCGAGCTGCTGGCGGCGGCGGCTCGGGGACCGGATTCCCTGGTGGTGCCGGACCCCGAGACGCGGAAACCGGTGCTCAATCCCAGCATCGCCGCGTTGTTCGAGCCGGTCCCCGACTATGTGCTGGTCGTCGGCCCGGCCCGGGAGGTCCTGTTTCTCTCCGCCGATGCCCGCGCCCTGGGGTACGGCACGCTGGAACGGCTGCTGACGCTAGCCGACTCCGCCCCGCCCGGCGCGTTCTTCGGGATGACCAACCTGGGCCCCCCGGCCGGCCAGGTGCGCTACTACACCCGCGAGGCCCGGCGCGCCGGACCGCGGGTCGGTCGCATCCTGGCGGGCGCGTCCACGGCCGGGGTGATCCTGGTGCCGCAGCGCCTGCTGGGCGTCATGCTGCTGACCGCGCCGCTCATCATGGTTGCCTCCTTGATCATCGGCTATCTCCTGGTGGGCCGCACGCTCCGGCCGCTGGATGTGATCGTGGATGACATGGAAGCCATCACCGACGGGAGGTCGCTGCATCGGCGCCTGGCGGAGCTGCGTAGCACCGACGAGCTGGGCCGGCTGACGGCCACCCTCAACGCCATGCTGGCGCGCCTGGAGCGCAGCTTCCTCTCCTTGCGTCGCTTCACCGCCGACGCCAGTCACGAGCTGAAAACGCCGCTCACCGTGCTGCGCACCGGGATTGAGCGCGCCCTCACGCATCCCAAGACCTCGCCCGACGTGATGGAGGTGCTGGAAGAGACCCTGGTGGAAGTGAACCGTATGGCGGAACTGGTGGAGGCCCTGCTCACCCTGGCTCGCGCCGATGAAGGGCGGGCGCCGTTGCACCTGGAGCCGGCGGACTTGCGCGAGGTGATCGGCGAGATCGCTGAAACCGCCAACATTCTGGGCGAACAGGCCCAGGTCAACGTGGGCGTGGTGGTGCTGGACCAGCCGCTGCTGGTGTCGGTGGACAAGAGCCGCATCCGGCAGCTCCTCATGAACCTCCTCACCAACGCCATCAAGTACACGCCCGCCGGGGGCGAGGTGAACATTGACTGCGGCGTGGTGGACGGGACCGTGGCGTTTACGGTCCGAGACACCGGGATCGGGATTGCCCCCGGCGATTTGCCCCACATCTTCGACCGCTTCTGGCGGGCGGACGCGGCCCGCAGCCGCACCGGAGAGCGCCCGGGCGTAGGGTTGGGCCTGGCCATCTGCAAATGGATCGCGGAGGCGCACGGCGGCACCATCGCCGTGCAGAGCCGACCCGCGCGCGGCACCGCGTTTACCGTGACCATCCCCATCGGTGCGGCGGGACCCGAGGGGGTGCCCACTGCGGGCGACTCGTAATCCGGCTGTCATGATCTTGTAATCTCGGGCTTACCGTTCCGGTAACGATCGGCCTAGCCCGCGTCACGACGTGGTGTATGATTGAATCCGTTGGGACATTCGGTACGTGGGTTTGAGCTACTCGACAGACCGGAGGGCGATCCGTGTTTGACACTCTGATCGTGTCCAGGCCGCAAAAACAGGGTTTTGCCAGGCGACTGCCGGGGTCTCTCTTCTCCTTGACGATGCACGTCGTGCTGATCTATGCGGCCGTGCAGGCCACCATGAAGGGCGATCTGGGTCCGCTGGAGGCCACCCTGGACACCAACATGGTGTTCCTGGATGAGAAGGAGCCCGAGCCGGAGCCGGAGCCCGAGGCGCCCCCGCCTCCCCCCAAGGGATTCCAGACCTTGATGGCACCGGTGGAGATCCCCACCTCCATTCCGCCGATCAACTTGAACGAGAAGTTCGATCCTCGTCAGTTCAGCGGCGTAGGGGTGGAGCTGGGTGTAGCGGAAGGGGTCATGGGTGGGCCGGTGGATCTGACGCAGATCTTCGTGGAGGCCGTGGTGGACGAGCCGCCCGAACGGATCTCGTTCCCGGCGCCGGAGTATCCCCGCATTCTGCTGGAAGCGCGGGTGGAGGGCACGGTGGTGCTGGAGGCGGTGATTGATACCACCGGGCACGCTGAGCCCCCGTCCATCAAGGTGATCAGCTCGACCAACCGGGCGTTTGAGGCCCCCGCCCGCGAGGCCATGCGGCGGGGCCTGTTCCGGCCGGGCCGGGTGCGCGGTCAGGCCGTCCGAGTGCTGGTGCAAATGCCGCTCCGGTTTGTAATTCCGGGCGGCGGCGAGTGACCGTCGCGGTCACGGCGCTCTCACTTCCAGTCGTGGGAACGGAGGTTTCCTAGCGTATGGAACTGTCACTGCTTGACCTGTACCGGGACGCGGGCACGTTCGCGCGCGGTATCATTTGGACGCTCGCGTTGATGTCGGTCTTTGCGCTCGGCACCGCGGTTGCCAAGTGGTTCCGTCTGCTGCGCAGTACGCGGCAAACGGCCAAGTTCGCGCCGGAGTTTGGCCGCTTCCTCCAGGAAGATCAGCTGGACGCGGCGATCGCGCTGGCGGAAAAGCAGAAGATCTCCCACGTGGCCCGGGTATTGGGCGAGGCGCTGGCGGAGGTGAAGCCGCTGCTGCGCGACCGCGCCGCCGTCACCGTGGCCGACATCAACTCGGCCGAGCGGGCCACCGAGCGCCAGATGATGATCCTGTTGGCCGAGCTGAAGAAGGGGTTGGGCGTCCTGGCCACGGTGGGCGCCACGGCGCCGTTCGTGGGACTGCTGGGCACCACCATGGGCATCGTGAACGCGTTTACCGGCATGGCCGTGTCGGGGTCCGGCGGCCTGGCGGCCATCTCGGCCGGTATCGCCGAAGCGCTGATCACCACCGCGTTCGGCTTGTTTGTGGCCATTCCGGCCGTGTGGTTCTACAACTACTTCCAGACCCGGATTGACTCCATCACCGTCGAGATGACGTACACGGCCAAAGAGCTGATCGACTATCTCATCAAGAGCGTCGGCAGCGAGTTCGGCCGGTCTATCTTCACCAAGGAATTTCAGACCCAGAAGGCCGCGAGCGGCGCCAAGCCCGCGACCTGAGGAGGATTTAGCCCATGGGTATGTCCGCAGGCGGCGATGAGGGCGTCAAGCACGAGCCCAACGTCGTGCCCATGATCGACATCATGCTGGTGTTGCTGATCATTTTCATGATCGTGACCCCCATCATCTCGGCCGGATTCCAGGCCAAGATGCCGCAGGGCAAGAACATCATGAGTCAGGTGGAGGAATCGGGCGATGTCGTCCTCGGCGTGGATCAGGACGGCTCCTACTTTCTGGATCCCGGCAGCGGGACCATCAATCCGCTGTGTCCGCTCCGGAGCACCGGCTGTGACCAGGATGCCCGGCTGACCGATGCACTGAAGAGAGTGTACGAGAACCGTACCACGGACAAGATTCTGTATTTCAAGGCAGACCAGAACTTGCCGTATGCTCAGGTGGAAACGGCAATACAGATCGCCCGTACGGCAGGGGTCCGCGTGCTCGCCGCCATTACGGAGGAGCAACGCCCCGAGTCGGGACGGGTGTTCGGGCGGAGGTAGCAGACCATGGCCGGCATGGACGTTGGGACCAGTGGCGGTTTCAAGCGGGAGCCGAATGTCGTCCCCATGATCGACATCCTGCTGGTGCTGCTGATCATCTTCATGATGCAGATTCCCCTGCAGCGGAAGGTGATGCATGTGCAGGTGCCGCCGCAGCAGGAAGCGTCGCAGCAGGAGATCCAGGAGAGCACGCAGATCGTGATGGAGTTGCGCGAAGATGGCAGCTATGCCGTGAACAACCAGGTCGTCGCCAAGGCCGGGCTGGACGCCAAGTTGCATGAGATCTACGACCAGCGTCCGGCCAAGCTCATGTTCATCAAGGTCGCGGGGACCCGGAAGTATCAAGAGGTCATCGAGGCGATGGACATCGCCCGGGGCGCCGGAGTGCAGGTCATTGGCATCACGCCGCCGGAGGAGAAGCCGGCCGCCTGACATCTTCTGGTTGCCGGATGAAACACTCGGGCGCGGGGGCCGGAAGGCTCTCGCGCCCGGGGTGTATATTGAGGCGCAATGGTCGCGGTGCACCGGCCCTCCCCTGCGTTGTCGATGCCACGCACCGGCCGGTCATTTGTCCGGCCGGTGCTGGTCTCCGCGTTGCTTCATCTGGTGGCCCTGGCACTCTTCATCCGCCATTTGCAAACCGTCTCGCTGAATGCCGGCGACGGGAGTGTGACCCCCGGTGGCGGCGGCGGCGGCGGTGGTGGCAGCGGTGTGACCCTGATCGAGCTTCCACCATTCCACGTCGCCGCGTCGCGGGCTCCGGCCCCCGCCGCGCAGCGTGAGACTCCCTTGCCCGCCGTGGTCCTGGTCGAGCAGCCCGTGCCGGAACGCACCGCCACGCTCAACCCCGTGAGTATCCTGGTCAATCCCCTCCCGGTGCCCGGTGCCGGTGTGGGTGTCGGTGCCGGACTCGGGCCGGGAGCCGGAACCGGGGCCGGCGGTGGGGTGGGCGGCGGCATCGGTCCGGGGACGGGCAGTGGGGCCGGTGCTGGTGACGCGGTCTTCCCTCCTCAGCCGAAGTACTCCATCTTGCCCCCCCTTCCCACGCCGGCCTCTGTTCGCGGACAGATGTATCGCGTCCGCTTCTGGGTGGACGTGCAGGGCCGGGTCACTATGGTGAACGTGACGCCGGCCATCCCGGATGGGGAGTATCGCAAGAAGTTTCTGGGTTCCATGAGGGAGTACACGTTCACCCCCGCGCGGCGCGCGGACGGCACGCCGGTGCGCGGGGAAGCCGTTGTGACGATCACGCTGTAAGGGCAGCCGCAGGTCTGGGGCTGTGCCGCTCTGCCGCCTCCTTAAGGAGCCCCGAGCCGATGACCCAGCTTCTTGCCCGCAAGTCCGTCTCCCAGATCCTCACGGAGTCCGCGAGCGGCACTGGTCTCCGGCGCGCCCTGGGCAAATGGCAGCTCACGGCCCTCGGGGTCGGAGCCATCATTGGGGCGGGAATCTTCGCCACCACGGGCACCGCCATCGTGGGGGACGAGATCCGGCTCGGTGCCGGGCCGGCCATCGTCCTCTCCTTCTTGCTGACCGCCGTTGCCTGCACGTTCGCGGCGCTGTGCTACGCCGAGTTTGCGGCGATGGTCCCCATCTCGGGCTCGGCCTACACCTATGCCTACGCCTCCTTGGGCGAGCTGGTGGCCTGGATCATTGGGTGGGATCTCATCATCGAGTATGCGGTCGGCAATATCGCCGTGGCCATCTCGTGGGCTGGTCATTTCCGGGAGCTGTTGAGCCATTTCGGCCTGGCCATTCCGGCCTGGCTCAGCATCGACTACCGGACGGCTCACCAGGCTGCCGCGGCCGTCGCCGGCGGGGCCACCGACCCGAGCACTCTGTACCTGGCCGGCGCGGTGACCGAGGCCCCGCAGGTATTCGGCCTTCCGCTGATCGTCAACGTTCCGGCGGTGGTGATCGTCCTGGCCATCACCGCGCTCCTGGTCTACGGCATTCGCGAGTCCGCCGTGTCCAATACCATCCTGGTCGTGCTTAAGATCGGGGTGGTGGTGTTCTTCATTGCCGTGGGAGCGTTTCTGATCAAGCCGGAGAACTACACCGTTCACGGTGGGTTTGCCCCCAACGGTTTTCAAGGCATCAGCACGGCGGCGGCGATCATTTTCTTTTCCTATATCGGCTTCGACGCCGTCTCCACCGCGTCGGAAGAGGCGCGGGATCCGGAGCGCGACATGCCGTTCGGGATCATCATGAGCCTGATCGTGTGCACCCTGATTTACATCGCGGTGGCCGTGGTGATGACGGGCATGGCCCCCTGGCCCCGCCTGGGAACCGCGGAGCCCATGCTCACGGCCCTCGGACTGGCGCAGGGCAACCCAACCCTGCTCGGCGTCTCCAGCCTGATCGTGTCGTTCGGCGCGGTCTTTGCCATGACCACGGTGTTGTTGGTCTTCCAGCTGGGCCAGCCACGGATCTTCTTTTCCATGGCGCGGGACGGCCTGTTACCGGGCTGGGCCGCCAGGGTGCACCCACGGTTCCGGACCCCGCACGTCACCACCATCGTGACGGGTGTGCTGGTCGCCGCGTTCGCGGCGTTCGCCAACATTGACGAGGTGGTCGAGCTCACCAACATCGGAACGTTGTTCGCCTTTGTGCTGGTGGCCGTGGGCATCCTGGTGCTGCGGCGGACCGATCCAGAGCGCCGCCGGCCGTTCCGAACGCCATGGGTGCCGTTGGTACCGCTGCTGGCCGTGGGCACCTGTCTCTATCTAATGTTTCAACTGCCGTGGGTGACTTGGGTGCGGTTCGGGGCGTGGCTGGCCATCGGCCTAGCGCTCTACTTCGCGTACGGATTCCGGCACAGTCGCCTTCGAGGAACCGCAAAACAAACCTGAGCCGCGACCAGACGCGACCAGCCCGCCGCCGTCGCCTGCCCTCGCCCACGATCGCCCGTCGTCGCGTGTCCTACGCGGCGAGCTGTGCGGCGAGTGCCACCGCCCCGGCCGCTGGATCCACCATCGCGGTGGTAACCAGGATCCTGCCCGCGTCGGGCTCAAGGGCGGCGAGCACGGCGCGGCGCATGGCGGAGGTCTGGTCCAACAGACTGCCTGAGAACGCCACGGAGGCGCCGTGGCCTGGCGGGAAATAGGCCAGGAGCGCGTGGACGTGCATGGCGAGGTCACCCGCCGCCGCAGCGACGAGGCTTGCGGCTGTGGCGTCGCCTGCCTCTGACGCTTCGAGCACGGCGGTCGCAAGCCCCGCGATCACCGCGACGTCAGCCTCACGCGCCCATGCCAGAAGTGCCGTGGCGTCCGCGGTGCCACTTGCCCGCGGCAGTCGCTCGCTGAGCGCAGTCGGTGGCCCTCGCCGGTCGGCGGCTTTCCCGACCGCCGCAATCCCCGCGCGCCCGAGGGCGTAGCCGCTTCCCTCATCGCCGCAACGCCAGCCGTGCCCGCCGGCCCGGCGCAGCACGCCGCGCGGATCACGTGCCAGCCCAATGGATCCGGTCCCGGCCGCCAGCACGATGCCCGGCTCCTCGCCGAAGGCGCTCTGGAGGGTGAGGTGCGCGTCGGTCGTGACCTGGACCCGGGACGCGACGCGAGCCGCCAGCAACGCCGCCTCAAGTCGGGCCCGACTGGCTTCGGTGCCGGCGCCGGCCGCGCCGACCACCATAGCGTCCACCGGGCGGCCCCCACCAGCGTGACGCACCAGACCGGTGACCAGATCAATGATGGTGCGGGCTGCCTGGTCCAAGCCCGCGGGCGTGAGGGCGCCCGGACCGCCCCTCCGCCGCGCCACCGGTGTGAGATCGGCGGCGAGCAGTGCCTCCGTGTGAGAGGCGCCGGCGTCCACGCCCACCACCAGTGTCACGGAGCCGCCCCGGTCCGGCGCCTCAGGGCCCCAAGCGCCACTCCCACCGCGACGGTGATGGCGGTGCCCAGCGGCACGTACCAGGGCCAGGCGAGCCCGGCCAGAGGCCCGGGCTTGAAGAAGACGACTACCACCATGGTCCCGGTGGCGACCAGCAGCGCCCGGACCACCTCGCGTTGGCCCACGGCCCGCGACAGTCCACCGAGGATGTACGTGCCCAGCAGGCCGCCGTAGGTGACTGACGTGATCGACAGCGCCAGTTCGACCACGGGCTGATCGGTTGATCGGAACGACAGCGCGCACACGCCCAGCACGGCCGCCCACGCCAGGGTGAACCATCGTCCCACGCGGAGCAGGTGTCGCGGGTCGTGCCGCCCCGTGAGGGAGGCATAGAAGTCGTGCGTGGCGGCGGAGGCCAGTGAGTTCACCGATGAGGCGACCGTGCTCATCGCGGCCGAGAGGAGGCCCGCCACCACCAGGCCGGCAACTCCCGGTGGCAAGTGGGAAACAATAAAGGTCGGGTAGATGCGATCACCGGAGCCGGTTCCGTCGTCGGCGCCGGCGGCCCAGAGGAAGGTGCCCACCAGCAGGAACAACCCGAATTGGAAGATGACCACGATGCCCGATCCCACCAGCGCCCGCCGCGCATCCGTGAGACTTCGCGTGGCGAGGAGGCGCTGGACCATCATGTGATCCGTGCCATGCGAAGCGGCCGACAGCAGCGCCCCGCCCACCACGGCGCCGACCAGCGTGTACGGCACGCTGAACGACAGCCGGGGATCAATCAGCGTGAGCTTGCCGGCGTCCGCCGCGCGGGACAACACCGGGCCCACTCCGCCCGCCAGCTGCGCCGCGACCACCAGCGTGGCCAGGGCGCCGAAAACGTAGATCAGCAATTGCAGCAGATCAATCCAAATCACCGCTTTGATGCCGCCGGCCCAGGTGTAGGCCACCGTGGCGAGTAGTACCGCCGCCACGCTCAAGGGAATGGGCCACCCCGTGACGATGGCCAGCGGAATCGCGGTGGCGAACACCCGCACGCCGTCGCCCAGGGTTCGGATGCCCATGAAGATTCCGGAGGCGAGGCGACGGGTGCCGGTGCCGAACCGGGTTTCCAGCCGGGTGTAGGCGGTTTGCTGTTCGCCGGTGAAGTACCCCGGCAGAAGCCACAGGGCGACACCCACGCGCCCCACCAGATAGCCCAGGGCGAGCTGAAGAAAGGTGAGGTTCGAACGGGCGCCGATCCCGGGCACGGAAATCACCGTCAGCGCTGACGTTTCCGTGGCCACGATGGACGCCATCACCGCCCACCAGGGCAGCTCGTGCTTGCCCAGGAAATAGTCCTGCGCGTCTCGCTGGCGCCGGGCGAAGTGCGCCCCGATGCCGGCAATGACGGCGGTGTAGGCCGCCAGGGCGGCCCAGTCGAGCGGCTGCACTCAGGAACACAACAGGGGCCTGCGAATCTCGCAGGCCCCTGGGTGATTCCGCCGGCCGGCCGTCAAACGGCTAGACGTTGAATGAGCTACCGCAGCCGCAGCCGCCGCTGGCGTTGGGATTGTCGAAGGTGAAGCCCGAACCGTGCAGGCCCGAAACGTAGTCAATGGTGACGCCATCCAGGTACTGGGCGCTGAACGTGTCCACAAAGACGCGCAGGCCGCCCTCATCCATCACGATGTCGTCCGCCAGCGGCTGTTCCTCGATGTTCAGTCCGTACTTGAATCCCGAGCACCCACCCGGAAGCACGGCGATGCGGAGTCCCGCTGTATTCACCGGGACGGCTTCCTGCTCGATGAACCGCCTGACCTGATCGGTGGCCTGAGGCGTCAACTTGACGCCCACGCTGTGCTGGGGCTGCTGGGTTGTGCTCATGCCGGGTTCCTGATGGTGGATCGAGGAGCAACTTAGAATGGGCCGGGCCCAGTGTCAACGCCACTCAAGGGAAACATGTTGAGCCGCCGACACTTAGCGTTTGCCCGCGGTCAGTGCGGGAGCCGGATGCCGTAGCCGCGGGCGCGCTCCGGAGAAAGCGTTACCGGCAACCGGCCCGTGATTGGCGCCGCCCCGGTGAGCGCCCGGGCCGCGGCCCGCTCGGTGGCGTCGCTGTCGCTCCAGGCCAGAAGGTACCCGCCCTGGAATCCCGGGAGTTGATTCAGCAGATAAGGGCTCCCGAACGAGACCAGCACCGTGGGTTTGGCCGCGGCCGTCGTCCGGATGAGCGCGGCCAGCGAGTCCGGCAGGGCGACATGTCCACGCCAGGCGATGGGTCGCACGCTGGGCGCGAAGATGACCCGGGGCTGCGAAGCGATGACGGCACGCGCCGAGTCGTAGGAAAGGGTCCCGGAGGGGGGGTAGAGCCGAAACACCGTCACTGACTCGCCGGCGGCACGCAGCCCATCGGCCAGGGTGGTACCCATGCGCAGGTTGGTCTCCTCCGCGTAGGTGATCAGCGCGGTGCGGCTGCGCATTGCCCGCACGTCCTCCACCGGTCCGGCCTCCACCAGCGTAAGCGCTCGCTGGGCCACGTCGTCGGCCAAGTCCTGAAACGCCCGCTGTCCCACCACCTCCGGGACGCGATCGAGGCTGACCGTCCGCTGGTCAAACAGTCCCGCGGCGGCCTTCAGCATGAGGATCTTGCGCACTGAGCGCTCCAGGCGGTCGCGGCCGATCCGGCCGGACGCGAGGGCGTCGAGCAGCGCGTGGCGCGCGGCGCGCAGGTCGGCCGGCATCAGCAGGAGGTCGGCGCCGGCCAGAAACGCCCGCACGGCGGACTCACCGGATCCAAAGCGGGTCACGATGGCGCCCATGGTGAGGGCGTCGGTCACCACCAGGCCCTCAAACCCGAGCGAATCCTTCAGAATCCCGGTGGTGAGCGGCGCGGAGAGCGTGGCCGGCAGCGAGTCGCCACCGGCGCCGCAGGCGTACATGATATGCGCCGTCATGACCGCGGTGACCCCGGCCCGCACCGCCGCGCGGAACGGCACCAGCTCCACGGATTCGAGCCGGTCCCAGCAGCCGTTGATGACCGGCAGGAACAGGTGTGAGTCAGTTCCGGTGTCGCCGTGCCCGGGGAAATGCTTGGCGGTGGTGTACAATCCGTGCTCGGTGGCGCCGCGCACGTAGGCCGCCACCAGACGACCCACCTCCTCCGGATCTTCGCCGAACGACCGCGTGTTGATGATGGGGTTGTGCGGGTTGTTGTTGACGTCGGCCACGGGCGAGAAGGTCAGGTGAATGCCCACCGCGCGCGCCTCCAGGGCGGTGACCCTGCCCAGCTCGTACGCATCCAGTTCGCGGTTGGTGGCGCCCACCGCCATGACCATGGGAAACGCCGTGGCGCCCACCAGCCGCATGCCCGCGCCGAACTCCAGGTCGGCCGCGATGAGCAGGGGCAGCTGCGAGCGTCGCTGCAACGCGTTCAGCTTGGCGGCCGCGTCCAGCGGCGAGCCGATGGAGATGACAATGCCCCCCACGCCGAGCGAATCCACCCAGGCGGCGGCGCGCGCAAAGGCCTCCGAGTCGAACGCCGCGTAGTCGGCCAGCAACCAGGGCATGATGAGCTGGCCCACCCGCTCGGCATCGGACAGCATTCCGAGCAGCGAGTCCACCGCTATGTTTGGGGAGGTGGTGGGTGGCTCTACGGTGAACGGGGCCAGCGCCGGGGCGGGATACGGGTCGGGAACCATCTGAGGCGGCTCGGGCCGCTGTCTGGAGCAAGCCATGCCTGTCAGCAGAACGAGAGCGAGGAAGCGGGCGTGATTCATCGGGGTTGGGTTGCGGGGTTCGCGGTGCTGGGGTTGGCATGCACCGGAAACGCCAGTCCCCCGGAACGGGTGCGTCCCGGCGTGGAAGTGTTGCTCGCCGATTCGGCTCATCTGGTGCGCGGCCGGCGCGTGGGGTTGCTCACCAACCAGACAGGCGTGGACGCCGAGGGTGTGAGCGACGTGGACCGCCTGCTCGGCGCCGGCGTCCAGCTGGTGGCTCTGTTCAGCCCCGAACACGGATTTCGCGGCGTGTTGAATCAGGAGCTTGTGGGTCACGGCGTGGACTCTGCTACCGGGCTGCCCATATATAGTCTCTACGGTGAGGTTCGGGCACCCACGCGGGCCATGCTGAATGGGGTGGATGTGCTGCTGGTGGACCTCCAGGACATCGGGGCGCGGACCTACACCTTCGTGTCTACCACGTTGCTCACCATCGAAGCGGCCGGCCGGGCCGGGGTGACGGTCGTGGTGTTGGATCGTCCCAATCCCATTGGTGGCCAGATACAGGGACCTGTCCTGGAACCGCCCTTCGCTTCGTTCGTCGGCATGCTGCCCATCCCCCTGCGCCACGGCATGACGTCGGGCGAGCTGGCACTCTTGGGCAAAGCGTTACTGGGTTACGAAGCGGTGGTGGCGGTGGTGCCGGCCGCGGGGTGGTCGCGCCCGCGGTGGTTCGACGCCACCGGCCTGCCGTGGATCCGACCCTCCCCCAACATGCCCGATCTGGAGAGCGCAACTCATTATCCCGGTCTGGTGTTGTTCGAAGCCACGAATCTGTCAGTGGGGCGGGGTACGCCCGTCGCCTTTCAGGTGATCGCCGCGCCGTGGTTGGATGGGGCCGCGGTGCGCGCGGCCGCCGGCACGGTGCCCGGGGGAACCGTGTCAGACACGGTGATCACGCCGGTCCACCCTGCGGACGGTAAGTTCCACGGCCTTCAGTTGCCGGCCGTTCGGTTACGCGTCACGGACCGGGCGGTGTACGATCCCGTCCGGATGGCGCTACGCCTGCTGACGGCGGTGCGCGCGCGCCATGCCGATTCGCTGGTGGTTCGCGCCCGAACGTTGGATGAGCGCGTGGGATCGGATCGGTTGCGACTCGCCTTGGAAACCGGTCTGGCGCCGGACAGCATCTGGCGGACGTGGGACCAGGACCTGGAGGCGTTTCGGGTGATGCGGGCGAGGTACCTGCTCTATAGGTAGGCGATCGCCCGTCTTCACCGATTTGCTGCAACTTGTGCTGCCGGCTATTGTTAGCACCCTCAACGCTCGCGAATTTCATGACGCTGCTCCCGCGCTGGCTGCACAGTGGCTACGATGCGGCGACTCAGCCTATTGCCAAAAGCCTGATCGCCGCGAGGATCACGCCCAACGTCATTACCACGGTGGGCACCGGGGTTCTGGTGGCATCGGGCGGGGCATTCGCGCTGGGTCAGGTGCACTGGGGCGGCGCTCTGCTCCTGCTGAGTGGCGTGTGCGACACTCTGGACGGCAAAGTAGCGCGGTCGTCCGGCCGGGTGTCGGCGTTCGGGGCGTTCTACGACTCGACCCTGGACCGGATCGGCGAATCGGCGCTGTTTGCCGGCATCGCGATCTACTTCCTGCGGGGTGGGGTCCCGGACGCCCTCAGGGTGGTGGCGGTGTTCGCCGCTGTGGCCGCCGTGTCGGCGGGCCTCATCGTCTCCTATGCCCGCGCCCGGGCCGAGGGCCTGGGGTTGGAGTGCAAGGTCGGCCTGGCGCAGCGTGCGGAGCGGATCCTCGGGCTGGGGGCACCCACCCTGTTCTTTGGGGCGGGGCCGGACGGCAAACTGTTGCTCGCGATCGTGGTACTGCTCGCCTTGATGGCGGCGGTCACGGTGGTGCAGCGGATCATGCACGTGTATCGGATCACGCGGTACGGATCCGATGAGATCCGGGCTCCACGAGGGCGCTCGGCCTTGGTCGAAACGGCGGCGAAAGGATTGGATCGGTGACGGACCGGACTGCACGAACCATCGAACCCGCCGAGGGCAACCTCGGCGTCCTGCTGGTGGGACTCGGAGCAGTGGCAACCACGTTTGTGGCGGGGGTGGAGAACGTCCGGCAGGGGCGGGGGAA
This sequence comes from Gemmatimonadales bacterium, assembly GCA_036393515.1. Taxonomy (GTDB): domain Bacteria; phylum Gemmatimonadota; class Gemmatimonadetes; order Gemmatimonadales; family GWC2-71-9; genus JACQHC01. The sequence goes on along the minus strand of DASWGV010000085.1, from coordinate 76,030 downwards.
ACCCATTGGCTCACTCACGCAGATGGGCACCGTCCGGCTCGGCAAACGCACTGAACACCGCTCCCCGGCCATCCGCGACTTCGTGCCGTTGGCTGCCCTGGACCATCTCGTCTTTGGCGCCTGGGACCCCATTCCCGATGACGCCTACCGCTCGGCCAAGATCGCCGGTGTGCTCGAGCCGCCCCATGTCGAGCCGATCGCTGATTTCCTGAAGGGCATTGTCCCCATGCCCGCGGCCTTCGACCAGCATTACGTGAAGCGTCTGAACGGGACCAACGTGAAGCGCGGCAAGACTAAGCGCGACCTGGCAGAGCAGCTGCGGGAGGATATTCGCGCGTTCAAGCAGCGCGGCCGCTGTGATCGGATGGTCACCGTCTGGTGCGCCTCCACCGAAGTGTTCATCAGTCCCACTGAGGTCCATCAGTCCCTCGCCGCGTTCGAGCGCGCCATGGAGCAGAATGACGAAGCCATCGCGCCGTCCATGTTGTACGCCTGGGCGAGCCTGATGGAGGGCATCCCGTTCGCCAACGGCGCGCCCAACCTCACGGTGGACATCCCGGCCATGCAGGAGCTGGCCCTGGCCCGCGATGTGGCCCTCTGCGGCAAGGACTTCAAAACCGGCCAGACGATGATGAAGACCGTCATCTCGCCGATGCTGAAGGCCCGCATGCTGGGGCTGGCCGGGTGGTACTCCACCAACATCCTGGGGAACCGCGACGGCGAAGTCCTGGACGATCCGGAATCGTTCAAGACCAAAGAGGAGTCTAAGCTTGGCGTGCTGGAGCACATTCTCCAGCCGTCGGTGTACCCGGACCTGTACGGCAAGGTGTATCACAAGGTCCGCATCAACTATTACCCGCCCCGTGGCGACAACAAGGAGGGGTGGGACAACATCGACATCTTTGGCTGGCTCGGGTACCCGATGCAGATCAAGGTGGACTTTCTGTGCCGTGACTCGATCCTGGCGGCTCCTCTGGTGCTCGACCTGGCGCTGTTCCTCGATCTTGCCCAGCGGGCCAAGATGGCGGGCATCCAGGAGTGGTTGTCGTTCTACTTCAAGAGCCCCATGGCGGCGCCGGGACTCACGCCCGAGCACGACCTATTCATTCAGCATACCAAGCTGAAGAACACTCTGCGATGGTTGATGGGGGAAGAACAGATCACTCATCTGGGCGTCGAGTACTACGAGTACGAGAGGGTGTGAGGGTCGCCGATCTCGTCGTCCTCTTGCTCGGCGTCGGGCTGATCGCGTGGGAGCTGTGGTTCTTCCTCGGTCCCCGCCGGCGCCCGAGCGTGCCCTCGCGGGCAGGGGTGCAGGAGGTCCGGGTGCTGGTCAAGGGCGGCTACGATCCGGACACGGTGCTGGTGGAGGCAGGCCGTCCGGTGCGGTTGTTGTTCTACCGTGATGAGACCGCTGACTGCAGCGAGCGTTTGATCTTCGACACCCTGGGCATCGAGAAGACCCTCCCTCCCTTTGAGACCACCGCGGTGGAGTTCACCCCCACCGCACCCGGCGACTATCCCTTCCGCTGTGGCCTGGCGATTCTGCACGGCCGCGTCGTGGCCCAGGTGGGGCGTGACGGCGCCCGGGCGAACCTCGGGAAAGGGCATTTGAAGCATGGCTAGGACGCGGATCGGCCTTCCGGTGGAAGGCATGACCTGCGGCGCGTGTGCTGTGACCGTCCAGAAGCGCCTGGCGGAGGAGCCGGGCGTGGTTGAGGCGGCGGTCAACTTCGCCACCGGACGGGCCACGCTGCTGGTAGAGGAAGGGCGGGTGAAGGTCGCCGACCTGGTCAAGGCCGTTCGGGAGGTAGGCTACGACTCGGCCAAGGTAGTCGTCACGGTGCCGGTCGAAGGCTTGCACTACGCGGCGGGCGTCGCCCGCCTCGAACAGGAGGTGTCCCGGGTTGCCGGCGTCCTGCGGTCCGCGGCGAACCAAGCCTCCGAAGCGATCACCATTGACTACGTCCCCGGACTCACCGCGCCGCCGGAGCTGGAGGCCGCTATTCGGCGCGCCGGCTTCAGCCTGGCCACGCCCATCCCCAGCGAGGATCCGGTGGAACGGGAACAGCTCAGGCGGCGCCGAGAGGTTCGGGGACTCGCCGCCCGGTTCTCGGTAGCGGCCGTCGCGGCGGTGGCCACCATGGTCGGCTCGTTGCCCCTGATGGGTGGCGTTGAGGGCCACGGGCTCGGCGCCAAACAGCACGATCTCTGGGCCCGAGTGATGGCACCGGTGGATACCCCCCTGCGCGCTTTGCTCCCTGATTTGTACGTGCTTGATGCCACCGTACTCAAGCTGGGGTTGCTGATCCTCACGCTCCCCGTCCTCTTGTGGTCTGGTCGCCAGTTCTTTGTGGGGGCGTGGCGCGGCCTCCAGCACCGCACGGCGGACATGAACACGCTGATCGCGGTGGGCACCGGGGCGGCATTCCTGTATTCGGTCGCCGCCACCGCGGTTCCGGCCGTGTTTCGGGGCGCCGGAATCACCGCAGACGTGTACTTCGAAGCCGTGAACGCCATCATCGCCCTGATCCTCCTGGGGCGGCTCCTGGAGGTCCGAGCCCGGGGGCGGACCTCGGCGGCGATCCAAAAGCTCCTGGGCCTGCGGCCCCGGACTGCTCGAGTTCAGCGGAGCGGCGAAGACCGGGAGATTCCGCTGACCGAGGTCGTGGTGGGGGACCGCGTCATCGTGCGGCCGGGCGAAACCGTGCCGGTGGATGGCGTGATCCTCGAGGGGACATCGAGCGTCTCCGAAGCCATGATCACCGGCGAGCCCATGCCGGTCGAGAAGCAGCCGGGGAGCCAGGTGATTGGCGGAACGGTGAACGGGTCGGGCTCCTTCATCATGGAGGCGCGGGCCGTGGGCAAGGACACGGCCCTGGCGCAGATCATTCGTCTGGTGGAGGAGGCGCAGGGAACCAAAGCCCCGGTACAACGGCTGGTGGATCGGGTCGCCGGCGTCTTTGTGCCGGTGGTGATCGCGGTGGCCCTTGCCGCGTTCGTCGCCTGGTTCATCCTGTGGCCGGGCCCGCAGCCCGTGGTGTACGCCACGGTGGCGCTGGTGACCGTGCTGGTGATTGCGTGTCCCTGCGCGCTCGGGCTCGCCACGCCCACCGCCATCATGGTGGGAACGGGGAAGGGCGCCGAGCACGGCGTCTTGATCCGGGGTGGGGAAGCCCTGGAGGGGTTGCGCCGTATTGATACCATCGTGTTCGACAAGACCGGCACGCTCACCGAGGGCCGGCCCTCGGTAACCCACGTGCTTGGTGCCAAGCGCTCCGATGGGACCACGGTGAACCCGGCTGAGGTGCTGCGACTGGCCGCGGCGGTGGAAACCCGGTCGGAGCACCCGTTGGCCCAGGCCGTGGTGGAGTCGGCCCGGACCAAAGCCATTGAGGTGGGTGGGGTTGAGCGCTTCGTCGCCATGGCCGGCCGAGGCGCGCGGGGGATCGTGGGGAAACTGCTGGTCGAAGTGATCAGCGTGCGCCATGCGCGGGAGCGGAGCCTGGGCCTGGCAACGTTGGCGCAGGAGGCCGACCGGCATACGCTCGCGGGGCGGTCGGTCGTGGTGGTGGTGGTCAACGACACGGTGCAGGGGCTCATCGTGATCGCGGACGCGGTGAAACCGTCCGCCAAGCCGGCCCTGGAGCGACTCAAAGCCATGGGCTATCGGCTCTACCTGCTGAGCGGGGATTCCAAAGTCGCGGCGGGCCTGGTGGCCAAGGACGTCGGTATCGAACGGGTGATCGCCGAGGTCGCGCCCGGGGATAAGGTGGACGAGATCAAGCGGCTGCAACGCGACGGCGCCGTGGTGGCGATGGTGGGTGACGGGCTGAACGACGCCCCGGCGCTCGCCCAGGCCGACGTGGGCTTCGCCATTGGGACCGGCACCGACGTGGCCGTCGAGGCCTCGGACATCACCCTGATTCGGGGCGACCTCCGGGCGGTGGCCACGGCGATCGAGCTGTCGCGCCGGACCATGGGCACCATTCGGTGGAATCTGGTGTTCGCGTTCGTGTACAACGTGCTGGGCATCCCGCTGGCTGCCGGCGTGCTGTACCCGTGGACCGGGTTGCTGCTGAGTCCGGTGGTTGCCAGCGCCGCCATGGCGTTGTCCAGTTTGAGCGTGGTGGGCAACAGCCTCCGGCTGCGCCGCTTCGTCCCGTCCTTGGGAACCTGATCCATGCGCTATTTCCATCGCACGTCCCTGAGCCAGGATGACGTCCTCCGGGCGGCCGACGAGTCCTTCGGCGGGCGCCTGGCCCCGGGGCCCACCGGCGCGCGATTCCGCACCTATACCGGAGCGGTGGGAAAGATCACCATCCGGGTGGCCTCGGAAGCGGGGCACTACACGCTCGTCACAGTGGAGACGGACCAGGTGGGCGAGAGCGAGGCGGACAAGATGGCCAAACGATTTCTCGCCACCGTGCACCAACGGGCGGAGCCGACGTATCTGGTAAGGGGGGCGTATTAGGGACGTACGAGGGCGTACGTCCTGTACGTCTTGAATTGGCCCGGGGGCGCAGCGACCTTTCTCCTTGACTCCACACCCTGGGCGATGACAAGACTCAAACTCCGCATCGTCGGCATGCATTGCGGCCACTGCCAGATGAAAGTCGAGCAGGCCCTGAAGGGTGTGGCCGGAACCCACAATGTGGCCGTGTTCCGTACCGAGGGTGAGGCGGAGGTGGACTACGATGCGGCGCACGCCTCGCCCGATCGGTACGTGAGCGCCGTGCACGAGGCCGGCTACGCTGCCAGCGTGATGGACTGACGTGGCCACCACCGCCGCGGCCGGCACCGGCGTCCCGGCGGGACTGTCGCGCGACGACCTTCTTCAGCTCTACTACTATCTGCGACTCAACCGCGCGCTAGACGAGCGGCTGGTCAACTTATACCGCCAATCCAGAGTCATTGGGGGGCTTTACAGCTCCCTGGGCCAGGAAGGTGAGAGCGTGGGTTCCGCCTACGCGCTCGAGGACGGCGACATCATGTCCCCGCTCATTCGAAACCTGGGTGCCATGCTGATTATGGGCGCCCGGCCGGTTGACGTGCTCCGGCAATACATGGCCAAAGCCACGAGCCCGACGGCGGGCCGCGAAATGAACGTTCATTTCAACGATCTCCGGCTGGGGTACCTGGGCCAGATCTCGCATCTAGGCGACATGGTGCCGGTGATGGCGGGTATCGGTTTGAGCTTCAAGATGCGCGGGGAGCGTCGCGTGGGACTGGTCTACGTCGGGGATGGAGCCACCAGCACCGGCGCCTTCCACGAAGGCGTCAACTTGGCGGCCGTGCTGAAACTGCCCCTGGTCATCGTACTGGAGCACAACGGCTATGCCTATTCCACTCCGACGTCCAGCCAGACCGCGGTGCCCCGCCTGGCGCTCAAGGCCAAGGCCTACGGTGTGCCCGCCTCCACGGTGGATGGGAACGACGTTCTGGCGGTGTACCAGGCAACCAGGCAGGCGGTGGATCGCGCGCGGCGTGGCGAAGGCGTGTCGATGGTCGAGGTGGTCACCTATCGGCGTAAAGGGCACGCCGAGCACGACGACCAGCGCTATCAGCCAAAGGACGAGATCGCCCGCTGGGCGGCCAAAGACCCGATTGACCGCTACGCCGGCCTGCTGCACGCCCAGGGTTGGGCCGACCAGGCGGAGTTGCGCTCGGTTGACGACCGGGTTCGGGCGGAGCTGGACCAGGCGGTGGCGGAGTCCGAGAACGACCCCGTGCCCCCGCCCGAGAGCGCGTTGAGCGGCGTGTTCGCCGACCCACGCGGGGCGGAACCGATGTGGTTTCGGGAGGCCCGATGGCCGAGGTGACCTACCTGGAAGCCCTGCGCCAGGGCATGTGGGAAGAGATGGAACGTGACGAGCGGGTCTTCCTGCTGGGCGAAGACATCGGCGTGTACGGGGGCGCGTTCAAGGTGACGGACGGGTTTCACCAGCGCTTTGGGCCGGCGCGGGTGATTGACACGCCGATTTCCGAGGCGGCCATCGTAGGCGCTGCGGCCGGCGCCGCGCACATGGGCCTGCGGCCCATAGCCGAGATGCAGTTCATGGACTTCATCTCCTGCGCGTACGACATCCTGACCAACTACGTGGCCACCGCGCGGTACCGCGCCGGCCTGGCCACGCCCATGGTGGTCCGTGGACCGTCGGGTGGCTTTGTCCGCGGCGGGCCGTTCCACTCCCAGATGCCGGAAGCCGCCTTTTTTCACACGCCCGGGCTCAAGCTGGTGTGCCCGGCTACGGCGCGGGACGCCAAGGGACTGATCAAGGCGGCCATCCGGGACGACGATCCCGTCATTTATTTCGAGCACAAATACCTGTATCGGCGCATCAAGGAAGACCTTCCGGAGGGCGAGGAGGTTCTGACGCCCATCGGGGAAGCGCGGCTGGCGAGGGCGGGCAGGGACCTCACGGTCGTGACCTGGTCGGCGATGGTCTGGAAATCCTTGGAAGCGGCCGACGAGCTGGAGCGGTCCGACGGCGTCTCGCTGGAGGTTTTGGATCTCCGCTCCCTGATCCCCATGGACGACGCGGCCATCATGCGGAGCGTGCGCAAGACCAACAAGGTCCTGATCGTGCACGAGGACACCCGAACGGGCGGACTGGCCGGGGAGATCACGGCGCGGATCAACGAGCAGGCTTTTGAATGGCTCGACGGGCCCATCCTCCGCGTCACGGCGCATGACACCCCGCTGCCCTACGCCCCGACGCTCGAGGACTACGTCCTGCCGCAGACGGCCGACATTGTGACGGCGGCTCGGCGGCTGTTGGCGTACTAGCGCAACGCCGCTTCCGTCCGTCTCACGACAGCCACTCCAGCCGGGTTTGACGGCGGGCGGGGATTCCACGGGCGCGTTCCCTGGAGCGCGGACCGGTGGTCTCGCGGGCGGCCCGCCCCTCGCCGTTGGCGATCGCTTCCGTCAGGCGCGCCGCTCTGGTTGCCAACTGACGACGCACCACCATCAGGGCCCCGGGACTAGCCAGGACCGCGCACCATCCGCCGTCATGCCAAATGCGAGTGCCCTGCGGCACCAGCCGGGCCGCCGCCAGCGCTTCGGCCACCTGACGCTGGAGCGGTGGTCCCACGGCCCGGCGGTGCACCGCCGCCGGCACATGCACCAGGGCGTGTACCCGATCCGGCAGCGCGACCACGAGGTCTGGCGCCCACCCGCGCGCCACACACGCGGCGCGCACCGCTCGCTCGCAGAAGGTCGCGGCGTCGGCTATCTTAAACCACCTTCGCCGGTGAAACGTGGTCCACACGAGGTGGCACCATTTCGGGGACGGCGGCTGGACGACCATGACCCCAGTGTGGGGCCGGTCGGCCGGCGATGTGTAGGCAAAACCACGCGAACATCGGTCAAATGCCGCGTGCAGCGGCCAGGTCTGTGCGGGAGAGCGGGACATGGCGCATGTAGATGTGATAATGCCGCAAATGGGGGAATCCATCGCCGAAGGCACCGTGTCGCGCTGGCTGAAAAAGGTCGGCGACCCGGTCAAGCGCGATGAGCCCATCCTGGAGATCTCCACCGACAAGGTGGATGCGGAGATCCCGTCGCCGGCCAGCGGTGTCCTGAAGGAAATCAAGGTCGGCGAGGGAAAGACCGTCGCGATCCAAACGGTGGTGGCGGTGATTGACACCGACGGAGCGAGCACGGGGACCCAACCCGCCCCCAAGGCGCCGCCCGCGCCGGCCACGTCGCCAACGCCCCCCCGGGCTCCGGCGGCCCCTGCCCCCCCCGTTGCCTCAGGCACCACCGCGTCTCGCGCGGCCGCCGCGCCGTCGCCCGCCTCCCGACCGGCGCCTGCCGCTCCTGCTGCATCCGCCGCGCCGGCGGCACCCCCGGGGCCCGAAACGGCTGAGGACCGGCTGCGCCGCCGCTCCACCCCGCTGGTTCGCAAGATCGCCGCGGAGCACCAGGTGGACATCACGCAGCTCCCGGGCAGCGGGTATGCCGGCCGTGTGACCAAGAAAGACATCCTGGACTTCATTGACCGCGGGGGTCCCGCCACCGCCCCTGGCGCTCCTCCGGCCGTCTCCGGCGTGATCACCCATCCCACGTCGGAAGCCTGGCCCGGCGACCGGGTGGAGCCCATGAGCCGTATCCGGAAGCTCACAGCGGAGCACATGGTGCTGTCCCGCCGCGTGTCCGCGCACGTCACCAGCTACTACGAGGTGGATTTCTCGCAGATCGCCCGGCTCCGGGAGCGACGGAAGAAGGAGTACCAAGAGCGCGGCGCCAAGCTCACCTACCTGGCGGTGATCACCCGGGTCATCGCCGACAATCTGCGGCGGCACCCGGTGCTCAATTCGTCCGTGAGCGGAGAAACCATCATCTATCGGGGGCAAATCAACATCGGGATAGCCGTGGCGCTGGACTGGGGTCTGATCGTGCCGGTGCTGCGCAACGTGGACGAGCTTTCCCTGCTCGGCATTGCCCGCCAAATGGCCGACCTGGCCGAACGCGCCCGCACCAAACGGCTCAACCCCGAAGAGGTCCAGAAGGGCACGTTCACCATCACCAATCCCGGCGGCTTCGGGTCTTACATCGGGGCGCCCATCATCAACCAGCCGCAGGTGGCCATTCTGGGCGTCGGCGCTATTGAGAAGCGGCCCAAGGTGATCACGCTGGAGGACGGCCAAGACGTCATCGCCATCCGCACGCTGGGGATGCTGTCGCTGTCGTACGATCACCGCATTGTTGACGGCGCTGACGCCGACCGGTTCATGGCCGACGTGAAGCGCGGGCTGGAAACCTACCCGGAAGAGGGGGTGTGAGGTGGCGCGCCGCTCCCTGGACGTGCACGGCGAGCGATGGGAGGTGTATCCGTCGGGTAAGGTCACCGCGTATGACCGCGATGAGTTCGGCCTGGTGTTCGAGAAGGGCACGGGGCCGGACCGGGTGCGGCGGGTCACGCGCTTCTCGCCCGTGGGAACGCGGCGCTGGGACCTGGCGCTGGCCGAGCTCTCGGAGGCCCGCCTGCGCGAGTTGTTGGCCCAGTCGCAGCCGGCCTGGACCAGTCCGGAGACGCGCTACGCGCGGCGGGCGGGATGAGCGGTGACGGCCGTCGATCTCCACGTTCACTCGACCGCCTCTGACGGCCACGAGAGTCCGGCGGAGACGGTGCGGCGAGCCCACGCAGCTGGCCTCGCCGCCATTGCGCTGACCGATCATGATACCCTGGCGGGCGCCGCCGCCGTGGCTGAGGACCCAGGGCCCGTGCGGGTGGTGGCGGGTTGTGAGTTTTCCGTCGCGGCGTCCTGGGGAGAGATGCACCTCTTGGCGTACTTCCTCCCGCTGCATGACGCCACCCTCGAGGCTTTCCTGCTTGATCAACGAGCCCGTCGCCGGGCGCGGGGCGTCGAAATCGTGGGGCGGCTCAACCGCCTGGGCGTGTCGCTGGACTACGAAGACGTGGAGGCGCAAGCGGGCAACGCGGCCATGGGCCGGCCGCATGTCGCGCGCGCCCTGGTGGCCCGCCGGGCTGTGGCCGACATCAATGCGGCGTTCGAGCGCTACCTGGCCGCGGGGCGACCGGCTTTTGTACCCAAAGTGCTTCCCAGCGTGACCGAGGTGCTCGCGCTGGTGCGGTCCGTGGGTGGCGTAACGTCGGCGGCGCACCTGAACGAGCGGGGCACCCTGGCGACCATTAGCGACTTGGCGGCGGCAGGCCTTGATGCCGTGGAGGTGCGTCATCCGTCGCATGCCGATCGGACCGAGCAGCGGATCGCGCGGGCGGCCGCGTCCTGCGGCCTGCTCTTCAGCGGTGGGTCCGACTGGCACGGGGACGCCGGGCGGCGCAGCGAGCGCGGGGCGCTCGGAAGCCTGAACGTCCCGGGGGCCTGGCTGGATGGGCTGGAGGAGCTGCACGTGAGACGCAGCGGGCGGGTCGCGGCGTGACGCGGACCGATCTCAGTGGCAAAGTCGCCCTGGTCACCGGCGGGGCCCGCCGCCTGGGGCGCGCCATCGCTGAGGCGCTGGCGGACGATGGCGCCACCGTCGCGATCCACCATCACGCCTCGCCGGACGCGGCCGCGGACGTCGTGCGGGTGCTTGAAGCGCGCGGCAGGCCGCGAGCGCACGCCTTCCAGGCCGACCTGCGGAATGGGGAGCAGGCCGCGGCGCTGCCGCTCAGCGTCGCCCACCAGCTCGGCCGGCTGGATATCCTGGTCAACTCGGCCGCCGTGATGCTGCGCCAACCGTTTGGGTCGGTCACGCCGGCCATGTGGGACGACGTCCTCAACCTGAACCTGCGAGCCTATTTTCTGGTGGCGCAGGCGGCCGCGCCGCTCCTGCGGACCGCCCGGGGACGGATCGTGAACCTCTCCGACGTGGCGGCCTTCGACGTCTGGCCCGGCTTCCTCCCGCATTCGATCTCCAAGGCCGGCGTGGAGATGCTGACCCGCGGTCTGGCGCGCGTTCTGGCGCCTGAGGTCACCGTCAACGGGATCGCGCCGGGGCCGGTTCTCCTGGCGGACGGGACCGATGGCTTGGAAGCGACGCGCACCGAGGGCACTATTCTCCTGAAGCGTCTGGGCCGGCCCGACGATGTCATCGGCGCGTTGCGGTATCTCCTGGCGGCGGAGTTCGTGACGGGTACGACCATGGTGGTGGACGGGGGCCAGATGGTGCGAGGGCGCGCGGCGCCGTAAAGGATTGGATGATGGGGAACCGCGCCGCCGAACCCGGCGTTCCAGAGTACGCGGTGCATTCAATGCGGGCGGTCAGGATGAACGACAACGACAACCACAGCGACGACCACGACGTCATCATCGTGGGCGGAGGACCGGCGGGCATGTGTGCGGCGATGTACGCCGGGCGCGGCATGCTACGGGCGCTGCTCATCGAGCGCGGCGTACCCGGCGGCGAGTTGCTGAACACCGAACTGATCGAGGACTACCCCGGGTTCGAGAGCATCCTGGGTCGCGAGCTGGCGGAGAAGATGGCGAGTCACGCCCGGAAATTCGGTGCCGAGTTCGTCATGGACACGGTGGACGCCATCCGGCGTGAGCCGGGAGGCGGTTTCGTGGTGACCACGGATCTGGGACACACCTACCGCGCGCCCGCCGTGATCGTGACGGCGGGCGGGACGCCCAACAAACTCGGCGTCCCCGGAGAGAAAGAATACGCGGGGCGTGGTGTGTCGTATTGCGCGGTGTGCGACGGCGCGTTCTTCAAGGGCGAGGTATTGGCGGTGGTGGGCGGCGGTGACGCGGCGGTGGAGGAGGCGGACTACCTCACCCGTTACGCGTCCAAAGTGTATATCGTGCACCGGCGAGATCGGCTCCGGGCGTCGGCGATCATCCAGCAGCGCGCGCTTGACAATCCCAAGATTGAGGTGGTCTGGAACAAAGTCGTTGAGGAGATCGAGGGCGACGAACGGGGCACCAAGGGAATCCGGCTGCGGGACACGGTGACCGACGCCGCCTCCACGCTGGACGTCGGCGGCGTGTTCATTTTCGTGGGGTTCACACCCAATACCGGGATTATCAAGGAGCACGTGGCGCATGACGCCCAGGGGTACCTGATCACGGATGCGCACATGATGACCTCAGTGCCGGGATTGTTCGCGGCCGGTGACCTCCGGGTCCAGCTTACCCGGCAGATTACCACCGCGGTGGGCGACGCGACCACGGCCGCCATCGCGGTCGAGAAGTACCTGGCGGAACGGCGGGAGCGCGCGGGCGTTGGAGCGTCCTGAGGTCATCTGCCTCACGAACGGCACGTTCGCGGAGAACTGCTACATCGTGTCCGATCCCCGGACGCGTAGTGCGGTGGTGGTGGACCCAGGGGAAGACGCCGAGCTGTTTCTCCGGCGCGTCAACACGGAAGGACTCATGGTCCGAGGCATCTGGCTCACCCACGCGCACGTTGACCATGTGCTGGGCGTGCGGCGGGTGGCGCAGATCACCGGCGCCCCGGTGCACTTGCATCCGGCGGACCGGCCGCTCTATGACCGCGCGGCGGATCAGGCCGCGCTATTCGGCTTGAAGGCCGAGGCACCGCCGCCGCCCGACGCCGAGTTGGCGGATGGGGATGTCGTGTCCTGCGGAACGGTCTCCTTCGAGGTGCGACACGTACCAGGTCATAGTCCCGGTCACGTGGCGTTCGTCGGGCCGGGGGTTGCGCTGGTGGGCGACGCGGTGTTTGCCGGGTCCATTGGCCGGACGGACCTGCCGGGCGGCGACACCGACACGCTCCTCCACAGCATTCGGACGCGCCTCCTCACCCTCCCCGATGACACGGTCCTCTATCCCGGCCACGGTCCGGAGACCACCGTGGGGCGCGAACGCGCGTCCAATCCCTTTCTTACGGGCGCCCCGCGCCTTGCCTGATGCGTCACCCACCGCCCCGCACGACCGGAGGCCCGGCGACGCGACGGGTCCCCCCAGTGATCAGGCGACATGCCTCCGTTGTGGCTTTCCCGTGGCCCCCGCACCGTTCGGGTGCAAGAACCCATGCCCGAACTGCGGATTTGTCTATCCGTTGGGGGACTGCTCTGATTAGAGAGGCGGACCGCGCCTCTGTTCGTCTGGTTCTCGGCTGATGTAGAATACAACCCATGACTTCCTCTCCTGACTCCCGCATCGAACGCGATCCTTTGGGTGAGCTGCCGGTTCCCGGAGGCGCACTATGGGGTATCCAGACCGAACGGGCGCGGCAGAACTTCCCGATCTCTGGCCTGCGGCCCTTGCCGGCGTTCGTTCATGCGATCGTCTGGATCAAGAAGGCCGCCGCCCTCACCCACCGGCGCACCGGCCGGCTGGAAACCCGGTTGGCGGACGCTATCGTCTCGGCCGCGGATGAGATCCTGGCGGGGCGGCACCGCGATCAGTTCGTGGTGGACCCTTACCAGGCGGGTGCGGGCACCAGCCACAACATGAATGCCAACGAAGTGCTCGCGAATCGTGCTAACGAGCTGTTGGGCGGGAAGCGCGGAGCCTACCAGCCCGTGCACCCCAACGACCACGTCAACATGGCGCAGAGCACCAATGACACAATTCCAACGGCGATCCGGTTGGCGGTGTTGACGTCGGTGCCGGGCCTGGACGCCGCCATGGGCCGCCTGGCGGACGCGTTTGCCGCAAAAGGGAAAGCGTTCGACGGGATCGTGAAGTCCGGCCGGACTCACCTTCAGGACGCCACGCCCATCCGGCTGGGACAAGAATTCGCCGCTTATGGAAACACGGTGCAGCGGGCGCGGCGCCGGCTGTGGAGCGCGGCGGACGGGTTGCGTGATCTGGGCATTGGCGGTACCGCGGTTGGTACCGGACTCAATGCCGAGCCCGCCTACGCGGCACTGATGGTGGAGCAGCTCCGAGGCATGACCGGACTGGAATTGAGAGTCGGGGATGACTGCGTCCAGCTCATGCAGTCCATGGGGGATGCCGCCGCCTTCAGCGGCGCGCTCCGGACCTACGCCGTGGACCTCAACAAGATCGCGAGCGACCTCCGGCTGCTGGCGTCCGGTCCGCGAACCGGTCTCAACGAAATCCATCTGCCCGCCGTGCAGCCCGGCTCCAGCATCATGCCCGGGAAGGTCAACCCGAGTGTCGCGGAAATGGTCAACATGGTGTGCTACCAGGTCCTGGGGAACGATCTGGCCGTGGCCGCCGGGGCTGAGGCCGGGCAGCTCGAACTGAACGTGATGATGCCGCTCATCGCGCACAACCTGCTGTTCTCCATGGAGATCCTCCGCAACGCCACCACCGTGCTGGCCGAACGGTGCGTGGAGGGCATCCAGGCCAACGCCGCCCAATGCGCCTACTGGCTCGAGCAGAGCCCGGCTCTGGTGACGGCCCTGGCTCCCAAGATCGGCTACGCGGAAGCGGCCCGGCTGGCCAAACAGGCCGTGGCCGAGGGCGTGACCGTCCGCCGCTTGGTGGAAGAGAAGGGCATCCTCTCGGGGGCCGAGTTGGAGGCCGTGCTTGACCTACGGGCCATGACCGAACCGGGCGTGCCGGGGAAGCGAGACGGCTGACGCGCACCATGTGCGGCCCGAGATTTCCCCACCCATGATCGATCGCACCGGTGCGGCCCGCGCTCCAGGGGTGGCCCCGTTCTCCCAGGACGAGCTGGTCCGCTACGCGCGACACTTGGCGCTCCCGCAGGTAGGCGAGGAGGGCCAGCGCCGCCTGCGTTCCGCGCGCATCCTCGTGGTCGGCGCCGGCGGACTCGGGTCGCCCGTCGCCCTCTATCTGGCCGCGGCCGGGGTGGGCACGATCGGGCTGGTGGATGCCGACCGGGTGGATGTCACCAACCTGCAGCGCCAGATCCTGCATGGCACATCCGACGTGGGTCGGCCCAAGACCGCGTCGGCGCGGGAGCGGCTGGCCGACCTTAATCCCCAGGTTCACCTGGAGACGGTGGAGGAGCGTCTGACCAGCCAGAATGCACTGGCGCTCGTCAGCCGGTTTGACCTGGTGGTGGACGGCAGCGACAACTTCCCCACGCGCTATCTGGTGAACGATGCCTGCGTCCTCACCGGCCGCCCGTACGTGTACGGCGCCATCTTCCGGTTCGATGGCCAGGTCTCCGTGTTTGCCCACGCTCAGGGTCCTTGCTACCGCTGTCTGTACCGCGATCCGCCGCCGCCGGAGCTGGTGCCGTCCTGCGCCGAGGGTGGGGTACTCGGCGCCCTCCCGGGTGTGATCGGGAGCCTCCAAGCGTTGGAAGCCATGAAGCTGGTGCTGGGTCGGGGAGACCCGCTGGTCGGCCGACTCCTGCTCTTCGATGGGTTTACCGGACGGTTTCGCGAGATCGCCGTCCAGCGAGACCCGGACTGCCCCGCCTGCGGATCCCAGCCGACGGTGCGGGAGCTGATTGACTACGAGGCGTTTTGTGGAGCCTCCCTCAGTTCGATGCCCCCGGGCTCGATCTCGGCGCGGGGCTTGGCGGACGAGCTCCAGGGCGCGGACCGACCGCGTTTGCTGGATGTGCGCGAGCCGTTTGAGTGGGAGATCTGCCGGCTTCCCGATGCGGAACTCATCCCGGTGGTCCAACTGCCCAGCCGGCTCGCCGAACTGAATGGGCGGAGCAGCCTGGTGGTTTATTGCCACACGGGCGCCCGGTCACGCCGCGCCATGGAGCTCCTGAACGCCGCCGGGTTCGCCGGCGTGCGCCACCTGGAGGGCGGGATCGATGCCTGGGCCAGGGAAATAGAGCCGGACATGCCCCGATACTAGTCGCAGATACCCACGCGTCACTCGCTGCGGGAATGCGAGGCGACGGACCCTCTGCGTAGTCTATTGATTGCTGCGATATCCGTGTGATGCCGAAGGGGGGATTCGAACCCCCACGGGCTATTGCCCACTGCGCCCTGAACGCAGCGCGTCTACCAGTTCCACCACTTCGGCGAGGGCGTCCCAGGCGGGGCGCGCCGAATAGTCGCACGGGGCCAAAGGCCCGTCAACACCTGTTTCTTGACCGGGTGGAAGCGGTTCCCTATCTTGGACTTACACCGTGTCACGACGCTCGCAACCGGAGCGGGACTCCGCCCAGGTTCTCGCCAGGAACCCCAAGGCCCGGCATGACTATCACATACTCGAGACCTGGGAATGTGGGCTGGTCCTCACCGGGACCGAGGTGAAGTCCGTCAGGGCCGGGCGGGTGAGTCTCAAAGAGTCCTTTGGCGTGGTCCGCCGGGGAGAGGTGTGGCTTGAAGGAATGCACGTGGCCCCTTACGAATCGAGCGGCTATGCAGGCCATGATCCGCTGCGGCCGCGCAAGCTGTTGTTGCACCGGCGTGAGATTCGCCGGTTGATCGGCTCGGTTGAGCAGCGGGGGTTGACCCTGGTGCCGCTGGACCTCCACGTGGTGCGCGGCCGCGCCAAGGTCGCGCTGGCGCTGGCTCGGGGCAAGAAGCAACACGACAAGCGCGAGGACCTGCGGCGCAAGGACGCCGAGCGAGAGGTCGCCCGCGCCATGAGCCGCCGAACGTGACCATGCGTTTGGTGGGCCTGCTACTGGCGGCTGCGGGCGTGCTGGAAGGGCCCAAACCGGTTGTCCCCGGGGTCGTGACTGTCGCGACGGCTCGCGGGGAGGTGGTGGTGCCCGTCCGGACGGATCGCGGACATCCGGTGCTGGCGGCTGCCAGGCTCCGCCCTGTGCTCCCGCTCACGTTGGACGTGGGTGAGGATTGGGCCCGGGTCGCGCTGGGGGGCCGGGGTTTCCGGTTCCTGTTGGGCGCCCCGCTCTTTGAGTTCGATGGCCGGATCGTCCCCCTGGCCGGCGGGGCGTACGTTGCGAGTGACACCCTGTTCGTGCCGCTGCAATGGCTGAGCGAGTACGTCCCCCGGGTCCTGAGCGAAGCCTATCGGTATGACCCGCTGGCGGCCCGGTTCGAAGAGGCGGCCCTTACACCGACCGTCACCACCACCCCCGTCGCCGCGGCGCCCGCGCGGGCCGCTCCCCGCGCCACCGGTCCGATCCCAAAACCGCCCCTGCGCCGTCCTCACACCGTGGTGGTGGACGCGGGACACGGTGGAGTGGATCCCGGGAATCCCGGCCTGTTTTTCCCGCGCGGCGTGCGGGAAAAAGACGTGACCCTGTCTATGGCGCGCCTCCTCAGGGCTGAGTTGTTGAGCCGCGGGATCACGGTGATCATGACCCGCTCCACGGACACGCTCATTGATTTTCGCGACCGGGCCGAGCGTTGCGGCGGCTCCTGCGACGTGTTCGTGAGCCTCCACGTGAACAGCCTCCCGCGCCGCGGCGATTATCGAGCCGTGCAGGGGTTTGAAACCTATTTCCTCGATGAAGCACGGACGGCGGAGGCGCGCCGAGTGGCCGAAATGGAGAACGAAGCCCTTCGGTACGAAACCGATCGGGACCCGGCGGACGACAACGACTTTGCGTTCATCCTGAAGGACCTCCAGACCAATGAGTACCTGCGGGAGTCCGCCGCGCTGGCCGAGGCGGTGCAGCGCCAGGGGGCCCGGGGGCACCCCGGAGGCGATCGGGGCGTATCACAGGCCCGCTTTGCCGTGCTGGGCTGGGCGCGCCGCCCCGCCATTCTGGTCGAGACCGGGTTCAGCACCAATCGCGAGGATGGACAATTCCTGGCGTCTGGCGAGGGCCAACGCCGGCTCGCGCGGGCCATCGCCGACGGCATTATCGAGTACTTGGCACAATACGAGCGCAAGCTCGCCGACGGGATCCCCTGAGGGCTGCACCCCGGGAGCCCCTGACGGGCTCGCTCCCGTCCCTGCCCACGCCCATTCACGCGTTTGGCACCACCTTCCAGAATCCCATTTTGCTCGCGGCCGGCACAGCGGGCTTCGGTCGCGAAGTGGCGGGCGTCATTCGTTTGGACACGTTGGGTGGCATCGTCACCAAGGCCGTCAGCCGTGAGCCTCGCCCGGGCCATCCAGCCCCGCGCGTCGCTGAATTTGCCGGCGGGATGCTGAACGCGGTGGGTTTGGCCAACCCCGGTGTCGAGCGGGTGGTGAACGAGGACCTTCCCTGGCTGCGTGATCGGTTGCGCAACGCGCGGGTCATCGTGAACGTCGTTGGCTCCACGGTAGCGGACTACGCGGCGGTGGTGGGGCGGCTCGCGGATCAGGCGATCGTGAGCGCGCTGGAGCTCAATGTGTCATGCCCCAATACGGCCCGGGGGGGGGAGGAGTTCGGGGCGGACGACGGCGTGCTCTCCGAGCTGGTTCAGGCCTGCCGGCCCGTGACGGCCAAGCCGTTGATTGCCAAGCTGGCGCCCACGCTCTCCAACATAGCTCGAACGGCTCAGGTGGCCGTGCGGGCCGGCGCCGACGGCATTTCGGTGGTCAACACCATTCCCGGGACCCTGTATCGTTGGTCCGGCGCCGGGGCCGCCGCTCCCAGGCTGGGATACGGGCAAGGGGGCGTCAGCGGCCCCGCCCTGCTGGCCATAGGTGTCCTGGCGGTTCGGCGCGTCGCCGAGGGAGTGGACTGCCCGGTGATCGGTGTCGGCGGAGTACGGCGGCCGGAGGACGTGGAGCAGTACCTTGCCGCCGGGGCGGTCCTGGTCGGCGTGGGAACGGCCGCGTTGGCAGACCCAGGCGTGCCCGAGCGACTGGTCGCGGCGTGGGGACACCGGCGTGGCTGAGGTCATCGTGGCGTTCGATCTGCCGAGCGCCACGGAGGCCCTGAACCTGGCGGATCGTCTTCCGGACCTACGGTGGGCCAAGCTCGGCCCGGTGACCTTCCTGGACGGAGGCCCGGCGTTGGTGCGAAGCTTTCAGGATCGCGGCGTCCAGGTGTTTCTCGACTTCAAGTGGCACGATATCCCCAGTACCGTGGCGGAGGCGGTGAAGGCGGCAGATCGGCTGGGCGTGAGCCTCGTGACGGTCCACGCGCTGGGTGGCGAGGCGATGATGGGCGCGGCCGTCGAAGCCCGGCACCGCGTGCGGTTGGCAGCGGTTACCGTACTCACCTCGCACACGGCGCAGAGTTTCAGCGCGGCGCTGGGTCACTCGATGCTGGACTTGGAGGCGGAGGTGGAGCGACTTGCTCGGGTCGCCGCCGGATCTGGGGCGGACGGCGTGGTGTGCTCGGCGCACGAGATAAGCACGGTCCGGCGGGTCATGCCGGCCGGATCGTGGATCATCGTGCCCGGTATCCGGTCTCCCGGCGCGCCGGCGGACGATCAGCGACGGACCTCCGAGCCCGGGTGGGCGGCGGCACAGGGAGCCACGCATCTGGTGGTCGGCCGGCCGGTTCGCGAGGCGAAAGACCCGGCTGAGGTGTACCAGGCGATATGCCAGGACGTGGTATGAACCGAGGGCTCCTAGGGATGGGCTGGGTGATAGCCCTGATTACCCTCCCGCTGGCGGGGCCCTTGGGGCAGGAGGGTCTGGCAGAGGCGGCCGAGCGAGCCCGCGCCGCCTGGTTGAGGCACGATCTGGCGGCTCTGTTTGCTGCCAGCGATACCGTCCGCCTCCAGCTTCCCGGCGTGCCGCGTTCGGCGGCGCTCGAGCCGGGCCAGGCGGCACGGCTCCTGGGCCGATATGTGGGCGCGGCGCGTGAGGTAACGTTGGAGGTGGTGGCGCTGCGCCGGGCGGCGGACGACCACGGGTATGCCGAAACCGAGCGCCGGTTCGTCATTGAGGGGACCGCCGATGAGCGCCTGGAGACGGTTTTTCTGGGGTTCAGATTTGTGGGCGGGGAGTGGCGGGTGCGGGAAGTCCGGGTGGTGCCCTGAGCCTGTCCGGGCCGGTCCGTAAATCCCTCACTTGCCTTGAGTTTAGGGCCCGGTTATACTGCCAGACTCGACCGGAACTCCGTGGGTTTGGGAGGCGCATTTTGAAGGTTCGCTCCAGCGTGAAGCCTATTTGCGAACACTGTCGGGTGGTGCGCCGCCGCGGGATCACGTTCGTCATCTGTAAACGAAGCCCCAAACACAAACAGCGGCAGGGTTGACGCATGGCACGTATCGCCGGGGTAGACCTGCCTCGCGAGAAGCGGGTGGAGACCGCCCTGACTTACATCTACGGCATCGGCCTGCCCATGTCCCGGCGTGTGCTGGACAAGACGGCCGTGAATCCGGACGCGCGCGTGCGGGACCTGAGCGACGCCGAAGTGGCGCGCCTGCGCCAGGTGATCGAGCGTGAGGTGAAGGTGGAGGGCGCGCTCCGCACCGAAGTCGCGATGAATATCAAGCGGCTCATGGACATCGGGAGTTACCGCGGAGGGCGTCATAAGCGGGGGTTGCCGGTGCGGGGCCAGCGAACCCATACCAATGCCCGGACCAAGAAGGGGCCCCGGCGCGCCATCGCAGGGAAAAAGAAAGTGATCGCGAAGAAGTAGCATGGCAGACACCACACCAACGCCGGCGCCCAGCGTCACGCCCGCGCCGACGCCAGCCGCCCCGGCCGTCAAGCGATCCAAGAAGGTCGTTGAGTCCGAGGGCATTGCCTACGTGACGGCCACCTTCAACAACACGCTGGTGACCATCACGGACTCCAAGGGCAACACGGTGGCGTGGGGTTCGGCCGGCAAGTCCGGCTTCAAGGGGTCCAAGAAATCGACCTCGTTTGCCGCTACGGTCGCCGCCGAACAGTGTGCCCGGGAGGCCGTGGGTCTGGGCGTCCGCCGGGTTCACGTGCGGGTACAGGGTCCAGGGTCGGGCCGCGAGTCGGCCATCCAGGCGCTGGCCACCGCGGGCCTGCAGATCGCGTCCATCCGTGACGTGACCCCCATTCCGCACAACGGGTGCCGGCCGCCCAAGAAGCGGCGGGTGTAGGCATGGCTCGGCACACGGGTCCGGTCTGCCGCCTTTGCCGGCGCGAGGGCACCAAACTGTTCCTCAAAGGCGCCCGCTGCCTCACGGAGAAGTGCGCCGTGGAACGGCGCGCGTACGCGCCGGGACAGCACGGCCAGTCCACCGCACGCCGCCGGAAAACCTCGGAGTATGCCAAGCAGCTGAGAGAAAAGCAGAAGGTCAAACGCATTTACGGTCTCACCGAGCGGCAGTTCCGCAACCTGTTTGATCGGGTGCGCCACGAGCCCGGTGTGACCGGTGACAATTTGCTTATCGCACTTGAAACCCGGCTCGACAACATCGTCTACCGCATGGGCTTCGCGCCGAGTCGGTCGGCGGCCCGTCAGCTGGTGCGTCACCGGCACGTCGAGGTGAACGGCCAGTCGGTGAACGTGCCGTCCTATCGGCTGGAGGCGCGGGACGAAATACGGGTCGCGCCCGGGAGCCGGGAGCTGGTGTCGGTGCAGGCGTCCTTGGCGGCATTGTCGCGAGCCACCCCGGTGCCGTGGATCGCGGTGGACGCCGACAAAGCCGCTGGCAAGATCACGGAGCGGCCCACCCGCGACGCTATTCCCGTCGCGGCGCAAGAGCAGCTCATTGTCGAACTCTACTCGAAGTAGCCATGCCCATTGATCTGATCGGTCTTGTCCAGCCGCACGTCGTCGAGATGACCAAGCGGGAGGACCATCCGTTCGCCGCGGAGTTCCGGCTGCAGCCGCTGGAGCGGGGTTTCGGATACACGCTGGGGAACGCTCTGCGGCGCATGCTCCTGTCCTCGCTCCGCGGTGCGGCCGTCTGGGCGTTCCGCCTCGACGGCGTGGTGCACGAGCACCAGACGGTACCTGGTGTGGTGGAGGATATTCACCAGATCATTGCCCGCCTGAAGTCCCTCACGTTGGTGTTGACGCCGGAAGTGGATGAGGCGGTCCTGCATATCCG
Source organism: Gemmatimonadales bacterium (assembly GCA_036393515.1). Taxonomy (GTDB): domain Bacteria; phylum Gemmatimonadota; class Gemmatimonadetes; order Gemmatimonadales; family GWC2-71-9; genus JACQHC01. The sequence goes on along the minus strand of DASWGV010000085.1, from coordinate 54,842 downwards.
CCTCACCAAGGCCGGGCCGGTGTACGCCCGGGACATCGAGCCGCACGGGTCGGTGACCGTGGTCCAGCCCGATTACCACCTGTTCACGCTGCAGGAGGACCGGGACCTCTCCGGCGAGTTGCACGTGAACAAAGGGCGCGGGTACGTGGAGGCCTCACAGCATCCCGCGGACCGCTCGCTCCCGGTGGACCTGGTGCGGATTGATGCGATTTACAACCCGGTACGCCGAGCCAACTTCACGGTGGCGGAGACCCGGGTGGGCCAGCGGACCGACTTCGACCGGCTGACCCTGTCGGTGGAGACCAACGGTACCATCTCGCCGGAGGACGCAGTGGCCTACGGCGCGGCCCTCCTGCAGGAGCACTTCCGCTACTTCGTCGACTTCGGGCGTGTGCCCATGCTTGCCCCGGCGGCAGCGCCGGCGGGCGGTCGGGACGGCGCAGGTCTGCGCGACCTGCTGGCCAAGCCCATCGACGAGTGCGGCCTGTCGGTGCGCTCCATCAACTCGCTCAAGAACTCCAACATCAATACGCTGGGCGACCTGGTGCGGTACTCCGAAGACGACATGCTGAAGGTGAAGAACGTCGGCGAAAAGGCGCTGGCCGAGATCGGCGACCTGCTGCGCCGCGAGCGGCTGAACTTCGGCATGGAGTTCGAAGACGTGGGCGGCGAGCTGCTGGTGCGCAATGCCGGCACGCCTCCGACCGCCGCCGGGGCCGCCCTGGCCGAGGCCGAGGGCTAGGTGCGGCACCGCGCCCGCGACCGCCAGCTGAGTCGGACGGCCAGTCACCGGCGGGCCCTCCTGGCCAACATGGCGACCTCACTTCTGGCCCACGAACGTGTGGTCACCACGGAAGCCAAGGCCAAGGAGCTGCGCCCCTATGTCGAGCGGCTGATCACGCTTGCTCGGCGCGGGGATCTGCACGCGCGGCGCCAAGTGGAGCGCCGGATCAAGGACCGAGAGGTGGCGCAGCGGCTGTTCCGGGAATTGGGACCACGGTTCGCGGCGCGGCCGGGTGGCTACACCCGTATCGTCAAGCTCGGTCACCGTCCTGGGGACGGCGCCGAGCTCGCGCGGATTGAACTGCTGTCGGCGTAGGTGGAGCCGGCGGAGCGACGACGCGACGGGGGCCCTTGGGTCCCCGTTTTTTTAGGCGATTGCGGCGGCGCGGGGCGCCTTGGTGATGCGGTGCGACTTGATGCACTGAGTGCAGGCTCGGATCCGCCGGGGCTGGCCGTCCACCAGGACGCGCACCCGCTGGAGGTTGGGGTACCAGCGGCGCGGCGTCTTGTTGTTGGCGTGACTGACGTTATGCCCAGCCCGCGGCCCCTTGCCGCAGACGTCACAGACTCTGGCCATTGAATGAACACCGGATGATGAGCGTGACCCACCACACGAACAGCAAGCGAGGCAACAAGATAGCGTCCCTCCACGGGGTCTTCAAGGAGGGCGCCGACCCGGAGGGCGTATGCCGAAAGCGCTGATCACCGGCGTCACCGGTCAGGACGGTTCCTATCTCGCCGAGTTTCTGCTGGCCAAGGGCTACGACGTGGCGGGCGTGGTGCGGCGGACGTCGCACGATTCCTACGAGCGTATTGGGCACCTGCTCGATCGGCTCCGCATTGTGCCGGCCGATCTGTTGGATCAGCACTCGCTCACCTCGGTCATCGGCGACATCCAACCGGACGAGATCTATAACCTCGCCGCCCAGAGCTTTGTGCCAACGTCCTGGACCCAACCGGTCCTGACCGGCGAGTTCACGGCGCTGGGGGTGACCCGGATTCTCGAGGCCATCCGGCTGGCGCACCCCAGGGCGCGCTTCTATCAGGCCAGCTCGTCGGAGATGTTCGGCAAGGTCCATGAGACCCCCCAGGACGAATCCACGCCGTTCTATCCCCGCTCACCCTACGGGGTGGCCAAGGTGTACGGCCACTGGATCACGGTGAACTATCGTGAGTCCTACGGCATGTACGCCGTGAGCGGCATCCTGTTCAATCACGAGTCTCCGCGCCGCGGCCTGGAGTTCGTGACCCGTCGCGTCTCGGACGGGGTGGCGCGCATCAAGCTGGGGCTGGCCAAGACGTTGACGCTGGGGAACCTCGATGCGCGGCGGGACTGGGGCTTTGCGGGGGATTACGTTGACGCCATGTGGCGGATGCTGCAGCAGCCGGCGGCCGACGACTACGTGATCGGGACCGGAGCGACGCACGCCGTACGGGAGCTGGTGGAGGCGGCCTTCAGTCACGTGGGGCTGGACTGGCGCCAGCACGTGCGGAACGATCCGGCCCTCATGCGGCCGGCAGAGGTGGATGTGCTTCAAGCCAATCCGGCCAAGGCGCGGCGGCAACTGGGGTGGGAGCCCAAGGTGGGGTTCGAGGAACTGGTGCGGATGATGGTGGATGCGGACCTTCAGCGGCTTCAAGGCCGGCGGTGAGGATCGCGGTCACCGGAGCAGACGGCTTTGTGGGACGGCGGCTGGTGCCGCGCCTGCTTCAGGACGGCCACACCGTCGTGGCCGCGATCCGGCCGGGCGCGGCCAGCGGCTGGCAGCCGCCGGCCGGCGTACAGGTGATGCCGCTCGAGCTCTCGGATGACGCCTCGGTGTGCGGCGTCGCCGTCGCACGACCGGACGCCGTGGTCCACCTGGCGGCGGTGGCGTCCGGGGCTGACGCCCGGCGCGATCCCGGCGCGGCCTGGAGCGTGAACGCGGCCGGCACCGCGCGGCTGGCGGAGCATTTGGCGCAACTGCGCCTGGAGGGGCAGGGGGATCCGTTACTGCTCCTGGTTTCCACCGCGGAAGTGTACGGCGGCGCTCACGCCACGCCGCGGGTGGAGACGGATCCGTTGGAACCGGTGTCGCCTTATGCGGCCTCCAAGCTCGGCGCGGAGATTGCGGGACTGGAGGCCCACCGGCGCACGGGCCTGAGAGTGGTGGTCGCCCGACCCTTCCCGCACAGCGGACCCGGACAAGACCAGCGGTTCGTGTTGCCGGCGTTCGCGCAGCGGCTCGCGCTGGCCAAGCACGCGCGGGCGCCCGTGGTGAAGGTCGGGAATATCGACGTGGTGCGCGAGTTTCTTCACGTGGCCGACGTGGTGGAAGCGTACGTCGCCTTGCTGAGCCACGGACGGAGTGGCGCGGTCTACAACGTGGCGTCCGGGGAAGGCGTGATCCTGGCCGACGTCTTCGCCCGGCTCGCGGAGTTGAGCGGACATCGGGCCGTGCCGGAGCCCGACCCGGCCTTGATGCGACGCGGGGATATTCCCCACCTGGTGGGCGACGCGACCCGGCTGCGCGCCGAAACAGGCTGGCAGCCCAGGATCCGGCTGGAGCAGCTGCTCCGCGAGGTGGTGGATGCCCAAGCGCACTGACCTGCAGTCCATCCTCATCGTGGGGTCGGGGCCCATCGTGATCGGGCAGGCCGCAGAGTTCGACTACTCCGGCACCCAAGCGATCAAAGCCCTGCGGGAGGAGGGCTATCGCGTAGTGCTGGTGAACTCCAATCCGGCGACCATCATGACGGATCCGGAGATCGCCGACCGGACCTACGTGGAGCCCCTGACGCCGGAGTGGGTGGCGCGGGTGATCGAGCGGGAGCGTCCGGACGCATTGCTGCCCACCATGGGCGGCCAGACCGCGCTGAACATCGCTATGGAGCTGGCCCGGGACGGCACCCTGGCCCGCTTCGGCGTCGAATTGATCGGTGCGGACGAGCGGGCCATCCGGATGGCGGAGGACCGGCGTGAGTTCGCCCTGGCCATGGAGCGGATCGGGCTCGCCGTGCCGGCCGGGGCCGTGGTGACCTCCATGGATCAGGCCTTGCTCGCGGTCCAGGCAACCGGATACCCGGCGATCATTCGGCCGTCGTATACGCTGGGTGGCACCGGTGGCGGTGTGGCGTACAACCTGGAGGAATACCAGGAGAAAATCGGTCAGGCCCTGGGCCTGTCTCCGGTTGGCGCGGCGCTGGTGGAGCAATCGGTGCTGGGCTGGAAGGAGTTCGAGCTGGAGGTGATGCGCGACTGCCGTGACAACGTCGTGATCATCTGCTCCATCGAGAACTTCGATCCCATGGGCGTACATACCGGTGACTCCATCACCGTGGCGCCCGCCATGACGTTGACGGATCGCGAGTACCAGATCATGCGCGACGCCGCCATCGCGATCATCCGCGAGATCGGTGTGGCGGCCGGTGGCTGCAACATTCAGTTCGCGGTGGATCCTGCCACCGGTGACATCCTGGTCATCGAGATGAACCCGCGGGTGTCGCGGTCATCGGCGCTGGCATCCAAGGCGACCGGGTTCCCCATCGCGCGCATCGGCGCCAAGCTGGCGGTGGGGTACACGCTGGACGAGCTGCCCAACGACATCACCAAGACCACGCCGGCCTCCTTTGAGCCGGTGCTGGACTATGTGGTCGTCAAGTTCCCGCGTTTCGCCTTCGAGAAGTTCCCCATGGCCGACGTGACGCTCACCACGCAAATGAAGTCCGTGGGCGAGTCCATGGCCATTGGGCGTACCTTCAAGGAGGCGTTCCAGAAGGGCATCCGGGCGCTGGAAATCGACCGGCCCGGCTGGGTGGTGGGCGCGCGCCTGAAGGATGACCGGCTCGACGGGGAGGACACCGAAACACTCAAGGCCGCTCTGCGAACCCCAACGCCGGAGCGGATCTACCAGATCAAGCGCGCCCTGCTGGCCGGCGTGACGGTGCCTGAGATCGCGGCCCTCACTCGCATCGATCCCTGGTTCTTGTCGCAGCTTGCGGAGCTGGTGGAAGCCGAGGCGGAGTTTGCCCGCGCCCCGGCGGTCGAGGCGGATCACCTGCGGCGGATGAAACGGATGGGTTTTTCGGACCACCAGCTGGCCGACCTCCGCGGGATGGGGGAGGACCAGTTGCGCTCGCTCCGGTGGGGCGCCGGCATTCATCCGGCCTACAAGATGGTGGACACCTGTGCCGGCGAGTTCCCATCCACCACGCCGTACCTGTACTCGTCGTATGACGATGAAAACGAATCCGAGCCGTTAGGCGAGCGCGGCGTGGTCATCCTGGGCAGCGGTCCCAACCGGATCGGGCAAGGCGTGGAGTTCGACTACTGCTGCGTGCGCGCGGGCCTGGCGTTCCGGGAGCTGGGCTACCAGACCATCATGGTCAACTGCAATCCGGAGACCGTGTCCACCGATTTCGATATCTCGGACAAGCTGTACTTCGAGCCGCTCACCCTGGAGGACGTGCTCGAGATCGTTCGATTGGAGCGGCCCAAGGGCGTGGTGGTGCAGCTCGGCGGGCAGACCCCACTGCGGATGGCCAAGGCCCTGGAAGCCGCCGGCGTCCCGATCCTCGGCACCAGTCCCGAGGCGATCGACCTGGCGGAAGACCGTCGCCGATTCGAGGAGCTGACCCGCTCGCTGGGGGTGGCCCAGCCGGCCAACGGCACGGCCACGGCGGTGGACCAAGCCGTCGCGGTGGCCGCCCGGGTCGGCTATCCCGTGCTGGTGCGGCCGTCCTACGTGCTGGGCGGGCGGGCCATGGAGATTGTGTACGACGAGGTTTCCCTGCGGGGCTACTTCGAGACCGCGGCGCGCGTGTCACCGGCGCACCCGGTCCTGATTGATCGCTTTCTGGAAGACGCCTTCGAGGCCGACGTGGACGCCATCTGCGATGGCCGGCGCTGCGCCATCGGCGGGGTGATGCAGCACATCGAAGGCGCCGGCATCCACTCGGGCGATTCGGCCTGTGTGCTCCCGCCCTACCTGATCGGTCCGGCCGAGGTGGAGGCTATGCGGGAGTACACCCGCCAGTTCGCCCTCACGTTGGGCGTGGTGGGGTTGATCAACGTGCAGTACGCCATCAAGAACGGCGTGGTCTACGTGATCGAAGTGAATCCGCGCGGCTCGCGTACCGTGCCCTTTGTGAGCAAGGCGACCGGCGTGCCCCTGGCCAAGCTCGCGGCCGCGGTGATGATCGGCCAGTCGCTGGACCAGGCGGGAGTGCCGGACGAGGTGATCATTCCCTACGTGGCCGTCAAGGAAGCCGTCTTCCCGTTCGCCAAGCTCCCCAACGTGGATACGTTGCTCGGGCCGGAGATGCGGTCCACCGGGGAAGTCATGGGAATCGCCGACAGCTTTGGGATGGCCTTTGCCAAGGCGCAGATTGCCGCGGACGGGGCGCTGCCCCTGGAAGGCAGCATCCTGGTGACGGTGAATGACTACGACAAAGCCACTGTGACGCCCATCGCGCGGCGGTTCCACGAGATGGGGTACCGGATGCTCGCCACGGAGGGGACGGCGCGCTACCTGTCGGCGCGGGGCATTCCCGCGGAGCTGGTGCTCAAGGTGTACGAAGGGCGCCCCAACGCGACCGACCTCATTGTGTCCGGTCAGGTCCAGTTGCTGATCAACACACCGCTGGGGAAGCTCACCCAACGGGACGACTACCTCATGCGGCGGGCGGCGCTGCAGCATCGGGTGCCCTACACCACTACCATGTCCGCCGCGAGCGCGGCGTGCGACGCCATTCTGGCGCTGCGGTCCCGCCGCGGCACCGTCTGCTCGTTGCAAGAGTGGTACGAGGTGCGGCGCCGCGCCGAGCAGAGCCGGGCTGCGCCGGCCGGGAGCGCCGGGCCGGCGCGGTGACCACGGCCCTCGCCGAGCTTCGCGCGCGGGTGGAGGGCGCAGTGCGCGGCGATGAGCCGCTGGCCCGGTACACCACCTATCGGATCGGCGGACCGGCGGCGGCCCTGGTCGAGCCCCGCTCCGCGGAGGATGTGGCCGCGGCCTTAGCCTTTGCCGGCGAGACTGGGTCCCGTTGGCTCGCGCTCGGGCTGGGGTCCAACGTGCTCATCGCCGACGCCGGGTTTGATGGCGTCGTTATCCGCATCGGTAAAGGGTTGGACCACGCCACCGCCGTTGCACCGGACACCTGGGTGGTGGGCGCCGGGCTGCCCACTCCGCTGCTGGCGCGCCGGACGGCGGCTGCCGGCCTGGCCGGGGTCCATCGGCTGGTTGGGGTGCCGGGAACGGTGGGAGGTGGGGTGGTCATGAATGCGGGTGCGCATGGGCAGGACTTCGCGAGTGTGGTCCAGTCGGTCCGCACGGTCGCGCCCACCGGCGCGGTCACCGAAGTGAGCGGGGGGGCATTGCGCTGGGAGTATCGCGACTCCGGATTGCGGGACGTGGTGGTGGTCGCGACGACCCTGCGACTGGAGCCGGCCGCGCGGGGCGACCTGGAGGCAGATGTGCGGCGCCATCTGGCGTGGCGGAAGGTCGGGACCCCGTTTGATGAACCGTGCTGCGGGTCGGTGTTCCGCAACCCGGAGCCGCCGTCTGGTGAGGAGCGTCGCACGGCGGGACAACTGATCGACGCCGCGGGCCTCAAGGGGTTTACCATTGGGCGCGCCCAGGTCTCGCCCATGCACGCCAATTACATCGTGAATCTCGGCGGCGCCACCGCGGCCGATGTCCAGCGGGTCATTGACGCCGTGCACCAGCGGGTGCAGCAGCAGTTCGGAGTGGAGTTGGAGCTTGAGGTGAAGCTTCTTGGCTGACTATTTCGTCCACCCATCCGCCTTTGTCGACGCCGGCGCCGTCATCGGTGCCGGCACCAAGATCTGGCACTTCTGTCACGTGATGCCCGGGGCGCAGATTGGCCAGCGGTGCTCGCTGGGGCAGAATGTGGTGGTGATGCCGGGCACCCGGATCGGGAACAACGTCAAGATCCAGAATAACGTCTCCGTGTACGAGGGCGTCGAGCTGGAGGACGACGTGTTTTGCGGGCCATCCTGCGTGTTCACCAACGTTATGAACCCCCGAAGCCACGTGCCGCGGAAGCACGAGTACCGCCGCACGTTGGTGCGGCGGGGAACGTCCATCGGGGCCAACGCCACGATCGTCTGCGGCGTCACGCTGGACCAATACAGCTTTATCGGCGCGGGTGCGGTGGTGACTTCGGACGTGCCGGCGCATGCGCTGATGGTGGGAGTGCCGGCCCGCCGCGTGGGATGGATGTGTCAGTGCGGCGAACGGCTTCACCTGGTGAATGGAACCGCGGCGTGCACGGCGTGCGGCGGATCCTACCGGGAGGTGGGCGGCCGGCTGGAGCGCATTGACCGACCGCGTGCAGACGCCTAAGGTTAAGTCCTTGTTGAACTTGAGAGCCCCACAGACCGTGCCGCTCTTGGATCTCCGCGCGCAGCTTGAGGAGATCCGGGAGGAGGTCATACCGGCCGTCCTCGCCGTGGTGGAACGACAGCAGTTCATCATGGGCGAGGAGGTGCCGCGCCTGGAGGAGGCGGTGGCGCGATTGTGCGCCGCCCGCTTCGGGATCGCCTGCGCCAGCGGGACCGACGCGTTGCTGCTTCCCCTGAACCTGCTGGACCTGCGTCGGGGGGATGAGGTCATCACCAGCCCGTTCACCTTCTTTGCCACCGCGGGGGCCATCTGGAACGCGGGTGGCAAGCCCGTGTTTGTGGATATCGACCCGGGATCGTTCAACCTGGACGTCGCGGCGGTGGAGGCGGCGGTCACGCTGCGCACCCGCGCCATCGTGCCGGTCCATCTCTTCGGCCAAATGGTGCCTATGGAGCGCATCATGGCTATCGCCCAGCGGCACGGGTTGACGGTGATCGAGGACGCGGCTCAGGCCATCGGCGCGCGGCGGCGGATCGGCGAGGCGTGGCGCATGGCCGGCGAGCTGGGTACTGCTGGGGCGTTCTCCTTCTTTCCCAGCAAGAACCTGGGGGCGTGGGGGGATGGCGGCATGATCGTGACGCAGGATGAACCGCTGGCGGAGCGCTTGCGGACCCTCCGCACCCACGGCGGCGCCAAGCAGTACCACCACGAGGAAGTCGGCACCAACAGTCGGCTGGACACGCTCCAGGCGGCAGTGCTCCTCGCCAAGTTGCCCCACCTGGGAGCCTGGAGCGCGGCGCGGCGGGAGCGTGCAGCGCGGTACACCGAAGCGTTCGGCGGTCTGGACGGCGTGACGGCGCCCTGGGTGGACCCGGCCAACGAGCACATCTTCCATCAGTACACCGTCCGCACGCCGCGTCGTGACGCCCTGCGCCAACACCTGACCGAGCGCGGGATCGGATGCGCGGTTTACTATCCCACGCCGCTCCACCTCCAGCCCTGCTTCCGCGACTTGGGATATGCCAGGGGGACGTTGCCGCAGTCGGAACGGGCGGCCATGGAAGTGCTCTCGCTCCCGGTGTATCCCGAGCTGCCGCCAGACGGGCAGGACCAGGTCATTGCCGCGGTACGGGAGTTCTGCCGATGAGCCGCCTGCGGGTCGCGGTGATCGGCGCGGGCACGTGGGGACGGAACCACGTTCGTACGCTGGGGTCGCTGGCGGACGTGGAGCTGGTGGCGATCTGCGACACCAGCTCGCAACGCCGCGAGGAGCTGCGGCCGCAGTACCCCGGAATCTCGATCACCGGGGAGGTGGCGGACGCCCTCGCGCTGGCGGACGCCGCGGTGATCGCCACGCCGGCCGGCACCCATGCGGCCCTGGCGCGGGCGGTCATCGAGCGCGGGCTGCCGGTGCTGGTGGAGAAGCCGTTCGCGCTGACGGTGGCCGACGCCGACGAGGTGGCCGAACTGGCGGCGTCCCGTGGCATCCCGGTGCTCGCGGGGCACCTCCTGCTGTTCCATCCGGCGGTGGAGCGGCTACGGGCCATGATTCAGGCCGGCGACCTGGGAACCGTCTATTACCTGTACAGTCAGCGGGTGAACCTGGGCCAGGTCCGCCCCGACGAGAACGCCCTGTGGAGCTTCGGGCCGCACGACGTGTCCGTGGCCATGTACTTGCTGGGTCAGGTTCCCGTGCGGGTGGCCGCGCAGGGGACGGCGTACCTGCAACCCGGGATAGAGGACGTGGTGTTTGTGACCCTGGAGTTCGATTCCGGTGTCATGGCCCACGTGCAGCTTTCGTGGCTGGACCCGCATAAGGAGCGCCGGCTCACGGTGGTGGGTTCCAAGCGGATGGTGGCATTCGACGACATGCAGCCCAGGGAGAAACTCAAGGTGTACGACAAAGGGGTGGATCGCCCGCCGACCTACGCGTCCTACGGCGAGAGCCTGGCGATTCGGGAGGGTGATATCTTCGTTCCGCGAATTCCGAACGTTGAGCCACTCACGGCCGAGTTGCGGCATTTCGTAGCGGTGGCGCGCGGCGCGGAACCGCCCCGCGCCACGGCGGCCGACGGAGCGGAGGTGGTACGCGTTCTGGCGGCGGCGGCGCGGTCATTGGCGGAAGGGGGGCGGCCGGTGGCCATCGAGCTGCCGCGCCCGGCCGTTCGATGAGTCCGCAAGACACACTCATCGCCAAGGCGCAGGACCGGTCCGCCGTGTTCGGGGTCATCGGGCTGGGCTACGTGGGGCTGCCGCTCGCGGTGGAGTTGGCGCGGGCGGGATATCGCGTCGTGGGTTACGACCTGAGCCGCCGCGTGGTGGACGGGGTTGGGCGGGGTGAGTCCCACATCCTCGACGTCGCGCCGGCGGACCTGGCGCGGCTGGTCAAGAGTGGGAAAATCTCCGCCACCACGGAGGCGTCCCGCCTGGGCGAAGTGGACGCGGTGTCCATCTGCGTGCCGACGCCGCTCTCCAAGACCAAAGACCCGGACGTGTCCTACGTGATGGCCGCGGCCCAGTCGGTGGCCGGGGTCGTGCGGCAGGGCCAGGTCGTGATCCTGGAGAGCACCACCTATCCCGGAACCACCCGCGAACTGCTATTGCCCATCTTGGAGAAACGGAACCTCAAGGTGGGGACGGACGTTTTTCTGGCGTTCAGCCCTGAGCGGGTGGACCCCGGGAACCCCACCTGGCACACTCGCAACACCCCTAAGGTGGTCGGCGGCCTGACCCCGGAATGCCTGCGGGTGGTGATGGCGCTCTACGAACCGGTGTTTGACCGCCTGGTTCCGGTGTCGTCGCCGGAGGCGGCCGAGCTGGTCAAGCTGCTGGAGAACACGTTCCGTAGCGTGAACATCGGCCTGGCCAACGAGATGGCCATTGTGTGCGACAAGCTGGGCGTGGACGTGTGGGAGGTGATCGAAGCGGCTGCCACCAAGCCGTTCGGGTTCATGAAGTTCACGCCGGGTCCCGGGCTGGGCGGGCACTGCATCCCCATTGATCCGCACTACTTGGCGTGGAAAATGCGCGGCCTGAACTACAAGACTCGGTTCATTGACGTGGCCGCCGAGGTGAACTCGGAGATGCCCGCCTTCTGGGTGCGAAAGGTCTCGGAGCGCCTCAATGACGACGCGCGGCCGGTGCGAGGTTCCCGGGTGTTGGTGCTGGGGGTGTCCTACAAGAAGGATATTGACGACATGCGCGAGAGCCCGGCGCTGGACGTCATCAAACTGCTGCTGCAACAAGGGGCCGACGTCCGCTACCACGATCCGTTCGTGGCGGAAGTCAAGGAGGACGGGCACGTGATGCGCTCCGTGCCCTTGACCGCCGCTGAGCTTTCCGGCTCCCACTGTGTGGTGATCACGACGGACCACAGCGCGTTGGACTACGATCTGGTCCGCGCCAATGCCAAGGCCATCGTGGATACCCGCAACGCGTTGCGCAACCGGGGATCCCGGTGAACGTCGCGGTGGTGGGCACCGGGTACGTGGGGCTGGTGGTCGGCGCGTGCCTGGCCGAAACCGGGAACGATGTGGTTTGCGCCGACGTCAGCGAGGCCAAGATCGAAGCGCTGCGCGCCAACCGCCTCCCGATCTACGAACCGGGCCTTGAGCCGCTGGTCACGCGTAACCAGGCCGACGGTCGGCTACGATTCACCACGGACGTCCCGGAAGCGATCCGTTTTGCCGAGGTGATCTTTGTGGCCGTGGGCACGCCGCCGGACGAAGATGGTTCGGCGGACCTGCAGCACGTGCTGAGCGTGGCGCGGACCATCGGCGAGCACATGAACGGGCCCAAGATCGTGATTACCAAGAGCACGGTCCCGGTGGGCACGGCGGCGCTGGTACGCCGGGCCATCGCCGCCGGCACGGCGTACTCGTTTCACGTGTGCTCCAATCCCGAGTTTCTCAAGGAAGGCGCGGCGGTTGACGACTTCATGAAGCCGGACCGCGTGGTCGTCGGAGTGGATGCGGAGGAAGCCAAGAGGGTGCTGGCGGAGTTGTACGCGCCGTTTGTCCGCACCGGGAATCCGCTGATCTTCATGGATATTGCCTCTGCCGAGCTGACCAAGTACGCGGCCAACGCCATGCTGGCCACGCGCATCTCGTTCATGAACCAGGTCGCCGAATTGTGCGAGCGGGTGGGCGCCAACGTGGATCTGGTGCGTAAGGGCATCGGAAGCGATCGGCGCATCGGCCCGGCGTTTCTGTTCCCCGGTCCCGGCTACGGGGGCTCGTGTTTTCCCAAGGACGTCAAGGCCTTGATCCACACCGGCGATCAGCACGGCACGTCGCTGGACGTGCTGAAAGCGGTCGAGGCGGTCAACCAGCGCCAGAAGACCCTCCTGTTTCAAAAGCTGGCGGACCTGTTGGGTCCGGACCTCCAGCGGAGCACGGTGGCCGTCTGGGGGCTGGCGTTCAAGGCGGAGACGGACGACATGCGCGAGAGCCCGGCCGTGCCGCTGATCGAGTGCCTGCTGCAGGGAGGCGCCCGGGTCATGGCGCACGATCCCGCCGCGATTCACGAAGCTCAGCGGCTCTTTGGCGCCCGCGTCGGGTATGCGGACCACCAGTACGACGCCCTCCAGGGCGCGGATGCGCTGGTGATTGTGACGGAGTGGCTTCAGTTCCGTAATCCGGACTTTGCGCGCATCAAGGCGTTGCTCCGCCGGCCCATCGTCGTGGATGGGCGCAATCTCTACGACCCGGCCAAGATGCGCGGGCTGGGGTTCACGTACGTGGGGATTGGACGAGTGCCGGCCTGATGCGGGTTCTGGTGACCGGGGCGGCCGGGTTCCTGGGCTCGCACCTGTGCGACCGCCTGATCGCCGCGGGACACGCCGTGGTCGGCATGGACAACTTCGTCACGGGCACCCGGACCAACGTGGACCACTTGCTCGCCTCCCCCGCGTTCACGCTGGTGCGGCACGACGTCACGCAATACATCGACCTGGACGGCGCCCTCGACGCCGTGCTGCACTTCGCCTCGCCGGCCAGTCCGGTAGACTATCTCCAATTGCCCATCCAGACGTTGAAAGTGGGCTCCCTGGGGACGCACAACGCGCTGGGCCTGGCCAAGGCCAAAGGCGCCCGGTTTCTGCTCGCCAGCACGTCCGAGGTCTATGGCGACCCGGCGGTCCATCCCCAACCGGAGAGCTATTGGGGGCACGTGAATCCCATCGGCCCCCGCGGCGTCTACGACGAGGCCAAACGGTTCGCCGAGGCCATGACCATGGCCTACCGGCGGGTGCACGGCGTGGACACGCGGATCGTGCGGATATTCAATACATTTGGCCCGCGGATGCGGCCGCGCGATGGGCGCGTGGTGTCGAACTTTGTCGTGCAGGCGCTGGAAGGGCGGCCGCTCACGATCTATGGCGACGGTTCGCAGACGCGCTCCTTCTGCTACGTTGACGATCTGGTTGCCGGCATCCTGCGGGTCTTCGAGCGCGGCGATGACCAGCCCTACAATGTGGGCAACCCTGGGGAGTTCACCATGGTGCAGCTCGCCGAAGTCGTGCTGCGGCTCACCGGGTCGGGCGGTCCGCTGGCGTGCGAGCCCTTGCCGACCGACGATCCCCGGCAACGCCGTCCGGACATTACCCGCATCCGGAGCGACCTGGGCTGGGAGCCCCGAATCTCGCTAGAGGAGGGGCTGACCCGCACCATCGCGTATTTTCGGAAGGTGTTGGCGGCGTGACGCGCGCGACGCGGTCCCGGCGCGACCCGCCGGACCCTGCGATGCTCGCCCCGGGTACCCATCCAGCGTGGCGCGCGGGACATCGTCTATTGGTGCGAGGCCTCTCATGAATGTGAGCGCCGAACAGTTGCTGGAGCAGGCCAAGGAGCGCTTCGCGCTCGAGGACTACTACGGCTGCGTCCACCTGTTGGATGATCTGATCACATCCGGCCGGGCGTTCGCCGACGCCTACCATTTGCTGGGGCTCGCCTACCATTTTCTGGGACAGCCCGACCGGGCGCTGGAAGCGCTGGACCGGGCGCTGGATCGGAACCCGCGATATCTGGAGGCGCTGATGCACCGCGGGCTGGTGTTGAACGCGCTGGGCCGCGCGGATGAGGCGGCGGACGCCTTCGCGGCGGCCCGGGCCGGCACCGCACCCGCTGAACCGCGCGCGATGCCCGCCCACCACGCCGCCAAGCTCGCCAACCAGCATGCCGTCCTGGGCGACGCGTACGTGGAGGCCGGGGCTCTGGCGTCGGCCATCGAGCAGTACCGGACCGCCCTGCGCCTGGGTCCCGGGTTTCAGGACCTGCGCTACCGGTTGGGGCGCTTGTTGCTGGACGCGGGCCGGGCCTTGGAGGCGCGGGAGGAACTCGAACTGGTGGCGGAGGCGCGGCCGGACTCCCGCGAGGCGCGCGCGGCCCTGGGCCTGGCCTGTTTTCTCTCCGGCGATCCCGCCGCGGCCCGAGCGGTCTGGCAGGCCTTGCGCGAGCAGAATCCCGGGGACGTGAAGGCCCGGGCCTACCTCGCCATGCTGGACCGTGCCGACGGACGCTAGGCACCGTGGCCCTACGCCGCGCAATCCTGACCTGGGCGGTCCTGACCGGCGCGTGTGGTGGATCTGCCGCCGACCACGAGGCCTTGGGTGACCGAGCGTATACCTTGGGCCACTTTCCGGACGCGCTGGTGGAGTACCGGCTGGCGCTGCGCCAACGCACGACGCCTAACGCCGGGTTGCGGGCCAAGGCGGGCGCGGCCGCGCTCCGGGCCGGGGACCTGGCGGCGGCGGCCGAAGAGTACCAGGAGCTGGCGCGCGAGGGAGGAGCCGCCCGCGCCACTGAGGCCGCTGATGGGCTCGAACGAGTGGCACGGGCGGCGGCCGGGGCCGACGATCGGGGTGCCCTCGCGGCCGCGCTCCTGGCCCTCCGAGCCATTGACGCTCGGCGCGTCCTGGGATCCCTGGCCCTGGGGCTGGCGGCCACCGTGAGTGGTGAGGGCCCGCCGGGAGAGGCGCTGCGGGTCCTGCCGTACGCGGCGGCCGGGGCGCCCGACGCGCGGCGCCAGGACTCCCTGCTGTACGTCTACGGAATCGCCTTGTCGCGGGCCGGTCAATGCGCCGAGGCGATCGCCGTGTTTGAGGGCGTGAGCCGGCGGCATCGCGAAGGTGCTGTGGTGGCCCCGGCCAGACGGGCGTCGGAACGGTGCGCGCTCCAGCTGGGCCGGGGGGCTATGGATGTGGGCCAGCCGGAGCAGGCGGAGCAGTGGTTTCGCATGGCGGCGGCCGGCGCCGAAGAAGACCCGGTACACCGGGCCGCCTATATCGGGTTGGGGGATGTGCTCGTGTTGCGGGGGGACTTCGTGGCCGCGGCCGAGGCCTACCAGCGGAGCCTGGCCGGCGCCGAACCGGGCGATTCCCTTGCCCAGGTGGCGGCCGAGCGGCTGAACGCGCTCGGGAGTGGAACGGAGATTCGGTGAGGCAGAGCGCGTGACACACGGCTGGATTCTCGTGACCGCCATCGTGGTCGCCGCGGGCTGCGGCGGCGGGCCCAAGCCGCCCGAGCCGGTGGTGCCGATGGACTCGATCCTGGCGGCTGCGGACACGAATTACCGGGCGGGCCGCTGTAAGCGGGCCCAGCCGGGACTGTCCCGCGCGGTGGGCGAGCTATCCTCGCGCGACCCACGAGTGGCGGAAGCCATGTACCGCCTGGCGGAGTGCGACTACGCGGCCGGGCTGTACCTGGAGGCGTCCCGGCAGTTCCGTCGGGTGGCCGACGGGCATGGCGGGCATCCGTTGGCCGCCGATGCCCTGCTGCGGAGCGGCGACGCGTTGGCCGAGTTATGGAAGCACCCGGAGCTGGACCCGCTCTACGGCGAGAGTGCCCTGGCGGTCTATCGGGAGCTGCTCGCCCGCTTTCCGACCAGTCGCGCCGCGGCCCGCGCCGCCATCAAACTGGCGGCGCTGGAAGACCGCTTCGCCGAGAAGGACTATCTCAACGGATTCTTCTATTTCCGCCTCAAGGCCTACGACTCGGCGATCATCTATTTCCGGTCGGTGGTCGCCAACTTCGCCCAGTCGCAGTTCGCGGCGCGCGCGCTGCTCCGCCTGGTGGAGTCGTACCGCGCCGTTGGGTACGCGGAGGAGGAGCGCGAAACCTGCGACCATCTGCGGCGCTACTACCCGGACGCGGAGGGACTGGCCGATACCTGTCCTCCGGTCATCGGGACGCCGTGACCGGCCGTGCGGATCGGCGTGTTCGGAGGGTCGTTCGATCCCGTGCATGTGGGGCACCTGATCGCCGCTGAGAGTGTGCGGGAGCGACTCGGGTTGGACCAGGTCCGCTTTGTCCCCACCGGCCAACAGCCCTTCAAAGGCGGCGGGCACGTGGCCACCGGCGAGCAGCGTGCCTCCATGCTCGAAGCGGCGGTGGCCGACCATCCGGCGTTCGTGGTAGATCGTCGGGAGCTGACGCGGCCGGGACCGTCGTACAGCGTGGATACGCTGCGCGAGCTCCGGGCCGAACTGCCCGGCGCGGAGTTATGCTTGATAGTGGGAGCCGACGCGGCGCGCGATCTCGCGGCCTGGCAGGAGGCTCCTGTCCTCCCCACGCTCGCCCGGATCGTGGTGATGACGCGTCCCGGCGCGCAGCCACCCCCGAACCCCTTAGTCGCGTCGGTGGTGACGGTCCCGGGGATTGACGTATCGGCCACGCAGATCCGCGAAGCCGCGGCCCGTGGCGCGTCCATCCGGTACCTGGTGCCGCGCGCCGTTGAGGACTTCATTCGGGCCCACGGGCTCTATCACACCGAGCGTTGATGCTGAAACAGCTGGTCACGGCCGTGGTGGGTACCCGCTTTGAGCGCGAGCTCAAGCGGCTCAAGCCCGTCATCGCGCGCATCCATCAGGAAGAAGCCCGCCTGGCCGGGCGCCCGGATTCGGAGATTCAGGCGCAGACGACCAGGTTGCGCGGCCTCCTGGGGGAACGCACCGGCGCGTTGGCTGGCCGGCTGGCCGAGCTGCGCGCCGCCAAGCGGGCGTGCGCCGATGCCGGCCAGCGCGAGGCGCTGGACCGCGAGCTGCACCAGGTGGAGCGGGACCTGCACGCCGCGTCGGAGCGGGCGCTGGCCGACCTCCTGCCGGAGGCGTTCGCCACCGTCCGCGAGGCCTGCCGCCGCCTGCTGGGCAGTACGCTGGTGGTGACCGGCCACGAAATGACCTGGGACATGGTGCCCTACGACGTCCAGCTTATCGGCGGCATCGTGTTGCATCAGGGACGCATCGCGGAGATGGCGACCGGCGAGGGGAAGACCCTGGTGGCCACGCTCCCGCTGTATCTCAACGCGCTTACGGGCCGGGGCGCGCACCTGGTCACGGTCAACAACTACCTGGCGCGGCGCGACTCGCAGTGGATGGGCCATCTGCTGCGCTGGCTGGGCCTCACCGTGGGCTGCATTGACGACACCGAGCCGTCCAACCCGGAGCGGCGCGCCGCCTATGAGTGCGACGTGACCTACGGCACCAACAACGAATTCGGCTTCGACTACCTGCGGGACAACATGGTGTTCTCGCTGGAGCAGCGGGTCCAGCGGGGCCACGCGTACGCCATCATTGACGAGGTGGACAGCATTCTGGTGGATGAGGCCCGCACCCCGCTGATCATCTCCGGCCCCGTCGGCAACGAGTCGGACACCAAGTACGCCGAGTTCAACCTGCAGGTCGCCGCCCTGGTGCGCCGGCAGATGGCCATTGTCAACGAGCTGGTCGCGGCGGCGGAGCCGCTGCTGGAGCAAGCGGGGGAGGACCACCGCCACGAGGCCAGTCTCAAGCTGTACCAGGCGCAGAAAGGCATGCCCAAGAACAAGCGGCTGATGAAGCTGCTCCAGGAGTCAGGTGTCAAGCAAATGATCCAGCGGGTCGAGCTGGATGTCCTGGCCGACCGGAAGCTGCCAGCCCGAGAGCAGCGGTACCGCGAATTGGAGGAGCAGCTGTATTTCGTGATGGACGAACGGGGACACGCGGTGCACCTGACGGACCGCGGCGTGGAGACGATGAGCCCCGACGATCCCATGCTGTTCGTGGTGCCGGATATCTCCGAGCAGTTCGGCGCCATTGATCGCGACGATCAGCTCTCGCCGGAAGAGAAGCTCGAACGCCGGCGGCAGCTGGAAGCCGAGTACGCGACCAAGAGCGAGAAGCTCCACATCATTCACAAGCTGCTCCAGGCGCACGCGCTGTACGAGAAGGACGTGGAATACGTGGTGCAGGACGGCCAGGTATTCATCGTAGACGAATTCACCGGCCGCATCCTGCCGGGACGGCGCTGGTCCGACGGCCTGCACCAGGCCATCGAGGCCAAGGAAGCGGTCACGGTACGGGGCGAAACCCAGACGCTCGCCACCATCACCATCCAGAATTACTTCCGCATGTACGACAAGGCCGCCGGCATGACGGGCACCGCGGAGACGGAGGAAACGGAGTTCTTCCAGATCTACGGGCTGGAGGTGAGCGTCATCCCCACCAACCGCCCGGTTCGGCGGGTGGACAATCACGATCTCATCTACAAGACGCGGCGCGAGAAGTACAACGCGATCGTCGAGGAGGTGGTGCGCCACCACGAGCGGGGCCTGCCCGTGCTGGTGGGGACGGTGAGCGTGGACGTCTCGGAAACGCTGTCACGGATGCTCAAACGGCGGGGCGTCAAGCACGAAGTCCTCAACGCCAAGCTGCACCAACGGGAGGCGGAGATCGTGGCCCAGGCGGGCCGTCCGGGCGCCGTCACCATCGCGACCAACATGGCCGGCCGCGGAACCGACATCAAGCTTGGTCCGGGGGTGCGGAAGTGTCAGGTGTGCGGCATCACGTCTCGCCTGGCACCGTTCGGGCAGAACGTGGAGCGGCCGGATCTGACGCCGGAGCGCATCCGGGAGCTGCGGTGTCAGGAGGACCCACCGTGCGGCCTGGTGATCGTCGGCACGGAGCGTCACGAGTCGCGGCGCATTGACCGACAGCTGCGTGGCCGCTCCGGGCGGCAGGGGGACCCCGGGCAAAGCATCTTCTTCCTCTCGCTGGAAGACGACCTCATGCGGCTCTTCGGGTCCGATCGGATCGCCCGGTGGATGGACAAGACCGGCGCCGAAGAGGGCGAGGTCATCACCCACCCCCTGGTCACCCGGGCGATCGGGAACGCGCAAAAGCGGGTGGAGCTGCAGAACTTCCAAGCCCGTAAGCGATTGCTGGAGTACGACGACGTGATGAACCAGCAGCGGGAGGTGATCTACTCGCTGCGGCTCTTCGCGTTGGAGGGAGGCGAGGACCTCAGGTCGGAAGCCGTTCGGATGATCGCAGCGGCACTGCGCCGCTTTGCCGAGCAGGCGGCCGTGGGCGCGCCGGAGGAGTGGGACCGCAAGCTCATCGCCACCGACCTGCTGATGCGCTACCTGGTGTCGGCGCCGGACATCGAGAAACCTGAAACGGTCCCGGACGGGGCGGCGCTGGCGACCTTGTTGGCCCGGGCAGGGGAGGGGGCCTTCACCGCCCGCCTCTCCTCCTGGGATGAGATGGGCAAACGCTATGGGCTGGACCAGCTGGGCGAGAAACTCCTGTCGCAGGTCATGCTGGGCGTCCTGGACGAGAAATGGAAGGACCATCTCTACGATCTCGACCAGCTCCGCAACGCGATTCACTACCGTGCCTGGGGACAGAAGGACCCGCTGATCGAGTACAAGAAGGAAGCCTTTGACATGTTCGTCGACCTCATGCACGATGTGCGGTCCACCTTCACCGAGCGATTCTTCAAGCTCCAGGTGCAGCTCACCCCGGGACCGCCGGGCGGCGCTGGACCAGGGGGCGGGCCGGCCCGGCGACCGGCACCGGCGGTGCGGGCCCCCGATTCGGACCTGTTGGTCCCCGGCGCCACGCCGGCCGGCCGCACGTTCACCAACCGCGAAAGTGGCGGTGGCCTGGCGGGCGCGCGGCGCACCGCGGAGCGCACGCTCCCCAAGGTGGGACGGAACGACCCCTGTCCCTGCGGCAGCGGCAAGAAGTACAAGAAATGCCACGGCGCCGGCCTCTGACGCCGCGGATTTCCAGCCCTTCTCGCGGCGTTTTCGGTTACTCCTAAGTCCTCGCCGGCGCCACCTTCCGGTGATGACTCCGCCGCGCCTGTCCGAGACGTTCGTGGGCGATCGGCCGCGGGAACGTCTGTTCGCCCTGGGGCCCGCCGCGTTGACGACGGCCGAGCTCCTGGCCATCCTCCTAGGGACGGGAACGCGGCGGCAGGATGCCCTGGCGGTGGCCTCCGCGCTCCTGGCCGAATCCGGGGGGACCCTGCGCCAGCTGGCTCGGCGTCCGGCCACGGCGCTGGCGCGGGGTGTCGGCGTCGGGGCCGCCAAAGCGGCGCGCATCGCCGCGGCCCTGGAGCTGGGGCGTCGCCTGGACGGGGAGAACGGGGCGACGCGGCGGGCCCTGCGTTCTCCGGTCGAGGTGTACCGCGCCTGCGCACCCGGGCTCCGAGATCTGGTGGTCGAAGAATTCCACCTCCTCGCCCTCGACACGCAACATTGTCTGCTGCGGGATGTGCTGGTCACCCGCGGGACCCTGACCAGCTCGCTGGTGCACCCGCGTGAAGTGTTCCGGCCGGCCATTGCGGAAGCGGCGGCCTCGGTGATCGTGGTGCACAATCATCCGAGCGGCGACCCGACGCCCTCGGCGGACGACCGGGCGGTGACGCGGCAGCTGGTGGAGGCCGGGCGCCTCCTGGACGTGCCGGTGTACGATCATGTTGTGGTCGGGGGGGACCGCTACTTCAGCTTCGCGGAAGCGGGATGGCTGTGACGACGGCGCTGGTGGATCTCGAGAGCGATTTCACGCGGGCCCTGGCCGAGCGGAAGGACCGGCTGGACCTGGGGCTCATCGAGCGCGCCTATCAGTTCAGTGCCGCGGCCCATCGGGGCCAAAAGCGTTTGTCGGGCGACGATTTTGTCTCCCATTCCGTGGAGGTGGCCAAGATCCTGGTGGAGCACAACCTGGATTCGGTCACCATCGCGGCGGCCCTGCTGCACGACGTGGTGGAAGACGCCGACGTCACCATCACCGGCCTGCGCGAGACCTTCGGCGACGAAGTCGCCGGGCTGGTAGACGGTCTCACCAAGATTTCCAGCCTGACCTTCCGCTCCAGCGCCGAGGAGCAGGTCGAGAACTACCGCAAGCTCCTGCTGTCCATCGCCCGGGACGCTCGGGTCATCATCGTGAAGCTGGCCGACCGGCTGCACAACATGCGTACGCTGGAGCACCTGCCGGAGGAGGCACAGGGCCGGATCGCCCTGGAGACGCGCGAGATCTACGCCTCTCTGGCGCACCGGTTCGGCATGGCAGGCATCAAAGCCGAGCTGGAGGACCTGGCCTTCAAGTTCCTGGAGCCGGACGACTATCGTGCCCTGGCCGGGAAGATCCAGGCCCGGCGGGTGGAGCGGGAAGAAATGATCGCCCGGGTCCGTGGTCCGCTGGAGGAGGCCATGCGGCGCGCGGGCCTCACCGAGCTTGAGGTCACCGGGCGGCCCAAGCACCTGTGGTCCATCTTCCGGAAAATGCGCCAGCGGAACAAGCCGTTTGAGGAGATCTACGACCTCATGGCCGTTCGCGTGCTGGTGCACACGGTGGCGGACTGCTATCACGCGCTGGGCGTGATTCACCATCACTGGACGCCGCTCCAGGAGCGCATCAAGGACTATATAGCTTCGCCCAAGTCGAACGCGTACCAGTCGCTGCACACCACGATCTTTGGGCCGGGCGGCCAACTGTACGAGATCCAGATCCGGACCAGAGATATGCACCGCACGGCGGAGTTCGGGATCGCCGCGCACTGGGTCTACAAGGAGAACAAGCGCCCCGACGAGCTGGACACGCGGTTCGCCTGGTTCCGGCAGCTGCTCGAGCTCCAACAGGATACGCACAGCCCGGAGGAGTTCCTTGAGTTCCTGAAGATTGATCTCTATCAGGATGAGATCTTCGTCTTCACGCCCAAGGGGGATGTGAAACGGCTGCCCAAAGGCGCCACCCCCATTGATTTCGCGTTCGCCGTGCACTCCGAGGTGGGCCTGCGCTGCCAGGGTGTCCGGGTGAACGGCCGGATCGCCCCGCTCCACCGGCCGCTGCGGAATGGCGACACGGTCGAGATTCTCACCGCCCCGCACCCGCGCGTGTCCAAGGACTGGCTGATCCACGTCCGCACGGCGCGGGCGCGCCATCGGATTCGCCGGTGGATTAAGCAGGAGGAAGCGGTCACCAGCATCGGCCTGGGGCGGGACATTCTGGCCCGGGAGCTGCGCCGCCGCCGGCTCCCCGCGCCGGACCAGGACCAGCTCGCCGCCGCGGCCGAAGTGCTGTCGGTCGCGTCCACGGATCATCTCTTTCAGGCCCTGGGGTCAGGCGACGTGCCGATGGGGCAGATCATGCGGGCGCTGTTCCCGGCCCGGCCCGTCGAGGATCTCCAGCCGCCCAAACCCAGCGCCCTGGGCCGCGTGGTGGACCGGTTCCGGTTGGGGCGCGGCGTCCGCATTCAGGGCGTGGACGGACTCATGGTCCGGTACGCCCAGTGCTGCCAGCCGGTGCCCGGAGACCCGGTGATCGGCTACGTTACCCGCGGCCGGGGGATTTCCATCCATCGCGCGGACTGCCCCAACCTGCTGGGTCTCCCGCAGCCCACCGAGCGGCGGGTGGACATTGACTGGCAGCGAACGGAAGGCGAAACGTTCGTCGTTGGGATTGGCGTGAGCGGTGAAGACCGGCGCGGCCTGTACGCCGACATGATGACGGCGATCTCCTCCACCGGCACCAACATTCGCAGTGTGGACCTCTCGGCCAAGGATGGCGCCATGTTCGGGACTGTGGTGGTGGAGGTGGAAAACCAGGCGCACCTCACCAAGGTCATGGCGGCCATGCGCCGGATCCGCGGGGTCAGCACGGTGGATCGGCGCGAAGCGGCGCTGCGGGAAACCGACGACTAGGCCGCGCATCCCGCGACACGCCGCCGGGTCGTGACGTTCGCGCCGGAGATGCCGTTCGCGCCCGCGGGCGACCAGCCGCGGGCGATCACTCGGCTGGTGGCGGGACTCCGACGGGGCCAGCGCTACCAGACCCTGCTGGGCGTCACGGGGTCTGGCAAGACGGTGACCATGGCCCAGGTGATCGCGGCGTGGGGCCGTCCCACGTTGGTCTTGTCGCATAACAAGACGCTCGCGGCTCAATTGTACGGCGAGCTGAAGTCGTTCTTCCCCAAGAGCGCCGTCGAGTACTTCATTTCCTACTACGACTACTACCAGCCGGAAGCCTACGTCCCGGCGACGGACACCTATATCGAAAAAGACGCCTCCATCAATCCGGACATTGAGGCATTGCGCCTGCGGGCCACCTCGAGCCTGATGGAACGGGAGGACGTCATCATCGTGGCCACGGTCAGCGCCATCTATGGCCTGGGCGACCCCGCGGAGTACCGGCAACTCATGACCACCGTGGCGGTGGGGGAAGCCCGGCCTCGGGATGCCATCCTGGAAGATCTGGTCCGCATTCAGTACCGCCGCAACGACGTGGCGTTCGAGCGGGGCACGTTCCGGGTGCGGGGAGATACGGTGGAAGTGTTCCCCGCGTATGAGGAGCAAGCGGTCCGCATCGAGCTGTGGGGTGATACGGTGGAGCGGGTGTCCAAGATTGACGCGCTCACCGGCGCGACCATTGCCGAGCTCCAGCGCTGCGCCGTCTATCCCGCCAGCCACTACGTGGTGCGCCGCCCGGCGCTGGAGGGGGCGGTGCGCGCCATCCGGGCCGAGCTGGCGCCCCGGCTGACCGAGCTGCGCGGCCAGGGCAAGCTGCTGGAGGCTCAGCGTCTGGAGTCCCGGACCAACTTCGACATTGACATGTTGCTGGAGATCGGCACCTGCGCCGGGATCGAGAACTACAGTCGGCACCTGAGCGGACGCCGCGCCGGCGAACGGCCCGCCTGCCTGCTGGACTATTTCCCGGCGGATTTCTTGACCATCGTGGACGAGTCCCACGCCACGCTGCCCCAGCTGGGCGGCATGTACGAGGGCGACCGCTCGCGCAAACAGACCCTGGTGGAATTCGGATTCCGCTTGCCGTCGGCCCTGGACAACCGGCCGCTCAACTTCCGCGAATTCATGGACGTGGTTCCCACCCAGCTGTTCGTGTCCGCAACCCCCGCCGCGCTGGAGCTGGGCTTGTCCCAGGGGGAGGTGGTGGAGCAGATCATCCGACCCACCGGCTTGGTGGATCCTGCGGTGGAGGTGCGGCCGGTGGGAGGCCAGGTGGACGATCTCCTGGCCGAGATCCGCGGGTGCGCCGCGGCGGGGGACCGCGTGCTGGTCACCACGCTGACCAAGCGGATGTCGGAGGATCTCACGGACTACCTGCGGCAGATGGGCGTACGAGTCCGGTACATGCATTCGGAGATTGATGCCATCGAGCGCATGGAGATCATCCGGGGCTTGAGGCTGGGCGACTTCGACGTGCTGGTTGGTATCAACCTGCTGCGGGAGGGACTGGACCTGCCGGAAGTCGCCCTGGTCGCCATCCTCGATGCCGACCATGAAGGCTTCCTGCGGTCCGACCGGTCGCTGATTCAGACGGTGGGCCGGGCGGCGCGCCATGTCCGGGGGCGCGCGGTGCTGTACGCCGATCGCGTCACCGGGTCCATGGAACGCGCCCTGGCCGAGATGGATCGCCGCCGCGCGTTGCAGGAGGCCCACAACGCGGAGCACGGGGTCCAGCCCACCTCTATCCTGAAGTCGGTGTCCGAAGTCCGCCTGGTGACCCGCGTGGCGGACGCGCGGGCCGAGCCTGCCCGGCGGTCCCCGCCGCCAGCGACGCTGGACCGGGAACAGTTGCTGGCCGTGCTGGAGCAGCAGATGCGTGAGGCGGCGGCCGAGCTGGACTTTGAGCTGGCGGCCCAACTGCGCGACCAGGTCTTCGAGCTGAAAGCCGCCGGCGGAAAGGCGGTCGCGGCCCCCGCGCCGTCGCCAGGACGCCGTCCGCGGCGTGCTGGCCGCCGGCGTGGCTAGCGTCGGTCTGTCTCAGCAGGAGATGGAAGGAGAGGCCGCCGCACTCTGGCGCCGCCTGCCCCGGGGTGGGGTAGTGTGGCTGAGCGGTGAGCTGGGAAGCGGCAAGACCACGCTGGTTCAGGCGCTGGCCCGCTCAGCCGGTGCCGGCCCCGCGCGCAGCCCGACCTTCGCGCTGGTGCACGAGTATCCGTCGCCCGAGGGTCCCCTGATCCACGTGGATTGCTTCCGCCTCAAGCATCCCGAAGAAGCGTTGGATCTGGACCTGGCGGTCCTGGCGGCCCGCGCGCGCCTCCTGGTCCTGGAATGGCCCGAACGTGCGGGTCGCCATGCCCCGGTTGCCGACGCCCATCTCCGCCTGGCGCACACCGGAGACGTGGACCGGCGGAGTCTGGAATGGGTAACGTGAGCCTGTTCCTGGCTCTGGAGACGGCCACGGCGTTCGGAAGCGTGGCCGTGGGCGGGCCGGATGGCCTGGAAGGTGAGGTGGTGTTGGGTGGGCGTCGCCAGGGCGCGGCGCTCACGCCCGCCGTTATGGACCTACTGCGGCACACCGGCCGGCGGTTGGAGGATCTGGACGGCATCGTCATGGGCGACGGGCCAGGGGGGTTCACCGGGCTTCGCATTGGGTTTGCCACGGCGCAAGGGTTTCTCCGCGAGCACCCGCGGCTGGAGCTGAGGCGCGTGCCGTCGTTGATGGGGGCGGCGTGGATCGGGTCGCGCTTCGCGGACGGCCCAGTGGCGGCGCTGTACGATGCCCTGCGCGGCGAAGTCTTCGCAGCGGTTTACCGTTTCACGGGGACCGGATTCCAAGCGGTGCTTCCACCGACCCTCACCACGGCGTCCGCTCTCCGGCAGGGCGAAATCAGGGCCGCCGTCGCGGTGGGTGACGGCGCCAGAGCGTACGCGGACGACGTCGTCGCCTGGACCGGCCGGCCGCCGGTGGGGCCCCCCTGGGGTGGTCCGCGCGCCGCTGCGTTGCTGGACCTGTTGGCGCTACCGGAGGCCACCACCCGCGTGGACGCCCCGTTCGAGGCCGAGCCGGACTATGGCAGGGCACCCGCGGCGCAGACCCGGTGGGAGGAGCGACATGGCAGACCGCTTCCGGATCCGGGCCGCGGCGGAAGCTGATCTGGAGCAGGTCGCCGCCATCGAGCGCGACGTGTTTTCGGATCCCTGGTCGGCGCGGTCCTTTCTTCCCCTGCTGAAGCCCGACGCCCTGGTCGCCGAGGCTGGCGGGCGGATCGTGGGATACCTATTTAGCCGCTCCGCCGCTGATGAAGCCGAGGTGTTGAACCTCGCCGTGGCGCCGGAGTATCGGAGAGCGGGGCTGGGGCGCCGGCTCCTGGAAACGGTGATCGACCGCTGGAAGACGCGCGGGCTCAAGCGGGTATACCTGGAGGTACGGGCATCGAACGAGCCAGCCCAGGCCTTTTACCAGGCCTTGGGGTTCGGGCCGTCAGGGGTGCGGCGCGGATACTACAGTCGGCCCCCAGAGGACGCTCTGGTGCTGACCAGGAGCCTCCAATCCGAGGGTCGGGAATAATTCGGTACAAATCGCGTATCTTTGGTTGACAAAAGGACTTAAAGCCCATATAGTTTTCGGCGTCCGGCTCCCACCCCAAGGTCTCTGGAGGTCATTTTGGCACGCAGTCTTAATAAGGTGATGCTGATCGGGAACTTGGGGGCGGACCCTGAGGTCCGGAGCACCACCAACGGGGGCCGGGTCGCGACGATCTCGATCGCCACGAGCCGGCAGTGGAACAATCAGGCCGGAGAACGGCAGGAAAAGACCGAGTGGCACCGCGTGGTCCTGTGGAACACGCGGGGCGCTGGGGCGCAACTGGCTGACATCGCCGAGAAGTTTCTGAAAAAGGGCGACCGAGTCTACGTGGAGGGTCGTATTGAGTACCGGACGTGGGATGACAGGGAAGGCAAGACCCGGTACACCACGGAGATCAACGCGAGAGAGATGATCATGCTGTCGCCCCGCGGATCGTCCGGCGGCGAGGGTGAAATGGCGGTGGCCACGTCCCGAGCCGCCAAGCCCGCGGCTGCGGACGGCAAGTCGGAGTCCTACGAGGACTTTCCGGAGGCACTCGATGAGGAGGACGACGATCTCCCGTTCTAGGGTAGCATGGGTTCTGGGCCTGGGGTTGGCGTTGTCGGCCGGCCCAGTGGGTGCCCAGGAGCCCCTGCAGACCGTTCAGTCTGGTCGTGTGCATGTGGTGCAGCAGGGCGAGACCCTCTGGGGCCTCGCCCAGCTGTATCTCGGTGATCCGCTCATGTGGCCCGAGATCTACCGGCTGAACACGCTCGTGGTGGAAGACCCGCATTGGATCTTCCCCGGCGAGCAGCTGGCTCTGGGAGAGATGATGCCGGTGGCGGCAGAGCCCGCCCCCATGGAGCCCACACCGGACCAACCGCCGGTGCAGCAGCAGCCACAGCAAATGCCGGGGCAACTCCCCCCCATGGACACCACGCAACCGCAAGTGGAGGCGCCCATGGTGGAGGCCGCAGCTCCTCCGCCGCCACCGGCGGACGCGGGTTCCCCGACGGTGTTCGGGAGGGCTGCGCGCGGCGGTCCGCCCACCGTAGTCGGCGGGCGAAGCGCCCTTCACCGCACAGTACGCTGGGGTGAGTTCTATTCCGCCGGGTTTCTGACTGAGGGCGAAGCTTTGCCCTGGGCCCAAGTCCTGGGGGACGCACGCCAGTCGGCGGCGGTTCGTAGTGCGTCCACCTCCTCGGCCACGATCTACGAAGAAATCGAGGTCACGCCGCCGTCCGGCGCCATGTATCAGGTCGGCGATTCCCTGTTGGTAGCCCACCTGGGGCGTGAAGTCGTGGGCTGGGGGCGGGTCGTCGTCCCGGGTGGCGTGGTGCGTGTGACGCACGTGACTGAGGGACATGTGTTGGCAGTGGTGGTGGCCCAATTCGGCCGGGTGGTAGACGGGCAGGTCGCACTCCCGCTGGAGCGCTTCACGCCTCCGCCCGCGGCGGCTGCGGTCCCGGTGACCGACGGGGCGACAGGAACCGTGGTAGAGATCCGGGACTTCCACTATGTGCCCAACCAGCTGGACGTGGTGTTCATTGATCTGGGTCGGGAGAGTGGCGTGGTTCCTGGGGATGTGTTTGAGCTGATTCGCGAAGGTGATCCGGCCACCGGTGCCCCACCCGAGCGTGGGGCGGTGCTGGAGGTCGTGCATGTCCGGCAGCGGTCGGCGTCCGCGCTGATCACGCAGATCTACCGGCCCGGCGTGCGGGCGGGCCAGCCGGTGCGGCTGATTCGAAAGATGCCGGCCTGACGGCGCGGCCGGGCGCCGCAATCTCCCGGCCCCTCCCCCCATTTGGTGGCGGTCTTCTGTCCGCTTCCGCCCGTGCCGCGAACCAGGTGGCGCGGGCAGGTGGCTCCGCATGCGAGACCCCACCCTCCGATTCACTCACACCGGTGAGGAGCGTAGGCTGATGCCGAAGGTGCTGGTTACGGGTGGAGCGGGGTTCATCGGTTCGCACGTGGCCGAGGCCTACCTTCGGGACGGCTACGATGTCGTGGCCCTGGACAATCTCTCCAGCGGACGGAGGGAGAACGTGCCGGCCGGCGCGGGGCTGGTGGAGGCCGATATCGGGTCCCCGGAGGCACGCGCGCTGCTGGAGCAAGGCGGGTTTGCCGTACTGAACCACCATGCGGCTCAGATGGATGTACGGGTGTCGGTGGATGATCCCCTGTTCGACGCGCGCACCAACATTCTGGGGCTGCTGAATCTGTTGGAGGGCGCGCGGCGCGGTGGCGTGCGGCGCGTGGTGTTCGCGTCCTCCGGGGGGGTGGTGTACGGAGAGGGATCGCAGCTGCCGAACAGCGAGCTGGCGCCCAAGCTCCCGGTGTCGCCTTACGGGGTGAGCAAGCTGGCGTCGGAGTTCTACCTGATGGCCTACGCTCAGCTCTACCCGCTCGAAGTGGTCTCGCTCCGATACTCCAATGTCTATGGACCTCGCCAGAACCCGCACGGCGAGGCGGGGGTGGTGGCGATTTTCGGGAGCCGACTGCGGCACGCCCAGCCCCTCACGGTGTACGGAGACGGTGAGCAGACCCGTGACTACGTCTACGTAGGCGATGTGGCGAAGGCCAACCTGGCGGCGACGCGATGGGCCGCGCCGGCCGCGCGCGCGCTGGATGACGTCGCGATCAATATTGGCACCGGCGTCGAGACCAGCGTGAACCGGCTGGCCGCCGTGATGATCGGCGCGGCCGGGGCCTCCGGCGACGTGCGGCACGCCGCCCCGCGGGCGGGCGAGTTGCAGCGGTCCGCTCTGTGTGTGACCAAGGCGGAGCGAGAGCTTGGCTGGCGGCCGGAGGTGACGGTCGAGGACGGTCTCCAGCGCACCTACGCGTGGATCAAGGAGGCCGTGGCATGATGCTGCAAGTGGGCCGGGCGGTTCCCACCACGCCGTGGGAGCTGGTGACCACCTCCAACGTGGCGACCAAACTCGTGCTGGTGGTGCTGGCTGCCTTCTCGCTGATCAGCTGGTTCCTCATTGTGCTCAAGTGGTGGCAATTCCGGCGGGTGCGGCGCGAGGGCAACCGGTTTTTTGCCGAGCTGGAGCGCACCACCCGCCTGGAGGACGCCTACCACGCCGTCATGAAGCTCCCGCCGTCGCCCTACGGCCGGCTGCTGCGAGAGGGCGTGAACTTCTTCTCGGAGCTGCGCCCCGGGGTGTTGCGGGAAACCCAGGGCACGCAGCCGCCGCTCACCGTGACGCAGCTGGAAGCGCTGCGCATGGTGCTGGGGAAGGAAGTATCGGCGGAACGGGACCAGATGGCGCGGTTCATACCGTGGTTGGCGACCTTCGGCTCGGTGAGTCCCTTGCTGGGCCTGCTCGGCACCGTGCTCGGCGTCATGGACTCGTTCATCGGGATTGCCACGGGTGGCTCGGGCAACATCTCGGCGATCGCCCCGGGCGTCGCGACGGCCCTAGTCACCACCGTGTTCGGGCTGGTCGTCGCCATCCCGTCGGTCATGGGGTACAACCTCTTTGTGTCGCGACTGGGGTTGTTTGCCGGGGAGCTGGAAGGGTTTGCCTACGAGATCATCGGGACCATGGCGCGTGAGGGAAGGGTGTGAGCATGGGTGGGGAAGGACTGCGCGGCCACGGCGAGCTGCCGTTGTCCGCCGACATCAATGTGACGTCGCTGGTGGACGTCGCGTTTGTGCTGCTGATCATTTTCATGATCACCGCCCCCATCATGCAGGGCGGTGTGGACGTGCAGCTCCCGCAGGCAGTAGCCAGGCCGTTGCAGTCCAAGGAGGGACTGGTGGTGTCCATTGACCGCCAGGGCCGCATTTTCGTGGACCAGACACCGCTCCGGTACGAGGAATTTCGCGCGGCGTTCGGCGCGCTGGTGGCATCGCGGAGGCCGCGCGGCGTGTACCTGCGGGCGGACTTCCGAGTGCAGTACGGCGTCGTGGTGCAGGTGCTGGCGGTGATGCGGAGCGCGGGCGTGGACGACGTGGGGCTGGTGGCGGAGTCGGAGGAGGTTGAGCGGTGAGAGCGGCGCGGCCGCGGGCGCGACGCCGCCGGCAGGAAGGGGCCGGACTTGCGTTCGCCGCGACGTTGATGCTGCACGTGGCCGTGGCCGGCGTGATGTTCTCACGGCCGGGCACGGCGCGTTCGGTGCCGCCGGTGTACCGGGTGCAGCTGGTCGCGGCCCCGCGGGCGGAACCGGCCGCGCGGCGGGCGCCGGAAGTTCTGGAGCGGCCCGCGGAACGGACGCCTCCCCCGGCGCCTCGACCCACGCCACCCCGCCGGACCTCGGTGGCCAAGGAAGCCCCACCCAGAGAAGCCCAGCCGGACGTGGAACGTGAGCCGGCGCCGCGCACCACGCCCAAGGAAGAGCCCGCTCCCGGCGTGACGCCGTCCACCGGCACGGACGTCGCGACCGTCAGCGTGCCCGGCGTGGCGTTCCGATATCCTGAGTACCTGCGGAACATTGTGGCCGAGGTGTACCGGCGGTGGCACCGCCCGGTCGATGAGGCCCCGCTCCAGGCGGAGGTCCTGTTCTTTATCCATCGTGACGGCAGCATCAGCAATGTGCAGTTCACCCGGCGCTCGGGGAGCTTCGCGTTCGACCTGGAAGCGCAGGGCGCCGTGGAGGCGGCCGGGAACGCGCGCGCGTTTGGGCCCCTGCCTGAGGGATTCGAAGCGGACCTCCTGCCGGTGAACTTCTTTTTCAATCCACGGACCATCCGGTGACCGGCTCGCGGGGCAAGGCGTGGCGGTGGGGCCTCGGCGTGCTGGTCGTGCTGGCCAGCGTCGCCGCTCCGGTGGCGGGCCAGGACACCACGCGGCAGGTGGAGCCGGGCGTGCGGATCGGCATCACCTACACGCCCGGCCTGCGCCCTGGGATGCTGGTGCTGGGCGTCGAGCGCACCACGTTCCTCGACTCGGTGCGGACCATCCTCCAGCGGGACCTGGACTACTCGGACCGGTTCGAGATGATCACGCTGCCCGGCGGCGAGAGTCTGATGGTGGCCCTGGCGCCGCCGGCGCTGGGCCCGCCTCAGCCGACGGCTCCCGCCGCGGTGAGTGGTGGGGCGGCGGCCTTCGTGAACTACGGTTTGTACGAGGCGCTGGGCGCCGATTACGCGGTGCACCTTCGCGCTACGGTGGACACGCCCGCGGTCGTGACCGTGTACGATGTTCGCGGGCGGCTGAGTCGCCGGACGCTGGCCCTTTGGTCTGGCGACCTGCGTCATCCAGAGACCCGCCTGGCCATCCATCGGCTGAGCGACGAAGTGGTCCGCGCCGCCGCCGGGACGCCGGGCATCGCGGCGACGCGACTCCTGCTGATCCAGGGCAAGCGGGTATACCGCATTGACGCGGACGGTGCCGATGCGCTGCCGGTCTCGCCGGCCGCGGACACGGCGATGTCGCCCGCCTGGTCACTGGACGGACGGCGCGCGGTGTACATGCAGTTCGTGGGCGGGAATGGGCGGCTCTACCTGCAGGACATCGCATCCGGACGCCGGGAGCTGGTGGGTCCCACCACCAGCGGCCTCAATTACACGCCGGCTTTTTCGCCCGACACCCGGCTGTTGGCCTTCACCTTTGCGAACGAAGAGGGCTCCCACCTGTACACCTACAACCTGGTGGAACGGTGTTGCTTACAACGCTTGACGGCCGGCCGTTTTTCGGATAACCTGTCCCCGACATACAGTCCGGATGGTCGTCGGATCGCCTTTGCGTCGACCCGCGCGGGATCGCCGCAGATCTACGTGATGTCGTCCGACGGGACTGGACAGGAGTTGTTTGCGCCGTTCGATTACGGCGTAACCGGCAGCTCTTACGCGCCTGAGTGGTCGCCGGACGGTCTCAATCTCGCGTTCCATCGCGATGTGGCGGGCACGCCGCAAGTCTTCGTGATGGACGTCGCGTCCCGACGGGTGCGGCAGCTCACGAGTGCCGGACGCAACGAGGATCCGACCTGGGCGCCGGACGGACGGCACCTGGGGTTCGTTTCCACCCGCACGGGATCCCGGCAGGCCTGGATCATCGATCTCGACACTGGGCGGGTGCGGCAGTTGACCAGACTCGGGGAGGCCCGGCTTCCGGCCTGGTCTCCGCGGATCATGGAAGGTTCCAACCCCTGACCGTGGAGTGATCATGCGCAGCATGCTTCCCATCGCGCTCGGTGCCGTTGTCATCCTGACGGCGGTGGCATGTGGCGGCGGCCAGCCGCAAGTGGCGCCCCAGCCTAACGCGGACTCGATTGCGGCGGCGGAGTCGGCCCGCCGGCGGGCCGACTCCCTCGCTAATGCCCAGCGGATCCGGGACAGCCTTGACCGGGTGCGCGCCGCGGAGGAAGAGCGGATCCGGCGCATGCGGGACGACTCGCTGGCCATGATGCGTCGCAGCACGGAGGAGGTGCGCAACCTGCTGATGACGCGCATCAACTTCGATTTTGACCGCGCGGACATTCGGTCGGGAGACGCGGCGGTGCTGGACCAGAAGCTCGCCATTCTTCAGGCCAATCCCATGCTGCGCATTGAGGTTGTGGGCCACTGCGACGAACGTGGCTCCGACGAATACAACCTGGCGCTGGGCAACCGGCGCGCGCTGGCGGCCAAGCAGTACCTGGTGACCCGGGGCGTCGCCGCCGATCGGATTACCACCCGGTCCATGGGTGAGGAGCAGCCCATGCAAATGGGCAGCACCGAAGAGGCGTGGGCCATGAACCGCCGTGACGAGTTCGGGGTCACGGCCGGCGGTGACGCCCTGCGCAGGCCGTCGGGCATGTGAGACTGCTCTTCGCGCTCGCCGCCACGGCCACCTTGACCGGGTGTGCCCTGAAGAGCGACGTGCGGCGAGTCGAGACCCAGTTGATCGCGTTCCGGCGGGAGGCAGCCCGCGCCGACTCGGCGCGGGCTGCCGTGCTTCGGCGCCTGTTGGACGAGATCGCCGCCACGCAGCAGCTCATCGCCGACTCGTTGGCGGCGCAGCAACGCCGGCTGGCCCTGTTCGAGGGCCAGCTGCGGAGCGACTTCACCGATGTCCAACGCCAACTGGTCCAGATTCAGGAGCTGACCGGCCAGAGCCAGCAGCGGCTGTCGGAGTTACGCGGCCAATTGGAGTCCCGCGCCCGCGGGGTCGCCGCGGCCCCTCCCGGGACACCGGCCGACAGCGGTGCGCGTCCGGCGGGACCGGGTCCGGAACAACTCTACGACCTGGCCCTGCGGCAGCTCCGCTCGGGCAGTCCCCAGACGGCGCGGCTGGCGCTCCAGAAGTTGCTCCTGGATTTCCCGCAACATGACCGTGTTGCTGACGCGTGGTTCCAGATGGGCGAGACGTGGGCCGCCACGGATGGTGATTCCGCAGCCGCCGCCTACGAGCAGGTAGCGAAGGAGCACCCGGCATCTCCCCGGGCGCCCACCGCCCTGTACAAACTCGGCCTGCTGGCGGAAGCGCGCGGGGACACGCGGGGAGCCCGCGTGTATTACCAGCGTGTGGTGGCCGGCTACCCGCGCACCGAAGAAGCCCAGCTCGCCCGTACCAGGCTGGAAGCGCGCGAGCAATAACCCCCCGGGCCCACCCGCCCGCCCCGTGAGTTCGTCCCCGTCGTCACCCCGTGCCGAGATGCCATTCCTCGATCACCTCGAGGAGCTGCGGTGGCGCATCTTATGGAGCCTGGTGGCACTGGTCCTGGCCACCGTGGCCGGGTTCTTCCTGGTGCAGCGCTACGACGTGCTCGGGCTCCTGAAACGGCCCATCGAGCCGATGCTGCCGGCGGGGAAACTATTCGTGACCCGCCCCACGGACGCGTTCCTGCTCACGCTCAAGCTGGCGGTGCTGGTGGGTGGCGTGATCGCGTCGCCGGTGGTCGTCTGGCAGGGGTGGAAGTTCCTGTCCCCCGCCATGTACGAGCGGGAACGACGCTTCGTGATCCCCACGCTGGCGGCGGGACTGCTCTTGTTTCTCACCGGCGCGCTGATGGCCTACCTGTGGGTGCTCCCGGCCGCGCTGCGTATTCTGTTCAGCTTTCAGCGGGAGGACCTGGAGTTCATCATCACGGCGAACGAGTACTTCTCGTTTGCCAGCCTGTTCATTCTGGCGTTCGGGATCGTCTTTGAGCTGCCGCTGGTCATCGTGCTGCTGGCCGCGTTCGGGCTGGTGGACCCGGTGGTCTTCGCCCGGCAACGCCCCATCGCCTTGGTAATCGGCGCGGTGGTGGCGGCCCTGCTCACTCCGCCCGACGTGTTTTCCATGACTATGATGCTGGGGCCCATGATCGTGCTCTATGAGGCCGGCATCCTGGTGGCGCGGGTGGTGTGGCGCTCCCGCAAGGCATCCGCCGCGGCGGCGGCGAGTACGGCCCTGGTCGCGCTCCTGGCCGGCGCAGGATCACCGGCGCGCGCGCAGCAGCCCCCTCCTCCGCCGCCCAGCTCGGTTCAGCAGCAAACCCCTCGACCCCAGCGGCAGGACTCTCTGTCCCCGGACAGCGCGGTCACCCGCCGGTCCCTGGATACCACGGCCGCTCGCGGTCTGGGGCTACCCACCGCGCCCAGCCGGAGTTTCCCCGCCGCTGATTCCTTGCTCCGAGAGTTGATGCAGCGGGAAGGCTTTCGGGTGACGCGCTACGCCGGTGACAGCCTGTCGCTGGAGGCGGCGACGCGCCGCATCGACGTCACGGGCACGGCGCTGGTGGAGCGCGAGGGCAGCACGTTGGAGGCGGACACCGTGCAGTTCTTCCAGGCGGATTGCCGCCTGCGGGCCCGCGGGCGTCCCACCCTGTTCGACCAAAGCACGGTGCTGGTCGGCGAAGAAATGGGCTACAACACCTGCGAGCATCGCGGAATCGTGGAGGACGCCCTCACCACGTTCAAGCAATCGGGAGTGGACTGGTTTCTTCGGGGTGCCCTGGCGGTGGATTCCGCCTCCACCCGGCTGTACGCCGGGGGGAGTCACATCACCAGCTGCGACATGCGGGTCCCACATTGGCATTTCGCGTCGAGCCGGATCAAGTGGGTCACCAACAACCTGCTGGTGGCCCGGCCCGCCGTGCTGTACGTGCGGGATGTGCCGGTCCTCTGGCTCCCGTTCATTTTCCAGGACATGCGGCAGGGCCGCCGATCCGGGTTGCTGGTGCCGCGGTTTGGCCTGAACGACTTGGTCCGGCCCAACCGGGGCTACCAGCGGCACCTGAATAACGTGGGCTACTACGTGGCGCTGAACGACTACCTGGACATGCGGGCGAGTCTGGATTGGTGGTCCGGTACGCTGGTGCAGCTCAACGGGCAGTTGAATTACCGGTGGCTGGACCGCTTTGTGGACGGATCGTTGGCGGTGTCCAGAATCTACGAGTCGGCCGGGTCGCGATCGCTCCAGTTGACCTTCAACCATAACCAGAGCTTTGACCAGCGGACGCGGCTGAACGCCAGCATCAACTACGCCACCAGCGCCCGAGTGCTGGAGCGCAACTCGGTGGACCCGCGGCTGGCCACCGCCAGCCTGGCCAGCAATGCCAATTTCCAGAAACAGATGGGCTGGGGTACCGTCTCGTTGGGTGGCACGCGCCGGCAGGACCTCTCCAACGGCGTGGTCACCCAGACACTGCCCAGCTTCAGCCTCACCCCGCGCGCCGTCAACCTGTTGCCCAGCGTCACCTGGACACCCTCCGTCTCGTTGAGCAGCAACCAGACGCTCCACCAGCGATCGGGTACGCTGGTGCTCCCGCCCCTGAATGGCGTGCCGCAGACCGACAGCCTATTCTTGAACCTCCGCAGCACCAGCGTGCGCATCGGGACGCCCCTACGGGTCGGCCGGTGGAATTGGGACAATGGATTTCAGATCCTGGACGATCGGAGCAATCGGCGGAGTGTGGTGCGACTGCCTGACCCCGGGAATCCGGCCGACACCGTTACCCGCTATTACGGCCAGGACTTCAACACCGGCGTGGACTGGACCACCGGCATCGGGCTGCCCATCCTGTTCCAATCCACCTGGCGTCTCTCGCCCAGCGTGGGGATCCAGAACGTCACTGGCGGGAGCTTCCTGATCCGGAACCGCTATACCAACGGCGCGTTCGTCTCGCAGTCCAAGCGGCTGTCCTTTGGCGCCAGCGTTTCGCCCACGGTGTTCGGATTCTTCCCGGGATTCGGACCCTTGTCGCGGATCCGACACGCCGTCTCCCCCAGTGTGAGCTGGCAGTTCGCCCCCAAGGCGACGGTTCCGGAGTCGTACGCCCGCGCGCTCGACCCCACGCGCGCCGGGACCAACCGCCAAAGCCTGGCGCAGCACGCCATTTCCGTGGGGCTGTCCCAGACCATCGAGGCCAAGCTCCGATCTCCTCAGGGCGACACGACGGATGACCGGAATGCCCGGAAGATCAAACTCCTCAGCCTCCAAACCTCGGCGGTGCGGTACGACTTTGAGCAGGCCAAGGAAGCGGGCCGCACCGGATGGACCACGGGGCAATTGAGCAATTCCTTCACCAGCGACCTCTTGCCGGGCTTCAGCATCTCCACTTCCCACGATCTGTTTGCCGGCGCCGTGGGGTCCGACACCGCGCGCTTCGACCCGTTCCTGTCCTCCATCTCCACGCGGTTCGGGATTTCGGCCTCGACGTTCGCGCGCCTCGTGGCCTGGATCGGTGGCGGACCTGCGCCCGAACCATCCCGCGCTCCGCCGCCCGAGGCACCACCGGAGACGCCGCCCGCCGGAGTGTCCCCGCCCCTGAGCACGGTCACCGGTGCGCTGGCCTCCTATCGCGCTACGGAGGACGTGACCGGCATGGCGCCGCGAGGCCGAGGCCTGGAGCTGTCCATCACGTACGACGACCAGCGCGCCCGCGCCGCGACGATGATGCCCGGCGCCCAGCCCGGAGTGGCGGGACCATCGGCCAACCGCACGCTGGGCCTGGCGGCAGGGTTTTCCCCCACCCGCAACTGGTCCCTGTCCTGGAACACCAACTACAACTTCACCACCAAAGAGTTTGGCCAGCACATGCTCCGCCTGGAGCGCGACCTCCACCGCTGGCGTGGCACGTTCTCCTTTGTGAAAGCGCCCAACGGCAACTTCGCTTTCAATTTCCATATCACGCTGCTGGATCAACCTGAGATCAAGTTCGACTACGACCAGCGCACCGTGCGCCGCTGATCCCGCCCGCTCGTCGCTGTCCTCCGGCGCGGACATAGCCGCCGCCTGCATGGCTGGTAAACCGCTGATAGGCAATGAGTTAGTCAACGCCCTCGCTTGGCATGCGTCCTGCTTCTCTAGCTCTCCGGCATCACACTTCAACCAAGGCTGGGCGTATGAGATCGCGCTCGCGACTCGCGGTGGCCGGACTCCTGGCGCTCACGCTGCCCGCGTGCGACGACATGGCCGGTCCGGGGATCGAAGCACCGACGAACCTCACCTATCGGCTGGAGCCCAGTGGGGACCCGGTGGCGCCGGCCGCGCTGGTCCTGTTCTGGGACGACGTGCTGAACGCCGACCTCGAGGTCTACCGGGTGTATTCGCGCTCGAATACCGGCGCCGACTTCGACCTGCGGGCCTCGACCACCTCGACCACCTTCCATGACAGCGGCATTCCAGACCTGGAGTACTATGTCACCGCCGCGCGGCGGGGCGGCGACGAGAGCGCGCCCAGCGCGACCGTGCTGATTGACGAACGGCTGCGCCTGGAGGCGCCCGAATGGTTGCTGGGGACCTCGCTGAACCGCGCGATTCATTTGCGTTGGAGTGACAACCCCTTCCTGAATGAGCCGGGCGGGTTCCGCCAGTACCGGGTGTACTCCACCTCGTACTCGCTGGACGACGGCGCATGCGGGACCACTTGGTCGGTCGAGGGAACCACCGTGTCGCCTGAGTTCCTGGTCGGTGCGCTGACCAACGGCGTTTCCCGCTGCTTCGACGTGTCGGCCGAATCCATCGAGGGCTGGGAGAGCATGTGGGCCCCCTATTGGTACGACACCCCTCGGCCCGACGCGCGCAACGTCCTGATGTATCCCTATCAGGCGGACGTGAGCCGGAGCGGCTTCCGCTTTTTCCTGGATGCCGACGGCGACGGACAGGCGGGACCGCTGGAGCTGGGCATCGTGACGGACGGGGATCGGACCGACATTGACTTCTGGGTTGATCGGGACGTGACCGGCGATCTGTTCCTGGTGCCGGAGCGAACCGGCACCGAGGTCGCGCTCTACGGAACGGACCCCGTGGAGGACCTGACGTCGATTGACGTCGCGCCGGTCTCGGGATACGCGCGCAGCGCCATCCAGGCGGTTCCGGGATACGGGTACGTGTTCCAGATGTCCGGTGGCGACGGCTTTGCGCGGTTCGGCGCGCTGCGCGTGACCCACGCGAGCGCCAGCTACCTGATCGTTGATTGGAGCTATCAGACGGACCCGGGAAATCCGGAACTGAAGATTCATGGCGGATTGCCCGTGACGGAGAACATCGTGGTGATAGCGCCGAAGTAACAGGACGGACAGAGACGTACGGAGACGTACAAGGCGTACCGGAGGACGGGCGGGCAAATCCGGGGCGCCACCCGGACTACCACGTCCGTCCACCCAGTACGCCTTGTACGTCTCCGTACGTCCCTCCGTATATTCCCGCCTCATGCCTTCCCCGGTAGTCCTCGACGGCGCTTCGCTCACGGTGGCTGACGTGGTTTCGGTGGCGCGCGAGTGGGCGGAGGTGCGCGTTGCCCCGGAAGCGGCGGAGCGAGCGGCCCGCTCCCGCGCCGCCGTGGAGCGTGCGGCCGCCGGATCGGCGCCCGTGTACGGCGTCAACACCGGCTTTGGCAAGCTGGCCAGCGTGCGGGTGCCGGCGGACCGTCTGCTGGAGCTTCAGCGGAATCTCATTCTGAGTCATTGCGCGGGCGTCGGGCCGCCGCTTCCGCTGCCCGTGGTGCGGGCGGTCATGTTGCTCCGCGCCAACGTGCTGCTGAAGGAAACGTCCGGGGTGAGGCCGGTGCTGGCCGAACGCCTGGCGCAACTGTTGAACGCCGGGATCCATCCGGTTGTGCCGGAGCAGGGGAGCGTGGGCGCCAGCGGCGACCTTGCGCCCTTGTCCCACGTGGCCCGCGCCGTGCTGGGTGAAGGCGACGTAGAGCTGGCCCGCGGCGCGGCCGACCCCGTACGCCGGATCCCCGCCGGCGCCGCGTTGGTCGAGGCCGGCCTCACGCCCCTGGTGTTCCAGGCCAAGGAGGGGCTGGCGTTCATCAACGGGACTCAGGCCCAGTCCGCCATGCTGGCGCTGCTGCTGTACGACGCGCGGAACCTGTGGCGCAGCGCGCACGGGGCCGCGGCCATGAGTCTGGAGGCGCTGCGCGGCACGCCGGTTCCGTTCGATCCGCGGATCCACCAGGTCCGGCCGCATCCGGGGCAGCGCGCCTCCGCGGCGCTCATGCGGGAGCTCCTGGCCGGGTCCGACATTCGGGAGTCTCATCGGCACCACGACCCCCGGGTCCAGGATGCTTACAGTCTCCGCTGCATTCCGCAGGTGCTGGGTACGGTGGCCGACGGGCTCGACTTTGCCGAGCGCATTGTCACGGTGGAGTTGAACGCCGCGACCGATAATCCCCTGGTGTTCGGCGAGGAGATGCTCTCCGGCGGCAATTTCCATGGGCAGCCGGTGGCGTTGGCACTGGACCTGCTGGCCCTGGTCCTGACCACGCTGGCCGGCCTTGCCGAGCGCCGGGTGGAGGCCCTGGTCAATCCCGATCTTTCGCAAGGACTGCCGGCGTTTCTCACGCCGCAGGCCGGCCTGCAATCCGGTTTCATGATGATCCAGGTCACCGCGGCGGCCCTGGTGGCTGAGTGTCGCACGTTGTGCACGCCCGCCAGCGTCCAGTCCATTCCCACGGACGCCAACCAGGAGGACTACGTGCCCATGGGCATGGCGGCCGCCTACAAGGCTCGGCGGGTACTGGCCAACGCACAGCGCGTGGTGGCGGCGGAGCTGCTGTGCGGCGCCCAGGGCCTGGAGTTCCTCAAGCCCCTGGCGCCCGGGCGCGGGGTGGACGGAGTGCATCGGCGAGTGCGCGCGCTGGTGCCTCCTCTGGTGGAGGACCGGCCCCTCACGGAGGACATCGAGCGCGTGGCCGCGCTGCTGGCTCAGGAGGCGATCGCGTGAAACGGACCATCCGGGCGCCGCGTGGCGCCGCGCGTTCCTGCCGCGGATGGATTCAGGAAGCGGCCATGCGGATGTTGATGAACAACCTGGACCCGGACGTGGCCGAGCGACCGGACGACCTGGTGGTGTACGGCGGCACCGGCCGGGCGGCGCGCAGCTGGGCCGCGTTCGACGCCATCGTCCGGAGCCTGCGCTCCCTGGCTGACGACGAGACCCTGCTGGTCCAATCGGGGAAGCCGGTGGGGATCTTCCGGACCCATGAGGACGCGCCGCGCGTCCTGATCGCCAACGCCAATCTGGTGGGCCGGTGGGCGGACTGGGAGACATTCCGCGCGCTGGAGCGGGCGGGTCTCACCATGTATGGCCAAATGACGGCCGGCAGCTGGATCTACATCGGATCCCAGGGCATCCTGCAAGGCACCTACGAAACCTTTGGCGCGGTGGCGCGCCGGCATTTTGGAGAGTCGCTCGCAGGCCGGCTGGTGGTCTCCGGCGGCCTGGGGGGCATGGGAGGCGCCCAGCCGCTCGCCGCCATCATGAATGACGCCACGTTTCTGGGCGTGGAGGTGGATGCCGAGCGCATCCGCCGGCGCCTGGAGACGCGCTACCTGGACCGCATGACGGATTCGTTGGACGATGCGTGGCGCATGGTCGAGGACGCGCGCGCTCGAGGGCAGGCGGTGTCGGTGGGTCTGGCGGGGAACTGCGCCGAGGTGCTTCCGGAGATGGCGCGCCGGGGCTGGGTGCCCGACGTGCTGACCGACCAGACCTCCGCCCACGACGCGCTGAACGGCTATGTGCCGGCGGGGCTGAGCCTGGCGGAGGCCGCGGCCCTGCGCGCGTCGGATCCCGCCGAGTACGTGCGCCGCTCCGGCGCCTCCATGGCCGCGCACGTGCGGGCCATGCTGGATCTCAAGCGGCGTGGCGCCGTGACGTTTGACTACGGGAACAACCTCCGGACCCAGGCGCACGACGCCGGCGTGGCGGACGCCTTTGAGATTCCCGGGTTCGTGCCCGAGTACGTGCGGCCGCTGTTCTTCGAGGGACGCGGTCCCTTCCGCTGGGTGGCACTGTCCGGGGACCCGGAGGACCTGTACCGGACGGACCGGCTGGTGGTGGAACTGTTTCCCGACAATGTGCACCTGCGTCGGTGGATTCGGCTGGCGCGTGAGCGGGTGGCGTTTCAGGGTCTACCGGCGCGCATCTGCTGGTTGGGTCAGGGCGAGCGGGCCCGGTTCGGCCTGGCCATGAACGACCTGGTGAAGAGCGGAGAGATCTCGGCGCCCGTGGTGATCGGCCGCGACCATCTGGACACCGGGTCGGTGGCCTCGCCGTTCCGCGAAACCGAGGGGATGCGTGACGGGTCTGACGCCATCGCCGACTGGCCCATTCTCAACGCGCTGCTGAACACCGCGTCGGGCGCGTCGTGGGTGTCGTTCCACCATGGGGGCGGCACCGGGATCGGGAATTCGCTGCACGCGGGACAGGTGATCGTGGCCGATGGGACCGCCGGCGCGGCGCGGCGGCTGGAACGCGTGCTCACCAACGACCCGGGGATCGGCGTGGTGCGTCATGCCGATGCCGGCTATCCGGAAGCCATCGCCGCAGCGGAACGTCATGGGCTGCGCATTCCCATGCGCGAGGTGCATGACTGAGCACGCTGCTGGTAGGGGCGACGCAGGTGGTCACCTGTCGCGGGCCCGCCCGGGCGCGACGCGGTGCGGAGATGGCGGCCCTGGACGTCCTGGAAGGCGCCGCCGTCCTGATGGGGGACGACGGCCGGATCGCGGCGGTGGGGACCTATCGCGACGTGCAGGCCGCCGGGCCCTCGGCGGAAGTGGTGGAAGTGCAGGGCACGTTGTGTCCCGGCTTCGTGGATTGTCACACCCACGCGATCTTCGGCGCCCCGCGCCTGGCCGATCATGAGCGACGGGCCCGGGGTGAGACCTACCAGGCCATAGCGGCCGCGGGCGGCGGGATTCTTTCGTCGGTGCGGGACCTGCGGGAGCGCGACGGCCAGGACCTGCTGAACAGCGCCCGCCGACGGCTCCGCACCATGCTGGCCCACGGGACCACCACGGTGGAGGTCAAGTCCGGATACGGGCTGGCGCTCCAGCCGGAGTTGAAACAGCTGGAGGTGGCGAGGGCGCTCACTCAGGGCGCGCCGGACGTGATCCCCACGTTTCTGGGCGCGCACGAAGTGCCCACGGAGTTCCGCGCCCAACCCGAGGCCTACGTGGATCTGGTGGTGAGGGAGATGTTGCCGGCGGTGCAGCAGCAGGGGGTGGCGCGCTTCTGCGACGTGTTCTGTGAGCCCGGGGTGTTCACCGTGCCCCAGGCAAGGCGGGTACTCGAACGGGCGCGTGCGTTGGGGTTCGGTTTGAAGCTGCACGCCGATGAGCTGGAGCCGTCCGGCGGCGCGGAGTTGGCCGTTTCGCTGGGCGCCGTGAGCGCGGATCACCTGGCGGCGGTGTCGGAGGCGGGCATCGCGGCGCTCGCCGCCGGCTCCACCGTCGCCGTGCTGCTTCCGGGAACCATGGTGTTCCTGGGCCGCGCCACGCAGGCGCCGGCGCGCCGCCTGATTGACGCGGGTGCCGCCGTGGCGCTGGCCACCGATTTCAATCCCGGGAGCTCGCCCGGCGTGAGCCTGCCGTTGATCGCCATGCTCGGCGTCTCGCAGCTGCGGATGCTGCCGGCCGAAGCCATGACGGCCATAACGGTCAACGCCGCCGCCGCTCTGGGAGAGGCCACGACCCGCGGGCAAATCGCCCCGGGCTTCCGGGCGGACCTGGTGCTGGTGGCCGCGCGGGACTGGCGCGAGGTGCCGTATTGGTACGGCGCCAATCTGGTGCGCCGGGTGTGGGTTGGCGGCGCGGCTTGTCACTCCCCTGAGGCTCCTCTAGATTTGGCCAACTGAAGTGCGCCTATCTCCTTCCGCACCAATCCGGTAGAGGCCGCCCTGAACATCGCCAAGGCGAAGGAAAAGGCTCGGCAGCTCGAGCTCAAGAATCAGGTTGACAAGGCGATCGAGACGTATGTGTCGATCCTTGACGAGCTCGACGGCCAGCCCGAGCTGGAGGATGAGCTCGCGCTGTTCAACAAGGTGGGCGATCTCTACGTCAAGGCGGGGAACGTGGCGTCCGGGGTGGAGATGTACGAGCGGGCCGTCACCAAGTACTCGGAGGGCGGGTTCTACAACAACGCCATTGCTCTCTGCAACAAGGTGCTGCGCAACGCGCCAGGACGGACCCACGTCTATCTGAAGCTGGCGCAGCTCATGGTGAACCGCGGATTTGTGGCGGAGGCCAAGCAGAATCTCCTGGAGTACGCCGATCGCATGAAGAACGCCGGCAAGGTGGATGAAGCCTTCCGGGCGCTGAAAGAGTTCGCCGACCTCTCCCCCAACAATGAAGAGATCAGGCTGGTGCTGGCCGAGCAGTTGAAGGCGGCCGCCCGGACGGACGAAGCGCGCGAACAGCTCGCCAAGCTCTACCATGAGGCGCAGGCGAGCGGGGACGCGCGGCGCTCCCGGGCGACCATCGAGAAGATGCGTGCGATTGATCCGGAGTACGACGTCGAATCGGCGCCCAAACCCAAGGTCAAGGCGCAGAAGGAAAAGAGCTCAGACCTCGTCTTCCTCGATCTGGGGGAGGACGTGAGCGCCGCCCCCCCACCACCGCGCCCAGCGGCGCGGGCGGCCCCTGCTCCCCCGCCGCCCAAGGCCGCTCCTAAGCCGCCGCCCAAGATCGAGGCGTCCCCGCCCCCGCCCCCGCCCCCGCCGCCCCCGCCCGAGCCGGAGCCGGAGCCCGAGCCGCTGGCGTTCGAGCCGACTGCACTAGTTGAAGAACCGGAAGAGGCCCCGGTGGAGCCGCTGCCCATTGAGCGTGCCTCGATCGAGTTCGACGCGGGCGGTGTGGACGCCGGCACCATGGCCGGACTCACCGGGACGGGCCTCGAGACTCCCGAAGTGGAGCCGATGTCCGATTTCGAGCCCACCGTGGTGGGCGGGCCCGCCGCCGGGGATGTGGTCGAGGAGGATCTCCAGGTTCCGGAGATGGAGGAGCTGGTCAGCGACGATCTGTCCTTGATTGTTCCAGAAGAGGTAGAGCTGGAGGCTCCTGCCCGCGGGCGGCACCAGGCCCCGCCCGAGCTGCCGGAGCTGGACGTGGAGCTCGAGATGCCGCCGCTCGAGCCGGTCATGATAGG
Organism: Gemmatimonadales bacterium; assembly: GCA_036393515.1. Taxonomy (GTDB): domain Bacteria; phylum Gemmatimonadota; class Gemmatimonadetes; order Gemmatimonadales; family GWC2-71-9; genus JACQHC01. The sequence continues at coordinate 9,852 of DASWGV010000085.1, read as the reverse complement.
CGACGACGCCGGGTTCGAGGTGCCGGAGCTGGACCTGAGTGACTTGGGCGGGTCGCCGCCCGAGCTGGTGTCGACCGGCGGTCTGGACCTGGAGATCGAGATGCCCGCCATCGAGGAGATCGCGGGCCCGCCTGATGTCGCCGCGCTGGGGGCGGCCGTGGCGGAGGATCCTGACGACCCGGAGCGGCATCAGCGGCTGGGAGAAGCGCTGATCGAGACCGGGCAGCGGGAGCAAGGCCTCCAGGAGCTGGACATCGCCCTGTCCACCTACGAAGCCCGGGACGATTGGCACCAGGCCGAGGACATGGCGGACGAGATCCTGCGGCTGGACCCCAACAGCGTGCGGCATCACCAGAAGCGCGTGGAGTACGCGTTCCGCGGCGGCGATAAGGCCCACCTGGTGGACGCGTATCTGGAGCTGTCGGACGCCTTGTTCCGCAGTGGCGCCATGGAGCGCGCCCGGGCGGTGTACCTGCGGGTGGTTGAGTTGGATTCCGCCAACGAACGGGCCCGCTCAGCGCTGGCCACGTTGGAGCCGCCGGCAACCGGTCCGGTGCCGCACCCCGCCAAGCCCCTGGCGGTGGCCACGGGGGACTTTGTGGATCTGGGCGCGCTGGTGCTGGATGAGGACCGCGGTCCCAGGGACGCCCGCATGCGCATCCAGGACGAGGAGCCCACCGGAGACGAGCAACGGGACTTCGACGAAATGCTGGCCCAGTTCAAGAAGGGCATTGACGCCAGTCTGGGGGTCGAGGACGTGCAGGCCCACTACGATCTTGGCGTGGCGTTCAAGGAAATGGGCCTGCTGGACGAGGCCATCTCCGAATTCCAGAAAGCCCTTCGCGGATCGGAGGGGCGGCTGCGGACCTCCGAGGCGCTGGGCACCTGTTTCTTCGAGAAGGGACAATTCAGCGTGGCTGCCACGGTGCTACGGCGCGCCATCGAGAGCGATCAGTCCGGAGACGAGGACAAGATCGGCCTGCTGTACTGGGCGGGCCGGTCCGAGGAAGAGCAGGGGCACCAGGCCGAAGCCCTGGGGTTCTACCAGCGTGTGTTCGCGGTGGACATCGGGTTCCAGGACGTCCGCGGCCGCGTGAAACAGCTCGCCAAGGCGCGATAGCCTGGTGCAGCCACAAGTCGCCCCGGTCAGCCTGCCGGCCATTCAGGCGCCCGTGCGGGAGGAGCTGGACGGCGTGCTGCAAGAGATCCGTCGCATCGTGGTGGCGGATTTCGCACCCATCGCGGAAGCCAACGCGCACCTGCTCCACATGCGCGGCAAGCTGTTCCGGCCCACCCTGGCACTGTTGTCGGCCCGGTGCACCGGGGACGTGCGTCGCCGTCACGTCACCCTGGCGGCGGTGGTGGAGCTGATCCACCTGGCCACCCTGGTGCATGACGACTCGGTGGATCATTCGGTGCTGCGCCGTGGGCAGCCCACCATCAACGCGCTGTTCAGTCATCAGGTCGCCGTGATCATGGGCGACTACCTGTACTCCCGCGCCATCATCGAGCTGGTCGAGCTGGACGACCCGGAGCCGTTGCGGGTGATGGCCCGCGTGACCAACGACATGACCGTGGGCGAGATGCGCGAGCTGGCGGCGCACGACGTGCTGGACTACACCGAAGAGGAGTACGACCGGCTCATCGGGTCCAAGACCGCCTCCCTCATGTCGGCCGCCTGCGAGATTGGCGGGTTGCAGGGGAGCCGCGAGGAGCGGGACGGCCTGCGGCGCTACGGGTACTATCTGGGTATGGCCTTTCAGGTGACCGACGACCTGCTGGACTACACCGAGAGCGAGGTGGTCACCGGCAAGCCGACCGGCCTGGACCTGCGGGAGCACAAGATCACGCTCCCATTGATCGCCGCCTTGCCCCGCATGACGTCGGAGGAAGGCCGGGTGGTGGCCGACCTGATGCATGACCCGGAACCGTCCGAGGATCTGATCGCCGCGGTTATCCGTCTGGTGGAGGGCCGGGGCGGCATCGAGGCCGCGCAAGAACGGGCGGCGCAGTTGGGGCGCCGGGCGGAGGATGAGCTGGCGGCCCTGCCGGCGGGGCCAGCCCGGGACGCGCTCCGGGACTGCGTCACCTACGCCATTGAGCGGCGGAGCTGATCGTGGCCATCGGTCCGCGTCGGCCGGCGTTCTACCTGGGTGTGCTCACCACCGGTTTTGTCCTGGGCGGGTTCCTCTCGGCGCTCTTGGAGCGTTTCCTGTCGCAAAGCCCGGCCGGTCGCTTCTTTACCACCACGGTTGCGCCGTCCATCGGGCCCATAAGCCTGGACCTGATTATCTTTAGCCTGACTCTGGGCCCCCTGGTCCTGCGGGTGTCACTGCTGGGCATTATCGGGGTCGTGTTGGCTTACCTGGTGGCCCGGTCGCTTTTCTAGGAGGAAACGATGCCGTTCAATCTGGGCATGTCGGAACTGCTGGTCATTCTCGTCCTGGTCCTTCTGGTGTTCGGGGCCAAGCGGCTGCCGGAGATCGGGAATTCGATGGGCAAGGGCATTCGCGAGTTCAAGCGGAGCCTGAAGGATGTCCAGGACAGTATTGAGAGCGGGCCCAACGATATCTCTCCGCCAGCGCGCCGGCTGGAAGGAACGCCGACGCCCACCGCGGCGGAGGGCGGAGAACCCAAGAAGCTGGCGGATTAGCTCGCCCCCCAGCCTGCCTACATCACGGGGCGCCCCGGGAGCGTCTGAGCGCGCTCCTCTGCCACACGCTGGGCTCGCTCCAGGTCTTTCCGGCGGTCAACCACATCAGCGGCGGCGCGCAGCGAGTTGAGCACCAAGCGAACACGCGCCTGCCGTGCGATCTGGAGCATCTGACCGCGCTGGGTGTCCTTCTGCGCCACGAAGGCCGTGGAATCCGCCTGCCGGCGCAGCGTGGGCTGCAGGAAGTAGATGGCTTGCTCGCCCACGATGGGCCCGGCGATGTGCCCCGGCTCGAGCCCAAATGCCGCGCCCACCACTACCGGTTCGTTCACCACCGCGGGTGCCGGGTTGGCCCGGGTGAACGGCCCGACCATCGCCACGTGACCGCGCAGGCGCGCGGCCAGCCCGTCCAGCGTCAGCCGTCCGGTCACCAACTCGCCAGCGGCGCTGCCGGCCATTTGCCGCAGGGCTTCCTTCTTCTTCTCGCTCACCACCCGCAGGCGCACCAGCTCTCGGATGTCCGCCAGCGGGGGCACCCCCCCGGCCTGCAGAGAGTCCAGCCGAAAGACAAACGATGCCCGGTCGCCCTCGATGAGGGGTGAGGTCTCGCCCACCTGCGCTTCAAAGGCCCAGATCCCGGCGTCGGGCACGGAATGCGGGGGCGCCTGGACCCGGTCTCCTTCGGCCACGGGGAGAGCCAGGCGAATGGGCAGTCCCAGGGCGTCCGCGGCCGCATCGAGAGCGCCCGGCTCGAGCTGATCCGCCGCTCGGCGCTCCAGCGTGTCAATCCGAGCGTCCACCTGTATCAGGTGCTCGCCCGCCAGCTCCACCGGAATCAAGATGTGACGGGCCCGATAGGTGTCCCCGGACCGGGATTCCAGCTTGATGACGTGGTAACCGAACGGGCTGAGCGTGGGTTCGGAGACCCGACCGGGACGCAAGGCCAGCGCCGCGCGCTCGAACTCCGCCACCAGACGGCCGGGCGCGGTCTCCCCCAGGTCGCCCCCCTGGGCGGCGCTCACCGAGTCGGCGGACTCGCGGCGGGCCAGGGCGGCGAAGTCCGCGCCGCCCGCGATCTCGCGCCGCAGCGCGCGGGCCCGCTCCAGCGCCGCCGCGGTATCCGCCGCGTTCGGCTCCTGGCTCACTACTGCGTAGCTGAGATACGCCACCGCGCGGCGCTCGAAGAGACTGTCGTTCCGGTCGTGATAGACCCGCAACTCCGCGTCGTCCACCAGGACGGCAGAGTCCGGTACGGTGGCCCCCGGAATCAGCGTCAGCAGGCGAAGCGTGACTGAGTCATGCTGGTCGCGATACGCCTGCCACAGCTTGGCGTCCGAGACGTAGACGTCGGCCACCAGCTGGTCGTACAGCTTGGCGCGGGGAATCTCTTCGCGGTAACGAGCCTCGAGCGCCGCCACCAGTCCCGGATCGGTGCCCGACGCGAGATAGCGCTGGTATTTTGCCAGGTCGAACTGGCCTTCCGTTTGGAATTGCTCGGCGCCCATGACTTCCTGAGGGGGCGAGTTGCGGGCCGCGGAGATCAGCTCGTCATTGCTCACCTGGATCCCGCGCCGGCGAAACTCCTCGGCCAGCAGAATCTGCTGAACCAATCCCTCCAGGACCGCGTCCTCCAGGGCTTTCTGATCTTCTCGCGTCACCGGTGCGCTGCCGGACTCACGCCGCTGTCGCTCCTGCGCCTGGCGCACCGCGTCGTAGAACGCCTGGATCTCGATGGAGGTCCCGTTGACCTTGGCGACCGCATCGCCCGGCCGGTAGGTGCCTGCCCCCACGTCCATGCCCACGTCGAACACCATCCAGCCGACGAAGGCCAGGGCCAGCACTCCCATGATCCATTTGGCGAAGCCGCGCATGGCGCGCATCATACCGGCGGACTCCCTTTCCGGTGGTCACCGCGGGGCGCTAAGTCTAAGTGTGACAACGAGCAAACTCAAGCCGCCAAACAGCGGTTTGTGTTGACAGCCCGGCGCGGCGGACACTAAGTTCGGGACGCCTATGGCCTACCAAAGCGAGATCGAAAAGCTCGAACAACGCTACCGCGAGAACCCCCAACAGTGGTTCGCGGCCCTGGCCGACAGCTACCGGAAGGCCGGGTCGCTGGAGCTGGCCATTGACGTGGTGCGCGCCGGCCTGGACAAGCGGCCGAGCTACGTGTCGGGTCACATTGTGCACGGACGCTGCTTGATCGACCAGCAGAAGGACGGCGAGGCGCAGGCGGTGTTCGAACGGGTGCTGGAGCTGGATGCGGAGAACGTCATCGCTATCAAGGCGTTGGCGGAGATTGGCGGGCGCACCGGCCAGACCGAGGTGGCGCGCCGCTGGGTCGGCCGGCTGCTCGAAGTCGATCCTATGAACGAGGAAGCGCAGGCGATGATGGCCGGGCTGGCGGAGGCAGGGCCGGCAATGGCGGCCGCGCCCCAGGCGGCGCCGACGGAGGCCGGTTCCGAGACGGAGCTGAGCGCGGCCGGGGCGCTGCTGGCGGGGATCAGCGAAACCGACACGGCGAGGGAGGGTGAGCCGCCGGGCCCGGTCCCGGAGCGGGAAGCGCCCCGGGAGGCGGGTGAGGCGTTTGCGGTCGAGCGGACCGGGGAGGCCGGGTTCAATGAGGCAATGGCTGAGCTTCCCACCCTGGGGCTGGAGCGCTTGGGCGATGAAGACTCGACGGCGGAGCCGGCCGAAGCCAGAGCAGCCGCAGCGATGCCCCCCGCCGCGCCGGACCAGCCGCCGGCCCCTGATCTGAAGCCGTTCGACGATTCGCTTTCCTGGGGCACCGGCGAGCGGGTGTCGCGCCAGGTCAGCGCCGTGGATATCGAGCGCGCCGAGCACGCCCACGAGGCCAGCCTGGATGAGGTGGTGCATGCGCTCCCTGGCCTAGAGTCCGCTGAGGTCCCGGCCCCGGAGACTGAACCCGCCGCCGTCGAGCAGCCCGCCGAAGCCGGTGCGTCGATCGATGCCGACTTGGCGCCTGATTCAGGGGGCGGGGACGTACTTCCGCTTTTCTACCCGGAGGAGCCGGTCCCGGCCGCGGTGGCCAGTTCCGCCAGCGCCTTTGGCGGGAGCGGCGAGACTGCCCTGGGCGGGTCCGAGCCCGAGCCCGTGGTCACCGAAACCATGGCCGAGCTCTACGTCTCTCAGGGGCTGCACCACGAAGCGCGGGAAACCTATCGCAAACTGCTGGCGCAGCGGCCCGGTGATCCCGCGTTGCTGGAGCGGCTGGCCGCACTGGGGCCGGGATCGGCCACTCCTCAGCCGGCGCGCCGCACCCTGGTGGCCGCGGCCACCGGTGGAGCCTCGGTACGCGACTTTCTTTCCGACGTGTTCGCCGGGCGTCCGTCCCGGGAGGTCGCCGCGCCGCCGGCGCTGCCCGAGCTGGCCGCGCCGGCCGCGCCGGCCGAGCTGGCCGCGCCGGCACCGCCGGTGGCGGTGCAACCCACCGAGGTGTCCGAGCCGAGCATTTTGGAAGCGGCGTTCGAGGAGGGCTCAGGCCCCGGTGTTTCCGGCGAGCCAACGCGGCGCGCCAGCGACGAGGTGTCGCTCGCGGCCGTCTTTGGCGAAGAGCCGTCTCCTCCCAAGGCGCCCGAGCAGCCCGGCGGCAGGCCCGGCAGCGGGAAGTCCTTCTCGTTCGATGAGTTCTTCGGCACCTCCCGGCCCTCCCGAGAAACCGGTCCCAGCTCGGCCGACGACGACGATTTCAAGCGCTGGCTGAAGAGCCTCAAGTCGTAGTGCGGATCGCCGTTCTCAACGGTCCCAATCTGAACCTCCTGGGCACCCGCGAGCCGGAGGTATACGGCACCGATACCCTGGCGGACATCGAGCGCGCGGTGCGGGAGCGCGCCGCCGCGGCCGGCGCCGCCCTGACGTGGTTCCAGACCAACAGCGAAGGACAGTTGGTGGACCAGGTGCACGCCTTGCGCGGTGGCGCGGACGGGGCGCTGATCAATGCGGCGGCCTTCACGCATACCTCGTGGGCGGTGCGCGACGCCCTGCTGGCGGTCCGCGTGCCCTTCGTGGAAGTCCACCTGAGCAACGTGTTCGCGCGGGAGCCGGCGCGCCGCCAGTCGCTGCTGGCCGACCTTGCGGTCGGGGTGGTGGCCGGGTTTGGCGCCCATAGCTATCTGCTGGCGTTCGACGCGCTGGTGGCACACGTGCGGCCGCGTGCCCGCTGACCGCACCGCGGCGCGCCGGGCCGCCCTGGTGACCCGGTTCGCCGACCTTCAGGTGCACGGGTTGATCGTCAGTCATCTGCCTAACATCCGGTATCTGACGGGATTCACCGGGACCGCCGGCGTGGCCCTGGTGCTGCCGGAGGAGACCGTGTTGGTGACCGATTTCCGCTATCGCACCCAGGCCCAGGAAGAGCTGGGCGCCGCGGTGCGGGTCGACATTGTGGCGGCGGACGTGTGGGAGCGGGTCGGTCAGCTGGCCGCGTCGGGCGGGGGGGTGGATCGCGTGGGATACGAAGCGCAGGCCATGACCGTGGCGGACCTGGAACGGCTGGCCCGAGGCGGAAGGGGCACGGGCCGCTGGGCTTCCGTTACCGGGGCGGTCGAGGCGCTCCGCGTGTCAAAGGAGCCGGGGGAGGTGGCCGCTATCCGGGCGGCGGCCGTCCTGGCGGGTGAGGCCCTCAGCGCCACCATGGGGTGCATCCGGCCGGGTCTCTCGGAACGCGACGTCGCCACCAGGCTGGAAGCGGAGTTGCGCCGGCGGGGCAGCGAGTGGCACCCGTTCCCGACCATCGTCGCGTCGGGCCCGCGCAGCGCGTTGCCGCACGCCCGCACCAGCGATCGGCGGCTTGAGCGGGGCGATTGGCTCCTGCTTGACTTCGGGGCGCAGATGGATGGATACTGCGCCGACCTGACGCGCACCGTGGTGGTCGGGGCCCGAGCTGATGAGCGGCAGCGTGCCGTGTACCACCTGGTTCGGGACGCGCAGTTGGTGGCACGGACGTCGCTGCGAGCGGGCATGAGCGGTCGGGACGGGGATGCTCTGGCCCGTTCCCTGATCGACGCCCGCGGATTCGGCGATGCGTTCGGCCATTCCCTGGGGCACGGCTTGGGTCTGGAAGTGCACGAGGCACCACGGCTGTCGCGCGCCAACGAGCAGCCCCTCCCGCTGCACGCGGTGGTCACGGTGGAGCCGGGCGCGTACTTTCCCGGGTGGGGCGGGGTGCGGCTGGAGGACGATGTCTACCTGGGCCCGGCCGGGCCTGAGCTTCTGTCGGACGGCGACACCGAGTTGCGCGAGCTGGTCTGAGTCGCGCTCCCGCTTCCTCCCCCGCGGCCGCGCGCCGAGGAGTGGTGTGACATCCCGATATGATTGATCTCGCCTTTCTGGAGAAACTGCTCGACCTGCTCAACCGGTCCACCGCCGAGACTATTGAGATCCGGCGGTGGCGCACCAGCGTCCGGGTCTCCAAGGGCGGCAACTCCGCTGCGGGGCCGGCGACCTATCAGGTGACCGCGCCGCCGGGGACGCCGTTGCCGGCCGGCTCGGCGGTGGGCGCCGCGGCGGCGCCGGCGTTGTCGTCGCTGGTGGAGATCAAGTCGCCCATGGTCGGCACGTTCTACGCGCGTCCTGAGCCCGGCGCCGACCCGTACGTGCGCGTGGGGAGCCGCATCAGCGTGGGCGAGCCGCTGTGTATCATTGAGGCAATGAAGATCATGAATCCGCTCGACGCCGAGGTGGTGGGCGTCATCCGCGAGGTCTGCGTCGAGGACGCGCAGCCCGTCGAATTCGGTCACGTCCTGTTCAGGGTGGACCCCCATGGCTGAGGCAACAGGCGCGCCGGCATTCAATTTCAAGGTGGCGATCACGGAGATGGTGAAACTCGGCGGTTCCGACCTGCACCTCAAAGTGGGGCGGCCGCCCACGGTGCGAGTGGCGGGCGATCTGGCGCAGCTGGCGCAGCAGCCCCTCAAGCCGGAAGAGCTGAAGGCGCTGGCCGAGCAGATCATGACGCCCCGCCAGGTGAAGGAGTTTTCCGATCACAAGGAAGCGGACTTCGCCATCGGCGTGCCCGGCGTGGGTCGGTTCCGGACCAACGTGTTCCAGCAGCGCGGCACGCTGGCCTTTGTGTTCCGGTCCATCCCCTACGAGATCAAGACGATTGACGAGCTGCGGCTGCCCAAGGTGCTGGAGAAACTCTGTCTCCGCCCCCGCGGCCTGATTCTGGTAACGGGGGTGACGGGCTCAGGCAAGTCCACCGCGCTCGCGGCCATGATCAACCACATCAATCAGAGCCGGCCCTGCAACATCATCACCATTGAAGACCCGATTGAGTTCCTGCATCGGGACGGGCAGTCCAACCTCTCGCAGCGCGAAGTGGGGACGGATACCCTGTCTTTTGAGACCGCGCTGCGGCACGTGCTGCGGCAGGACCCGGACGTGATCCTGATCGGCGAGATCCGTGACAAAGTGACGCTGGACACCGCCCTGAAAGCGGCGGACACCGGGCACCTGGTGTTCTCCACCTTGCACACCACGGACGCCACCCAGACCATCAACCGAGTGATTTCGTTCTTCCCGCCGCACGAGCATGACGCGGTGCGCCACCTGCTGTCCACCGCGCTGGAAGGGGTGATCTCGCTCCGCCTGGTGCCGACCAAGGACGGCAAGGGCCGGGTGCCGGCCTGCGAGGTCCTGATCAACACCGCCGCGGTCAAGGACAACATCCGGGACACCGAGAAGTCCCTGAACATCCCGGACCTGATCAAGGAAGGCACCATTCAGTACGGGATGCAGTCGTTTGACCAGTCGCTCATGCAATGGTACCGGGAGGGCGCCATTTCCTACGAGAGCGCGCTGTTCTACTCCAGCAATCCCAGCGAGTTCGCGCTGAAGGTGAGCGGCATCGAGGGCACCTCCGACCGCACCTTCGCCGATCAGATGGGCGGACCGGGCGGTCTTCAGTAAGTCGCCGGGATGTTCAAGAAGGTCCTGATCGCCAACCGCGGGGAGATCGCCCTGCGGGTGATCCGGGCGTGCCGGGAGCTGGGGATCGAGACGGTGGCGGTCTACAGCGAGGCGGACCGGGAGTCCCTGCACGTCCGCTTTGCGGATGACGACGTCTGCATCGGCCCGCCGCCCAGCCGCCTGTCCTACCTGCGGATTCCCGCCGTGATCGCGGCGGCGGAGATCACCGGCGCCGACGCCATTCACCCGGGCTACGGATTCCTGGCGGA
>DASWGV010000084.1:0-5417 GCA_036393515.1 Gemmatimonadales bacterium | reverse complement strand
GCCTCAGGGACCCGTGTGGCGCCGGGCCTCAGGCGGCTGCCCTCGTTTCGGAACCACGCGAGCCTACCTGTGCGACCGGCGCCCACGATCAGCTCTTCCCGGCCGTCCCCATCCAGGTCGTCCCAGGCGACGCCGGGCCCGAGTTGGCTGAAGGCGTTCGGCAGGAGGAGCTGACGGGCATAATCGTCGAAATAGGGCTCGACGTGGCGATGGCCCCCGAGCTGGTCGGAGACGTCCTGAAACAGCGTGCTCACCGCAGAGGGCGCTGAGGAACCGCCCAAGCGGCTCTCGCTCGCTGCGTTCTCGGCGTCCTCGGCGGTGCGACGCTGATCAATCTCGTACAGCCGATTGGGGTGGGCGCCCTCGATGACCGTCCGCCGGCCGTCGCGCCAATCCACCTCGATGGTGACCTCGGCCGCCGACCCGGTAGCGAACGTCAGCATCACGTCGGAGCCCGAGAGATAGAGACCGCCGGCGACCACCTCACGTTGCTGGAGGGGCACCGCACCGCCGAGTATGCGCACCCGGCTCCCGATGCCCGAGGTGTTGGGATGCGCGCCCCGGAGTCGAACGGCGATCCGCGGCTGGATCGTTTCGTTCCGCAGCACGGCCGCCGGCGCCCGCAGGCGGTTGATCACCACGTCCAGGTCCCCGTCGCCGTCCAGATCGGCGAGGGCCATTCCGTGGGAAATGTCCGCTCCCAGATCAAACCGCCAGGCTCGGCTCGCGTCTTCGAAGGTCAGATCGCCACGATTCCGGAACGCCACGTTGGGCAGCGGCAGCGGGGGAAACTCGAACAGCATGCGCCGCCAGTCGATCTGGTGCAGCCGGTTACGCAAACGGTACTGCGTGTCGCCATCCATCTGATCCCACACGTGGCCGGTGCCGACCAGGATGTCCTCCCACCCATCCAGGTCCACGTCAAGAAACAGGGTGGACCAGGACCACCCCGACGCCCCCACACCGGCGACCCGCGCGACCTCGGCGAACGTGCCATCCCCGCGGTTCAGGTGCAGAGTATTGCGTTGCATCTGAGGGCGGGCCTCTCCTAACCCGGGCCGCTTGGCCGGCGCGGAGTGCGTCGGGATCTGGGTCTTGAGCCGGCGCGTATCCTGGCTCAGCATGTCCACCTCGAAGAGGTCCGGCCGGCCGTCCCGGTCCACGTCTCCCACATCTACCGCCATCCCGGAGTTGCTGGTGGAGCGCACCGCGTTCCACTGCACCAGGCGGAAGTTCCCCCGCCCGTCGTTGCGCCAGAACTGGTCGGGGTCTTCAAAGTCGTTGGCGACGTAGAGATCGGGCGTGCCGTCGCCGTCCAGGTCCGCGAACATGGCCGCGAGACCGAAGCTCTCCGGCTCCACCGTGAGCCGGTGACCCCGTTCATCCACGAAGCGGCGATTCCCGGCGATGGGCTCGCGGATGAACCGGCCGCCACCGTCGTTTCGGTAGAAGAAATCCGGATCGGCGCGCTGCTCCAGGCTGATGCCCCCCAGGTCCTCGCGATCGACCAGTCGGTAGTCGCGGCGGTACCGTTCCCGCACCTCGAACCGGCGGGGGCCCACCTGGCGGGCGACCTGGTCAAAGGAGCGCTCCTGTGGCGAGATATGATCCAGCGTGGTGTAGGCCTTGTAGTTGGCGACGTACAGGTCGAGCCAGCCGTCCCCATCCACGTCGGCCACGGCAATGGTCGTGCTCCCGGCCGATGACCTCAGGCCCGCATCTTCTCCCTGCTCGGTGAATCGACCGGCGCCGTCGTTCAGAAACAGTGCGTTCGGCCCACCCAGGGCGGCCAGGAGCAGGTCCAGGTCGCCATCAGCGTCAACGTCGGCAAAGGCACAGCCGGTAGAATACCGGTCCGGCGCCCCGACGCCGGCGTTCTGCGTGATCTCTTCGAACCGCCAGTTGCCAAGGTTGCGATACAGCGCGTTCGGTCCTTCCGTGCGGGCGAGGAAGACGTCCGCGCGGGCGTCACCGTCTATGTCTCCCAGGCACACTCCACCTCCCTGGGCCAAAATCCGGTTCCGGACCAGGAGTGAGTCACTTACGGTGTTGGCAAAGGTGATGCCCGTGCGAGGGGGATCGAGCAGCGCAAACCCCGGCGCGCCCCGGCGCGGCACGTCGAGGGCACGCCAGCGATACCCATCACCCGCTTGCCAGGCGGTGTCAACCGGACGGCCACACGCCATGGCAGCGAGTAGCGCCAGGGTCAGGCCCCGGCCGGGGATCACCGGGCTGACGTCGCCGCCGGACCAAGCCGATCCAGCACCACCCGGCCTACGCAATTGCCCAGCGTCTTGCCGTTGTCTCTGCCCATCGGGTAATGGATGCCCCCGTACATGCGGGACTGGGCGGCTTCATCGGCCGCTTCCTGGAAGGAGGTGAATCGGCGGACGGAGTGCCCGATCGCCAGGTTCGTGCTGTCCTGGAAACTCACCGAGCCGAGCAGGGCGGTGAGCACGGTGGCGGCCGCGGCGGACTGGGCCGAGTGCGCTGAGGGGTACTCGGGAAACGGGGGCGTGACAATGGTGGGTGTCCACTGGGGGTCGATGTGGCGCCTGATATAGGTCACCGGACGGATCAAGCTCAGGCGGTACTTCTCGTGCCAGGTGGCGGTGAAGGCGTCGGCCTGGGCGAGGGTGACGAGGACGAACATCTCCGCAGCCTGCTCCGCGGAGAGTCCCAGCTGGTTCACCAGTTGGCTCCCGATGGATAGCCAGTGGCCCACCGGCGTGCCGGTCTGCCCCGGATTGTCCGCCCAGTACAAAGCGATCTGACGCTGCTCCTCGGTCAAGACCCGACCGGCGTCGTACACCGCCTCCGCTTCGGCGTAAAACGCGGACGAGGGGGAGGTGGACCAAGCGGCCGGCGGCGGAGTGGGGCACTCGTCGACGGCGCGAAGCGCGAACGGACGCAGCGTGCCCCACCAGGGTTCGGCAGCCCCGGTGGGGTTCAGGGCCTTCAAGGTCCGAATACCCGCTGCCTTCGGACGGGTGAGGGCCAGGGCCCGTTCGCTGGCCTCCCCGGCGCGAAGCGTGGCTGCGGGGTTGTCGAGCGCCACAAGGTCACGAACCGCGGACAGATTCTGGGGCGTATACTCGTCCACCCGTGAGTCGTTGACCCAAAACCGCGGTCCGGTGGGGGGCTGATAGGGCTTGGACCGAGTTTCGGCAAAGCCGTCCGTCGCTGCCCATGTCAGGATTGCCACACCCAGCCGCTCACCCAGATCCCTCGAGCTGCCTCTGACCGCATCCGGGATCTTGAGGGCGAGGCGGGCGGTTTCCAACGAGTCCACGAGCCCGGCCAGCGCAGCGCGGGTGGCGGGGAGCGCCTCCACAAAGAGTGAATCGAGAACCGCGCGCTCGGCCGCCAGCGCCACCAGGACCGGGTCGTAGCGGGTGGCAGGGTCGGGGCGCGGAAGCGAATCGAGTCCCGGCAGGCGACCCGCAAGCGACCTGAGTCCCGGCGAGGCCGTTGCCAGACCTTCGTAGAGGGCCACGGCGGCGTAGGCCAGGACGCGTGAGGCCACCGGGGGCGAAATCCGCTCTGCCCGGATGAGGCCGTAATAGTTGCGCATCCATTCCGAGACGAACTGGGGGTCAGTGGGAGCGGGGGCTGGTGCACACGCGGCCACTACGATCAGCACCGCTGCACTCCTGGGACCTAGCCAACGCCGGCCGTGCTCGCTTCGCGCTCGAGCGTCGTGCATGGGACCGAATCTAGACCCGCCGGCGAGGTGGTCGCCAGGGTTGGTCCAGGACTCTGGACGCTCCGCACCGGCCAACCGTACCTTGCCTCAAAAGAGCAACCTCAGCCGTCATTCCAACCGTGCAACCCTTGCTGAGCCCGGCGGCGCCGCCCGCAGTACTTGCGTACGCTTTCCGTGGGGCGTTGGTAGAAGTCATGGTGCATGCGCCAGAATTGTTACCGTCCCTGCGACTGTTGTTTCCCGCCTATGAGGTGGCCCCGGCGCCCGGGTCGGCCGTGGCGATCAGCGTGAAGCGGAGCGATGGCGGCTGGAGGGTGGGGGTGAAGGGTGCGCCACCGCATGGGTGCGCCACCGTCATCGAGGTTGCTGAGGCGGTGGAGTTCTCCTTGACGCATGCATTCCTGCGTCTCAATCAGGAGGCGGTGCAGGTGCACGCATCGGGGGCGGTTTTCCGGGGCGGTGCGATGCTGCTCCTGGGCGGAGAAGGATCGGGCAAGACGAGTCTGGCCTTCTGGTTGAGCCGCACGGGTCACCGGGTGCTGGCGGACGACGTGACGATCGTGGCGCCTGGTGGGCGCGCGCTGGCATTCAAACGGCTGTTCAAGGTGGACCCGGCGGTGCTCGCGGACGCGGGGGTGCCGGTGGAGTCCACTCGGCTCTGGGAGCCGGCGGCCACGACTGCTTGGTACGACCCGGACGAGGGCGGTGGCTGGGCCGACGAGGCGCGCGTGACCTCCGTAGCCATTCTCCGCCGAGAGGCTCGGGGAATGGCGAGGGCCCGGAGCGTTTCTCGAGCTGCTGCTCTCAATGCGCTGTTGCACAGTTTGCTGGCGACAGGCGCGGCGCGTGCGGCGGCGTTCGAGGTGTTGGCCCAGGCGGTGCGGGAGGCCGTGACGTTCGAGCTCCATTTCCCCGGGGCCGCCGCGGCCGTCAAAGTGCTCGAGACCATCCTGCCGTGAGCGGCGACGCGGCGGCAGCGCTGATCAACACCCTCATCGCGGTGGCCGGAGATGAGGACCGGGCTATCGCCATGAGTCGCGCCTTCGGATTTAGCGGCTTCGTCACTCGTCGGCTCGGCGTGCAGGACGCCGGTGTGAAAGCCGAGCGCCTGGCGCTGGGCTTTTCCGGGGCGGTACTCCGCGAGGCGGGCGTCGAGGCGTCGGTCGCGCTCTCCACCCGCGGTGTGCCACATTTCGTGGGAAAAGGCGTGGCCTTCATGCCGGGTCTTTACCAGCCGGGGGATCGCCAGCTGGCTGACCTGGACCTGTGGGTGCATCAGGATGCCGTGCCGCCAGCGCGGGAGGCCCTGGTGAGCCTGGGATACACGGAGGGTCAAGGGGGTCTCCAGAGCGGTCCAGCGAGCTTGCGGCCCGGCTCTTGGTGGTTCCGCGATGCTCCGTCTCCGGTAGAGTCGGTTTCATTGGACCTTCATTGGGGCGTGGAGCCGGTGACCCGCGTCCTTCCGCGGGTCGGTTTGAACCTCCCGGAGGAAGTCTGGGAATGTCTGGATGGCAGGGGCCCGTTTCCCGTGCCGGATCCGGCGCATCATGCGGCGTTGCTGATCCATCACCTGGTGCATCATGATCTGCTACACATCCGAGGACTGCTTGACCTCGTCCTGCTGTGGCAACGGGGACTGGCCAGAGAACGTCTGGTGGGGCTGACTCAGTACCTCGGCGTGTGGCGCGCGGCACGGGCCATCGGGACGACG
>DASWGV010000083.1:0-1692 GCA_036393515.1 Gemmatimonadales bacterium | reverse complement strand
CGGGGCACGGCCTAGCGGCCTTGGCCCCGGCCACCCAACCCCCAAAAACAAAGTTGACGCTCCATTAGCGCGGGGGCAGCTACCTTCAGACGCCTGCCGCTGATCGGGCCGGCGGCGTCCACTCCCGCTTGCAGGCTTGGGTCCACGCCAGCTTTTGTAGCTTAGGCGGCGTATCGGGCGGTGGCGCGTCGCACGTAGGGCTGACCGGGGCGGTGGGCCAGGTAGAGGTCGAGGCGGTCGTCGTCGCAGAGGGCGGCGGCCCGGATCTGCAGGATCGCTTCGGCGCCCTCGGGGTCGTTCCAGAACATCTCGGTCCCCTTCACCCGTTGGTTCACTTGTTTGACCAGGGACTCCATCAGGGCGGTGGTGACCGGCAGGCCCTGGCGGCGGTACTCGGCGTAGTCCATCCGGGATTGGTGGTTCGTCAGGTAGCGATGGGCTGCGAGCACGGGCTGACAGGGGTGCTGCTCGTCGAGGGTCTGCTCGGGGTCCACGTCATGGTCCCTCAACGCTTGCCGAAGGGCACCCAACACTTCCGCAACCCGACCAGCCCAACACGCCTGGGCCCACTCCAGGTATCGTTCCCAGGCCGCCCCCACGTCGCCGGGGCAGGCCATGGCCGCCCGGAAGAGGTATGACAAGACGTGCACGAAATCCAGGATGGGCACGAAGCGGCGGAAGTGCTTCTTCCAGATGGTCCAGTTCCACGGCAGCCCGTCCCCGAGGAAGGCCCGAGCCGGCGCCTCGTCAAATCGCCGACGCCGGCTTTCCCGGTGCATTTGCCGGCCGAAGGAGTTCGCCTCGGCCAAGCTCGCCACGCAGGTGCGCACCAGGCGTTTCGGCCGCCAGTCCTCTTGGGGTTTCGCCTTTTCCGGCGGTGCCGCTTCGACCACGGGGTCCGCCGACGCGGGGGATTCCAAGCCCTCCGGCACTGCCGCTTCGGCCAGTTCCGCCACGTGGGCCGGGTCGCGGAAACAGGCGGGCAACTCCGGCTGCGGGTCGCTGGAGAAGGTCCGATGCGTCATCTTCACCAGACAGGCGTTCTTGGTCTCACGCCAGGCCGGTTCGTGCACCCCTGGGCCGTGGCCGGGTTGCCGGGTGCGAATCCGTCCCCCGTCGCATTGCACCACCGCCAGCTTGGGCGGCTCCTCGGGCGGCTTCGGAGCCAGCTTGGCGGGAGTGCGGCTGGGAGCCTGGTCGCGCAGCTCGGCCAGCTCGCCTCCCACCGCGCCCGCCACCCGAGCCACGGTTTTGCACGACACCGGGTTGCCCCCCACCTGCTTGAGCACCACCACCGCACGCTCGTAGGAACGCGACTCGGCGGTGGCCCAAACCACGCGCTTCACCAAGCCCGGAGTCAGGTGGCGGCTATCCAGCCCCAGGGCCTTGCGCTGAGGGAAAAAAAGACCGCCGACAGCGGTCACAGCGGCCGACCGGTTCCAGCACCTCGACCGGTCCGTCGGTCGATTCCAGCCGTCGCTTCCGTGCCGAGAGACGGCACAGGCGCCCACAGCCCGGACAGGCCGCGTGCAGGGCCGCCCCTGTGGCCACCTCGCCGACCGAGCACGCCTGGATGCGACGACTCAACTGCTGCCCCGCCTCATGGGCCGCCGCCTCAATCTCGATGTAGCGGGGGATGGCCGTCGTCCCCCCCTCGGCCCGCTGAAGCTCCCCAGCAACCTCCGCCGTCTG
>DASWGV010000082.1:0-3494 GCA_036393515.1 Gemmatimonadales bacterium | reverse complement strand
CGCCCACCGGCACCAGGTGGTGCACCGCGACATCAAGCCGGACAACGTGCTGCTCTCCGAGGGGCACGCGCTGGTGACGGACTTCGGCGTGGCCAAGGCGGTGGCCGAGTCCACCGGGAAGAACGTGCTCACCTCGCTGGGCGTGGCGTTGGGGACGCCGGCCTACATGGCGCCGGAGCAGGCGACGGCGGATCCCCACACCGATCATCGGGCGGACATCTACGCCGTGGGGGCCATGGCCTACGAGATGCTCTCCGGCCGCCCGCCGTTCAATGCCATGAGCGCGCAGGCTATGCTGGCGGCGCACGTGACGGAGACACCGGAGCCGGTGACCAGGCACCGCACCACGGTGCCGCCGGCGTTGAATGAGCTGATTCTCCGGTGTCTGGAAAAGAAGCCGGCCGATCGCTGGCAGCGGGCGGATGAGATCCTCCCCCCCCTCGCGGCGATGCTCACGCCGACGGGGGGCATAACTCCCACGGCCACCCAGCCCCACCAGGCGGTCGGGGGCGGACCGAACCGGACGGACGGAGCCGGACAAGACGGACGGGCGGACGGACGGGCGAGTCCGGCCCGGGTCGCTGCGTTGTTTGCGGCTTCGTCGGTCGTCGTCCTCGGCGTCGTGTACGCGGTGGTGCAGCTTGCGGGTTTGCCAGACTGGGTGTTTTACGGGGCCGTTGTCCTGCTGGCAATCGGCCTGCCCATCATGCTGCTGACCAGTCATCACGAGCGGCGGCGGGCGGTGGCACGGTCCGCCGGGCGCATGACGGCGACGCCGTCGGGTGGGCTCACGCCCTATTTCACCTGGCGCAAGGCGCTGATGGGCGGGGGCGTGGCGTTTGCGGGGTTGGGGGTGCTCTCCACTGGCTACATGACCATGCGCGCCCTGGGCATTGGGCCAGCCGGCACGCTGGTCTCGTCGGGGAAGTTGGGCCAGCGCGATCGTCTGCTGCTGGCTGATTTCGAGAGCTTCACGCCGGACTCCACCGTGGGGGAATCAGTCACGGAGCTGCTTCGAATTGACCTGGGGCAGTCCCGGGCGGTGAGCCTGCTGGAGCCGGGACAGGTGAGCGAGTTGCTGGAGCGCATGTCCCGCCCGCGCGAGAGTTCGGTGACCGGCGAACTCGCCGCCGAGATGGCGACCCGCGAAGGGATCAAGGCGTACGTGACGGGCGACGTGCGCGCGGTAGGATCGGGCTTTGTAGTGTCAGCGCGGATTGTGGCGGCGGGCACCGGGGATGCTCTGGCCACGGCGCGGGAAACCGCGTCGGGGGCCGGCGATTTGATTGCCGCGGTGGACCGGCTGGGCGGCAAGCTCCGGGAACGGATTGGCGAGTCCTTGCGAACCGTGCGGGCGGACCCGCCGCTGGACCGGGTGACCACCACGTCGCTGGAGGCGCTGCGGCTCTACACCCAGGCCACCCAGATGTCCAACCGGAACGACTATCGGCGCGCGGTGGCGTTGCTCAAGGAGGCCGTGGCGCGGGACTCGCTGTTTGCCATGGCCTGGCGCCGGATGGGCGCGTTCATGGCGACCAATCCTCAGCTGGCCGCGGACATGCGGGACGAAGGGTTGGCCGCCATGCGGCGTGCCTATGCGCTGCGGGATCGCCTGTCTCATCTGGAAAGGGGTCACGTGGAGGCGCTGTACTGGTGGATCGTCGAGAACGACGCGGAGCGGTCCATCACCTCGTACCTGGCGTTGCTGGAGGAGTACCCGGCGGACGCCACGGCCTGGAACAACATCGCCGTCACCTACGGTTTCCTGGGCCGATTTGCCGAGCGGGACGATGCCTACCGGCGCGCCATCGCCACCGGGCAGGCGTCGGCGACCACGTTTGGCAATCTGCTCGGGAGCCTCAGGACCCGCGGGCTCCATGCCGTGGCCGATACCGTCACCGAACAGTTCGCGGCCCGGTTCCCTGACAACCCGGCCACCATTCAGGCGCGGGCGTCGTTGGCCGGCGACCGCATGCGGTGGGATGAGGTGCTGCGCCTGGCGGAGGAGGGCCCCACGCGGTACACCACGCTGGACGTGTGGGGACTGAACACGCGGGCGGATCTCGCCCGCCTGCGGGGTCAGTTGCGGGAGTCGGACCGGCTGCGGGAACAGGCCATCCGGACCAACGCGCCGCGCTTCGATGTGAGCCCTGAGGACCGCGACTTCCGGATCGAGCTGGACCGGACCAGCCGGCGAATCTGGTTCGCGGAGGACCGAACCAGGTTCGCCTCCCAGGTGGAGACGCTATGGCAGCGGAACAAGCGCTTCACCGGAAACCTGGCGGTGGGGAACCGGCGCTACCCACCGTTCATCGGGCTGTTCACGCAGGTGGGCCGCACCGACCGCGCGCGGCAGCTGACGGAGGAGTTCCACGGGCTCCTGGACCAGCGCACCCTGGATCTGCCGGGCACTCGGCGGGCTTATCAACGCAGCGATGGGTTCATGGCCCTGGCGGACGGCCGCCCGGAAGAAGCGATCGAACACCTGCGGGCCGTGCGGGCGGACAACCGGGAATGCGGCTTCTGTGAGCTGGTCGAGCTGGGTGACGCGTACGACCAGGCGGGCAACGCTGACTCCGCCCTGGCTTACTTTGAGCGCTATCTGCAGACTCTGGGCAACCGCATGGGCGCGGACGCCAGCTGGCTGGCCCGAACCTACCGCAGGATGGGCGAGCTATACGAGGCCAGGGGGAATCGAGAAAAGGCAGTGGAGTACTACGGGAAGTTCGTGGACCTGTGGAAAGGCGCCGATCCGGAATTGCAGCCGGCGGTAAGCGACGTGCGGCAGCGAATGGCGAGGCTGGCGGGAGAAGGGCGGTGAGGGGCGGACGAGGGCGGTCGAAGGTCGAGGGCGGGCGAAGACGGCGAAAGCGAAGAGCCGAACGACGAATCGCGCGGCTCTTCGGGCGCAGCGGAACGCTACGCAGACGCTTCGCAAGCGCCCTCAATGTACCGGCCCGCAGCCTCTATCGCAACTCGGCCATTGCGAAGCGTTTGCGTCTACCAGTTCCGCCACGCCGGCTACCCCTTCACAATGAGCGAGACCCTGGCAGGCCCGAAGACCCAATGACGCGACGCCGCACAAACGCCATCGTACCGCGTAGGCAACCTGTCAGTAGGCCGGGGCAGTGTCGTAACCGATCCCACGCTTTCAGGAGCGAATTGTCGCGTGACGGTTGATCTGCGCGATCGGCTCCAGTCGGCGCTGGGCGCCGGCTACCGCGTCGAGAAGGAACTCGGCGGGGGCGGGATGTCCCGCGTCTTTCTGGCCGAGGAAGTGGAGCTGGGCCGGAAGGTGGTGATCAAGGTCCTGCCGCCGGAAATGGGCGCCGGCGTGAACGTGGATCGGTTCCGGCGCGAGATTCAGCTGGCCGCGCGGTTGCAGCATCCGCACATCGTCCCGCTGCTCACGGCGGGCGCCTCCGGGGACCTGCTCTACTACGTGATGCCGTTCATCGAGGGCGAGAGCCTCCGCGCCAAGCTGGCCCGGGAGC
>DASWGV010000081.1:0-4232 GCA_036393515.1 Gemmatimonadales bacterium | reverse complement strand
CGCCCACCGGCACCAGGTGGTGCACCGCGACATCAAGCCGGACAACGTGCTGCTCTCCGAGGGGCACGCGCTGGTGACGGACTTCGGCGTGGCCAAGGCGGTGGCCGAGTCCACCGGGAAGAACGTGCTCACCTCGCTGGGGGTGGCGCTGGGAACGCCGGCCTACATGGCGCCGGAGCAGGCGACCGCGGATCCCCACACCGATCATCGGGCGGACATCTATGCCGTGGGGGCCATGGCCTACGAGATGCTCTCCGGCCGCCCGCCGTTCAACGCCATGAGCGCCCAGGCCATGCTGGCGGCGCACGTGACGGAGACACCGGACCCGGTGACGAAGCACCGCTCTACGGTGCCCGAGGCGCTCAACGCGGTGGTGTTGCGGTGCCTGGCCAAAAAGCCCGCCGATCGCTACCAGCGGGCCGACGAGCTGGTGCCGGAGATCGAGGCAATTCTGACGCCGACGGGGGGGACCACGCCCACCGCCACGCAACCCCACCAGGCGGTCGGGGGCGGACAGAACCGGACGGACGGAGGCGGACAAGACGGACGGGGGGACGGACAGGCGAGTTCGGCCCGGGTCGCGGGCCTCTTTGCCGCGGCGTCCGTGGGTGTGCTGGGCGTGGTCTACGCGGTGGTGCAGCTGGCGGGTTTGCCAGACTGGGTGTTTTACGGGGCGATCGTGCTGCTGGCGATTGGGTTGCCGATCATGCTGCTGACCAGCCATCACGAGCGGCGGCGGGCGGCGGCACGCTCCAGTGGGCGGATGCAGGCGACGCCGTCGGGTGGGCTCACGCCGTATTTCACCTGGCGCAAGGCCCTGATGGGTGGGGGCGTCGCGTTTGCGGGGTTGGGCGTGCTGAGCACAGCCTACATGACCATGCGTGCCATGGGCATTGGACCCGCGGGGTCGTTGATAGGATCGGGCGCCTTGGGTAAAGCGGAATGGTTGGTGGTGGCGGATTTCGACAACGCCACGCCCGACACGGCCCTGGGGAGGACGGTCACGGATCTCTTGCGCATTGCCATGGCGCAATCCCGGGTGATCCGGGTGCTGGAGCGCGAGCAGGTCGGCGAAGTGCTGGAGCGCATGCGCGGCGACCGGACCATGCGCGTGACCCCGGCGGTGGCCGGCGAGGTTGCGGCGCGAGAGGGACTCAAGGCCTATGTCACCGGTGAGATCCGGTCGGTGGGGTCCGGTTACGCGCTCTCGGCGCGCTTGCTTGCCACCGGGAGCAATCAGCCCCTGGTGACGCTGAGCGAAGAGGTGATGGGTGACGACGGCCTTATGCGAGGTGTGGGCGCGCTGTCCGCCAAGCTGCGGGAGCGGATCGGCGAGTCGTTGCGCAGCGTGCGCGCGGATCCGCCGCTGGAACGGTTCACTACCACGTCCATCGAAGCGCTGAGACTCTATTCGCAGGCCATCGAAGTTGCCAATGGGAACGATTACCGGCGCGCCGTCGCCCTGTTGAAGGAAGCGGTGTCGCGCGACAGCACCTTTGCCATGGCCTGGCGGCGCATGGGCGGGCATATGATTTCGGTGCTGGGGGTGGAGATGGCGGACGAGGGGGTGGCGGCGCTGCGGCGGGCCTATGCGCTGCGGGAGCGGTTGTCCGAGCGGGAGCGGTACTACGTCGAGGCGTCGTACTGGGGCCTTGCGGAGCTGGACATGGAGCGTGCCGTGACCGCGTGGCTGGCGCTGCTCCAGAAGTATCCGGAAGACCCAGTAGCGCTGAACGCCCTGGGGAATCGGCTCGGCAATCTCGGGCGGTTTGCCGAGCGGGACCAGTACTGGCGCCGGGCCATCGCCACTGGCCATGCGGAGATCTTCCCTTACAACAACCTGTTCGGCTCGCTGCGGGCCCGTGGTCTCCATGCCGTCATTGACACGGTGCTGGAGCAATTCGAGCGGCGGTTCTCCAATCACTCCACCTCCGTTTTTGTGCGGGCGGGGCTCGCCGGGGACCGTATGAACTGGGACGAAGTGGTCCGGATCGCCGACCAGGGCGCCGCCCAGCACCCGACCCTGGACGAGTGGGCTCTGGACGTCAAAGCGGATGTTGCCCAGCTCCGCGGGCAGCTGCGGGAGGCGGACCGCCTGCGGGAGCGATCCGTGCGGCTCAATGCGCCCCGCTTTGAGGTCGCTCCGGAGGACCGCGACTTTCGGATCCAACTGGACCGGGTGGGCCGGCAGGTGTGGTTTGCGGAGGATCGGACCAGGTTTGCGGCGCAGGTGGAGAACTTGTGGCAGCGGAACAAGCGTTTCACCGCCAGCCTGGCGCCGCTCAACCGGAGGTATCCGCAATTCATCAACCTGTTTACTCGTGTCGGCCGCCCGGATCGGGCCCGACAGCTCCAAGAGGAGTACGACGCGCTGCTGAACCAGCGGACGCGGGATCTGCCCGGGCAACGCGCGGGCTTCCGACGCCGCAACGCCATGATCACCGCCGCCCAGGGGCAGCCGTTGGAAGCCATCGAGTTGTTGCGAGCTGTGCGCGCCGATAACCCCGGATGTCGTTTCTGCGACCTGAACCTGCTGGGAGATGCCTACGATCAAGCGGGCGACGGCGATTCGGCGGTGGCGCACTTCGAGCGCTACTTGGACACGCCGGGCAACCGGATGAGTACGGACGCGGCATGGCTGGCCGGGACGTATCGCCGGCTGGGCGAGCTTCATGAGACTAGGGGCAATTGGGAGAAGGCCGTGGAGTACTACGGGCGGTTCGTGGAGTTGTGGAAGAACGCGGATCCGGAGCTGCAGCCGCTGGTAGCTCAGGCGAGGGAGCGGATGGCGAGGTTGGTGGGGGAGGGGCGGTGAGGGGCGGAGGAGGGCGGCGAAAGCGAAGAGCCGAGCGACGGATCGCTCGGCTCTCCGGCGCAGCGGAACTGGCTACGCGACGCCCCACAAGCAACCGCAATTTACGCTGACACGGATGCTCTGGCAACGTGACGAGCCAGTCCCGTGGTGCGGCGGGTGCCAGCGCCGAGATTCGAACCCGGACGGGCTTGCGCCCAGACGCTTGTGGGGCGTCCGCGTCTACCAGTTCCGCCACGCTGGCCACCCGTTCACAATGAGCGAGACCCTGGCAGGCCCGAGAGCCGAATGACGCGCCGCCGCACAAGCGCCACCGTACCGCCTACGCAACTTGTGGGTGGGCAGAGGCAAGGTCGTAACCAATCGCACGCATTCAGGAGCGAATTGTCGCGTGACGGTTGATCTGCGCGATCGGCTCCAGGCGGCCCTGGGCGCGGGCTACCGCGTCGAGAAGGAACTCGGCGGGGGCGGGATGTCACGCGTCTTTCTGGCCGAGGAAGTGGAACTGAGCCGGAAGGTGGTGATCAAGGTCCTCCCGCCGGAGATGGGCGCCGGGGTGAACGTGGACCGGTTCCGCCGGGAGATCCAACTGGCCGCTAGGCTCCAGCATCCGCACATCGTCCCGCTGCTCACAGCCGGCGCCTCCGGCGATCTGCTCTACTACGTGATGCCGTTCATCGAGGGCGAGAGCTTGCGCGCCAAGCTGGCACGGGAGCGGGAGCTGCCCATTCCGGACGCGCTCCGGATCCTGCGCGACGTGCTGGACGCCCTGGCGTATGCCCATGGGCATCAGGTGGTGCACCGCGACATCAAGCCGGACAACGTGTTGCTCTCAGGCAAGCACGCGCTGGTGACGGATTTTGGCGTGGCCAAAGCGGTGGCGGAATCCACCGGGAAGCAGACGTTGACCTCCATGGGCGTGGCGCTGGGGACCCCGGCCTACATGGCGCCGGAGCAGGCCACCGCCGATCCCTACACCGACCATCGGGCGGACATCTACGCCCTGGGCGCACTGGCCTACGAGATGCTGACCGGCCGACCGCCGTTCAATGCGCTGAACGCCCAGGCCATGCTGGCGGCGCACGTGACGGAAATGCCGGACCCGGTAACGAAACACCGCGCCACGGTGCCCGAGGCGCTGAACGTGATGGTGCTGCGGTGCCTGGCCAAGAAGCCCGCCGATCGCTACCAGCGGGCCGACGAGTTGGTGCCGGAGATCGAGGCGATCTTGACGCCGACGGGGGGGACCACGCCCACCGCCACGCAACCCCACCAGGCGGTCGGGGGCGGACAGAGCCGGACGGACGGAGGCGGACAAGACGGACGGGGGGACGGACAGGCGAGTTCGGCCCGGGTCGCGGGCCTCTTTGCCGCGGCGTCCGTGGGTGTGCTGGGCGTGGTCTACGCGGTGGTGCAGCTG
>DASWGV010000080.1:0-1601 GCA_036393515.1 Gemmatimonadales bacterium | reverse complement strand
TCCAGGCGGACACTCACGCGGAACGACAGTTCCAGACCGAGGCGGTCCCCAAGCGCAGCTCCGCGGCTCGCAGCCCGACATGGAGATCCGCAGGCGTGGCTTACCCACCTCTCAAGAAACTCCTGAAGGAACCGGTTGATTCGGCACGAGTTGCAGAGTCACTTCACGGGCCTGACGCGGGAGCCACGGGAGCCGTTGCTGGCGGAATCGGGCTGCATCATGCGGCCTCCCTTTGTCCCTGTATGGTGGGCCACATTTGCGCAGGCGGTAGACCAGACGGGCGCGTGGGTGGGCCAGCGCGGTGATGGCTTGGGGCGCACCGCGTCGGGCCCGGAGGCGTCGATCGTTGGCCCCCAGCGCCCTTTGGCGATGCAGCAGATGTTGCGCAGCCAGGCGCAGGGCGTCAGCCGCGCGGTTGCCCACGTCGCGCGTGCCGCGGGTGAGCCCTTTGCCCCCACTGATGCGGTGGTCAGGCCAGACGCCGCGCCACGCGGCCAAGTGTTGCTCGGTCTTCCACCGGCGCATGGCCAGGCCGATCTCGGCCATGCGGGGTTGGGCGGTGAGCACCGCGATGCCGTCGATGCGGGTCACGTCGCCGCCGCTGATGCGGGAGCGTGCGGTGCGCACCGCGACGGGCGGCTCATGGCGTCGGGCTTTCTTGGGCCGACGCGTGGAGGGGGGCGCGGGGTTGGGTTGGACCTCGATCGTGGTGTCAAAGGTGTGGAGGGGGGCGTCGAGGCGGGCGTCGCACGCGGCGCTGTTCTGCTGGTCTACGTCGTCGAGTTCCAGGGACTGGCGCAGATTGAAGAGCACCGCTGCGCGCCAGTTGCCTTCCAGACTGTTGGCGATGGTGTGGGGGTTGGCGTTGCTGCGATCGTCTGTTAAGGCCGCGAGCGTGGCGGGGTCGCGTGCGCCGGCCAGCAGGGCGCGGAGCATGGCCAAGCCCGTCACACCGCTGATGTCACGGAGCACGTTGGCCAGTTGGCCGTTCATGTCGGTCAGGGCCTTGTGCCTGTGCTGGATGCCGGGGGCCGCGGCACTCAGAAGGGTCTCGCGCTGGCGCACATAGGACCGTCACCCACAGCTCTCATCGGGAGGACGGCATGCGCCGTTGAGCAGCCCGAAGGTGTGGAGTGTTGGCAGCCACTGGCCGTCGGCGCTGTCGGTGTTGCGGCCGGGCAGGTGTTTCGCGGGACGGGCGTTGACCCGGTGGACCTCAAGGCCCCGCGCGTCCCGGATGTGGAACAGGGGGATCCAGTACACCCCGGTGCTTGCCAGCACCACCGTCTCAATGCGGCAGGCGTGAAGCCCGTCGGCCAAGGCATGGAGGGCGGCCGTAAAACTGGCAAACCGGCGCACGGGCGCTGGCGAGCGATCCGGCGGCACGGCGACATCATGGTCGGCGCTGCCCACGTCAGTCCCAGCGGCAGGGAGGTTCAGGGGCGGTAGTCCGGCGGTCGGATCAGGGGGCTGGTGGGGTTTAGGGCGTTTTTTGCGGGCTGTGGGCATCGTCGTCCTGTCGGTGTTCGTCGCGTTCAGTGCAAGGGCGCGGTTCGGCCCGGGTGCGGATCGGGATGAGCGTCTCTCAAACGGGGTCGAGG
>DASWGV010000079.1:0-3884 GCA_036393515.1 Gemmatimonadales bacterium | reverse complement strand
GGCCAAGAACGGGATGAATGCAATGGAGAATGTTGAGCTACCGACATGAAGCCTCACCGATCCAAGTTCGGCGGCGAGACCCACCGCGAACAGAGCAACAAGGGCGTTCACAACCCGAGGCGAACTGTCCCACTCGTACCCGGAAGCCGAAAAGGCTAGAGCCGCGGCGGCCCCGAGGCCTACCGCAGCCACGTAGAAGGCTAGCGGCCTGAGGTTCTTGCGATGAAGCACATCCATATGACTTTGTTGGGGGTGGCCCCAAGCGATCACTACCAGTGTATCGTCCCCGTTGCGAAAAACGTCCGCATCACGGCGCTGAACAGCACAGCGAGCAAGTCCAACATGAGCGTCTCACCTCCTGACAAAGACCTGCGAGTCTCACTCGTCAAGCCTGGGAGTGGCACGTCCCGCTAAGACGCACCCGACGCTCCGCTCGTCTACTGTCCGCTCATCTCCGCTCTATGGTAGCGAAAACCAGGGGCCCCCTATTCCAAGTTGTCCGGTGTGTACGGTTACGCGGCCTTCCGTCGCCGCAACGCCTGCCGCATCGCCTCGATAATCGCCGGCATCCCATTGCCCTTGCTGATGATCGTCCGCACGCCCAGCTCCCGCAGCCGCTCCTCCTCCTCCGGCTTCACCCCGCCCGTGATCACCAACACCTCGGCGTCCAACGACCGCCCTGGCTCGAGCAGCCGCTTGATCACCTCGTAACCGTTCATGTCGGGCAACGCGTAGTCCAGCAACACCACCGCCGGGTGCGTCCGCCCGATCTCCAACAGCGCATCCATCCCGTTCGACGCCTCCACCAGCTCGACCTCGAGATCCGCGTTCTCGATGGTCCGCACCAGCGCCCGGAGAAACGAGGCGTTGTCGTCCACCACCACCACGGTGTCCGGCCCCCGCCCCTGCGCCAATTCCGGCGGCACCGGCATCTCGTGCGCCCCCAAGAACGCGATCAGATCCGCCCCCAACACGCGCCGCCGGCCCGTCGGCGTCTTGTGCCCCTTCAGGTGACCCTGGTCGATCCAGTTGGCCACCGTCGCGGGCGACACGTTGCAGATCCGGGCCACGTGCTGCGTGCCCCAATAGCGTTTCACTTTGGCGGAATTCACGGAACCGGAAATACCAGCAGAACAGGAAGTCCGCTAGACCCGAGGCGTGAGCGCCAC
Source organism: Gemmatimonadales bacterium (assembly GCA_036393515.1). GTDB lineage: Bacteria > Gemmatimonadota > Gemmatimonadetes > Gemmatimonadales > GWC2-71-9 > JACQHC01. The sequence goes on along the minus strand of DASWGV010000079.1, from coordinate 2,715 downwards.
AGATCGGAAGGTTTGTCCGAAGCTACAACGCCAACTAAATCAGCTACTTACGGCGAATTGTAACAGTTTACCGTCTCGCATCCGTCCAGCGATTCGTCGCATCCAAAACCGCCAGAACCGCGCTCCGCTCCGCGCTCTCGCGGATCTCGCACGTCCCGGTGAGCAATTGCGCCTCGCGCCCTCCCAACCCGTGCACCGCCGCCATCACGAACCGGCGCTCGAATGCCTCGATGATCGTCGCGCCCTCGAGCGCGATCGAGTTGTCGGCCAACAGCTCGTCGAGACACGCCGCCGCCGCGCGCGCCGCCGTCTCCACCCGGTTCCGCGGCGTGTCGGTCCCCATCTCCTTCGACTCGTGCTCCCGGTCCTCGAACGCCAGCCGCACGCTGATCATCACCCGCTGCGGCCGATCGGCCGGCCGCACTTCCAAACCCTTGAACGTCACGACGCGCCGCATGGCGCGCGACCGGACGGCGTCGTCCTGCAGCTGCTGGATGGGACGCACGTCCGCCGTCTGCGCCACGCTGATCTTCCTGTGATCGATCTTCAGGCCGAGCTGCGCCATCAGCGCCGACTCGATGTTCCGCACCACTTGCTTGGCCTGGACGTCGCTCAGGGTCAGGACGTGGATCTCCGTCACCTCGCCCAACGGCGACACCACCACGCGGGCCGACAGCACGCCCGTCAGGCTCGAGATCAGGTTCTCGGCGCGCTTGATGCCCCAGGGGTCCGGCTGCGGGGGGCCGGGGGGGCCTGAGAACGTCAATGGGTCCTGTGGGGGCTCATCGCCCGCGGTCCGCGACGGGCTCGATGGCGGGGGGTTCATCATCTCTCTCCTGTGGCCACCTGGTTCCGGCCGCCCGCCTTGGCGCGGTACAGCGCCCGATCGGCGGCGACCAGCACGTCTTCCCGCTCCACCTGCGTGGGATCGAAGGCCGCGACGCCGATGCTCGCGGTCACGAGGCCGTCGGGATAGCCCAGCTCCCGGCCTACGTCCTCCACGCGTCCCCGCACCTTTTCGGCCACCCGCCGCCCACCCTCCAGCTCCGTGCCCGCCAGGACCACAACAAATTCGTCTCCCCCGTACCGCGCCGCTAGATCCGTCGAACGGATGAGGCTGGCGAACTCCCTTGCGGCGGCGCGCAACACGTCATTGGCCGGCTCGTGCCCGAACTGATCGTTCACCTGTTTGAAGTTGTCGAGGTCACAAAACAGAACGGCGAACGAATCGCCCGTGCGCTTGGAGCGCGCCACTTCGTTGGCCAGTCGGTCTCGCAACACGCGGAAGCTCGCGAGGCCGGTGAGCGCGTCCACGGCCGCCTGCATGTGCGCCTGACGCGCTTCCTTCTCGAGATGGGGCGGGCACGACTTCAAGGTGGTCCGCCCCTGCACCGCCGCCGCGGCGAAGGCCTTGCACGTGGCGTACCCGCAGGCGCCGCAGTCCCACGGCCGGCCGTTGGGCGCCAGCCCGATCTGGTCCAGGACGTCTTCCACGGCCTGCGCCGCCGGCGCCGCCGCCGGCCGGTCGATGGCGAACACGGCCCCCACCTGCACGCCCGCCCCCACCTCCGGGTCCAGCACCGGCAGGCGCGAGCGCGGCGGCTCCGAGGCGCCCACCACCTGGCGGCGCCAGAACAGCTCTTCCTTGGGACCGAGCAGGGGATGGTCGAGACACCCTTCGCACGGCAGGATGTCCACGAACCCCAGGTCGATCCGGTCAACCGCCACGGCCCGCGCCAGGCCCGCCAGCTGCCCCAGGCCGCGCAGCTTCCTGAACCGCCGGCTCGAGTGCCGCTCCTCCGACAGCAGCTCCAACGGCAGCCCGCCGGCCGTGCTCTTGTGCCGGCGCCGCTCCTCGGGCAGCCGCTCGAAGAAGTTCGCCTGGCTCTCGATTTGCACCCCGCGCCGCTCGATCAGCTGGCGCAGCTCGACGAAGGTCACGGCCGCCTCGACGTCGCTACCGCCTTCCGTGAGGCAGACGCCGGCGTACACCACCTGGGCGTCGGGTCCATACATGCGCCTCAAGTAGCGCGCCTCCGCCGCGATGGGGGTCGCGACGGGCGCCAGGTACGGGATCAGCTCGGGGTATTGGGTCCGCACGGTTTCGACCACCACCGGGCAGGTGCTGCGGATCACGGTCCCCCAGCCGTTGTCGGACCACAGCTTCAGGTACTCTTCGGCCACCAGCTCGTCACCCAGGACCCCACGGTGAACCGTGCGGAACCCGGCGGCGTAGCAGGCGTTCACCACCTGCTCCGGCGTGGCGGGATAGAAGAACGCCGCGGCTTCGACGGAGAGGATCAAGATCGCGCGCCCGCCGAGTGCCAGCTCCAGGGCCCGGCCGTAGTCTCCTGTGGCCGTGATGGCGTCGTGCGGGCAGGCGGGCAGACACAGGCCGCACCGGGTGCACGCCTCGTCCACGATGTGGACCTTCTCGCCCAGGACCGCCACCGCATCGGACGGACACACGCGGACGCACGCCAGGCAGGTGACGCAACGGTCCGGAACGACGTTAAACTGCACGGGGACTTGTCACGCGAGCTTCATGCCAGCGCGTACTCCTTGAGCTTGCGATACAGGGTGCGCTCGCCGATGCCCAGAATCTCCGCCGCGCGCCGGCGGTTGCCGTTGGTCTCGCGCAGCGCCGCCTGGATGGCGGCGCGCTCGACGTCGGCCATGGTCATGCCCGACCGGTAGATCACCGGCTGGTCGGCC
>DASWGV010000078.1:0-23355 GCA_036393515.1 Gemmatimonadales bacterium | reverse complement strand
TTGCTCCTCGCGTGACTGGTCGGCGCGCGCATCCGTGACGTAGAAGAAGCTCTTCACCGGCGTCGCTTCGAGCGGCGGTGAGGCGTGCATGGAGGCGAAGCCTAAGTCAAACGGCTGCGCCGGCGCCACGATGACGTGCTCGTCCGGGGGAACGGTCGCCAGGTCCCGGGCCACGACGAACGCCGTCAGCGAATCCACCACCCGTTGCGCGGCAGCGACGACTTCGCCCCGCCTGGGGTGGTCCCGCCGCACGCCGCGCCACACGGCCTGAGGATCACGGCCGGGCGCGAGTTTCTCCGCCGCCGACCGGAACTCGGCCTGATTCAGTACCATCTCGTGCTCGCCCAGGGCCAGCATCTCCGCCAGCGGCAGGTCAATCAGCTCCTCGGCCGCGTACCGCCGCGCCACGTTCTCCCCGCCAATTGCGAAGTCACCCGATGCGGTGGGAATCACCTCGCGTTCGAGCCAGGCCACGTACTCATTGATCAACGGACGCGCGGCTGCGGCGGCGAGGGTGAGCGAGTCCATGAGCGGTGTCCCAGCCTCCGGCGCAAATGCCAGCGCGAGGTCGCGCTCCAGCATCCCCGACGCGCCACGCATGAACGCCGCCCCACGCTCGGCAAAGATGCGTGGGGGATTGGTGATGTTGGTCCGCGCGGCCTGAAGCAGGGCGGGGACGCCCGCCAGCTTGGAGATCACCCGCCGCATCCGCTCGGGCGCGGGCGCGTATCCTTGAGTCATCAGATTGTGGACGCCGTCGGACAGCGCCGAGGCGTAGAGCATCGGGTTCCGGCGCCAGTTCTGGATGGTTTCCTGCTCCAGCAGCCAGCCGTCAATGACGCCTTCCAGAATCCTTTGATCCACCCGCTCGTCGGGCGTGAGCCGCTCCGGGGCAAACGCGCGTAGGCGGTCCCGGTCGCGCTTCAGCACGTTGATCTCGCCCTCGATGGCGGCGACCGAGAAGTCGTCCAACCCCCCGTCATGCTGGTGAATGCCGTTGCCGGCGGCTATGGACGGGTGGCGACGGGCCCAGGCGTCGAGGTACTCATTCACGAATGGGGCGAACTCACCCGATTGGGACTCGGGGGAGGAGCAGGACGAGAGACCGGCCGCGACCAGCGCGCCAATCACGAGTGAGCGCATGGCGCCTAAGGTGCGTCGCGCAATGGGGTCCCGCAAATCAAGCCGGCGCGCGGCCGCGGCGCCTGTATGAGCGGGAGTTTGGTGCCCCAACAGGGCTCGCGGCATACACCCATCCTGTGCGCCGGGCGAGAGGAAAGTCTCGCCCCGGGCGTCGCTGCGAGGCGACCTCGTTGCGGTCGAGTGCTCGAGCCTGCGTCCGACGAGGGCGGCCCACCGAGGTCCGGTCTGGCTGCCGCTGGGACCTGCGGGCAGATTCGCACCAGGCCAGGGGGCATCATGACCAATGAGACGGTGAAGACCCGACGATTGGAGCTGGTGGATCACAAGGGTCGAGTGCGCGCGGTGCTGTCCTGCGAGGAAGATTCCGGCGTGCCTTCCTGCACCTTCCTCGACTCGGCCGGGCAGACCCGCGCCATCATCGGCCTGTCGTGGAACGACATGCCGCAGATCCAGCTTTCGGCGGTGGACGGCACCGCCCGGGTGGCGCTGGTGGTGCGCCCGGAGGGGATGGGGATGGTGGTGCTGGCGGACGATCAGCAGCGGACCAAAGCGATCACGCCGACGGGCTAGGATCGGGCGGCAATCTCCTCCAGCGCCTCAGGATTCTGCACCGACGCCAGATCGCCCAGCGCCTCGCCGAGATACTTGGCGCGTATCATCCGGCGCAGGATCTTGGCGCTCCGCGTCTTGGGAAGGTCGTTCACGAACACGATCCGCTCAGGCCGGTCAATCTTGCCGACCCGCTCGACCACCGCCTGCGCGAGCGCCTGAGCCAGGGCCTCGCTCGCGGCGTGCCCGGGCCTCAGCACGGCGAAACACACGATCGCCTGGCCCGTGATCTCGTGCGGGACCCCGATGGCGGCGGCCTCGCTGACCTTGCCCGTCGCGATCAATGCGCCTTCCACCTCCGATGGGCCGATCCGCCGCCCGGCGACCTTGAGCGTGTCGTCCGCACGGCCCTGGACGTACCAGAATCCGTCCCCGTCTATCCGCGCCCAGTCCCCATGATTCCAGACGCCGGGGAACTTGGCCCAGTAGCTCTCGAGATAGCGATCGGGCGCGTTCCAGAGTCCCCGCGTCATGGACGGCGCCGGCTGCTTGCACACGAGGTACCCGACTTCGCCCCGCACCGGCGCGCCCGACTCGTCCCACACATCAACGTCCATGCCAAGTCCGGGGGCCACTACGCTGCTTGCCTTGAGGGAGTCGAGTGGGAGTGGAGAGACGAAGGAACCGATGAGGTCCGTTCCACCAGAGATGTTCATGATGGGACGCGCGGATCCGCCGACCGCGGTGAAATACCAGGTCCACGAGCGGTCATCCCAGGGCTCTCCCGTAGATCCGAGTAGGCGAAGCGAGCGGAGGTCCGCGATTTCTCGCGGCACGACACCCTCCCGCATGGCCAGCCGCACCGCCGTGGGCGACATGCCGCTCACGGTCACCCGATGGCGTTCCAGCATCTCCCAGAGTCTCCGCCCGCGCGGCCAGTCCCACGCGCCGTCGTAGATCACCACCGTGGCGCCCTGGAACAGCCCGCCGATGATCTGCCACGGTCCCATCATCCAGCCAATGTCGGTGAGCCAGAAGAACCGGTCGTCCGGCTTCAGGTCAAAGACGTAGGCCGCTTCCTTGGCGATCTGCACCAGCGCGCCGGCGTGCGAGTGCAGGGTGCCCTTGGGCCGGCCCGTGGTGCCGGAGGTATACAGCATGATGGCGGGATCCATGGAACCGCAGGGCACCGGATCGGTGGGCTCTCCCCGGTCCAGAAAGTCGTCCCACGTCACATCGCGGTCCTCGCGCCAAGCGACGTCCTCGCCGGTGTATCGAGCCATGACCACCCGCTCGACCGCAGGGCACTCAAGGACGGCCGCGTCCGCGTTGCCCTTGATCGGCAGGATCGTGCCACGGCGCCGAGTTCCGTCCGCCGTGAAGAGCAGCTTTGCGCCGGAGTCCTGGAGCCGTTCGGCCAGGGCGGCGGGCGCGTAGCCGGAGAAGATAGGAATGAAGATCGCGCCGACTGACGTGGTGGCGAGCATCTGGATCGCGACGTCCGCCGTCATGGGCATGTACGCGGCCACACGGTCGCCCGGAACGATCCCGGAGGCCCGGAGCGCCCCGGCGCATCGGGCGACCTCGGTTCGCAGGTGGGCGTAGGTGAGCGTGCGAACCGCGCCGTCTTCCCGCTCCGCAATGACGGCGGTGCGGGCTGCCGCGCCCGGCGCATGCCGGTCCAGGCAGTTCGCCGCGAGGTTGAGCCGACCCCCAAGGAACCACTCGGTCCAGGGCGCGCCGGCGGACATGTCTCGAACAGCGTGGTACGGCGTGGAAAACTGGATGCCGAGGTCGTTCACGACCGCGTCCCAGAACCAGACCGGATCCGCCACCGACCGCGCGCGCAAGGCGCCGGCGGAGGAGATGCGGTGTCGCCGCATGAAGCGCGTGACGTTGGCCGCCTCGATCAGCGCGTCGGGCGGGGTCCAGACGATCTCCGCCGTCACGACAACTGCTTCAGCGTTTGCGTTACTCTTCCTCGGCCGCCCAGACGTCGACGGTCGCCAAGCCGTCGGCGTCGTAGGAGACCCTGACCTGCCACGGCCGGCAGCACACCTGGCAATCCTCCACGTACTCCTGTGCGGAACCGCCGCCGGGATCCAGGCCGATGGCCATTTCCTCCCCGCAATACGGGCATACCACTGCGGCCTCGGTCTCTGCGGTTCCGTCGCCGAGCGGGAACTCGTTGTCGAGGTCGGTGTCCATCGGCGTCTCGCGCGGCTCCCTAGGCGGCCGGCGCGCAGTGCTTGTCAAACGCCGCTCGCAGGTCGGCGGCAATCATTTCCGGAGGCCGCCCCTGGATGTCATGCCGCTCCAGCATGTGCACCACCTGTCCGTCCTTGAACAGTGCGATCTGGGGTGACGATGGTGGGTACGGCGCGAAGCGACTCCGGGCCCGGTCCGTGGCCTCGGTCTCCATGCCGGCAAAGACCGTCGCGAGTCGATCCGGCCGGTGGGGATGCTGGAGGGCCAGCTTCACGCCGGGTCGGGCCATGCCCGCCGCGCACCCGCACACCGAGTTGACCACGACGAGCAGCGTCCCTTTGGCGTGGTCGATGGCCTGGTCTACGGCGTCGGGCGTCAAGAGTTCTTCGAATCCGATCCGGGTAAGCTCGTCCCGCATGGGTTGCACCATGGCGGGTGGGTAGCGGAAGGTCTGCATCATTGGCGTATTCACCTCTGCCGATCTGGGTTGCGGGGTTCATCGTTCGACCGAGCCGGGGGCTTGCCACTCCGAACCTGCTGGTCCGTCCCCCGGGGCCGTCTTGTCCGTCTTCGTCCGTCAAAGGAAGTTAAGCACCTCCACAAAGGGACGCACTGATGTCACTGCGACTGTCGCTCCTGCTCCTGGCGCTCGCGTGGGTTCGGACCGGGGCAGCGCAGTATCCCACGCCCACCGAAGGAGACTTTGTCCTGCGGAACTTCCAGTTCACCTCGGGTGAAACCCTGCCCGAGCTTCGCCTGCACTATCGCTCGCTCGGCCAGCCACAGCGGGATGGGCAGGGCATGGTCCAGAACGCCGTGCTCATCACGCACGGCACGGGCGGGAGCGGCGCGCAGTTCCTGCGGCCGGACTTTGCCGGCGAGTTGTTCGGACCCGGCCAGCTGCTCGATGCGGCGCGGTATTTCATTGTCCTCCCGGACGGAATCGGCCACGGCCGGTCCAGCAAGCCAAGCGATGGCTTACGGGCCCGCTTTCCCCATTACGGCTACGGGGACATGGTCACGGCGCAATACCGCCTGCTGACGGAAGGCCTGGGAGTAAACCATCTGCGCCTGGTCATGGGCACGTCCATGGGCGGAATGCACACCTGGGTGTGGGGACAGCGCTATCCCGACTTCATGGACGCGCTGATGCCGCTGGCGAGCCTCCCCACGCAGATCTCCGGTCGTAACCGGGCGTGGCGCCGGGTGCTGATTGACGCCATCCGGAGTGATCCCGAGTGGCAGGGCGGGAACTACTCCCGGCAGCCGCAGAGCCTGCGCACAGCCCAGCAGATGCTGTGGCTGGTGGGAAGCAATCCGGTCCTGCGCCAGCAGCAGATGCCCACGCTCGCCGCCAGCGACTCGGTGCTGGACGCTTCGATCGCCGCTTCTCTAAGGAACGCGGATGCCAACGACGTGCTCTACCAGGTCGAAGCCTCGCGCGACTACGATCCGGGGCCGGACCTGGAGAAGATCCGCGCGCCGCTCTTCGCCATCAATTCGGCGGATGATCTGGTCAATCCCCCGGAATTGGGGATTCTTGAGCGCGAGATCAAGCGGGTGCCGCACGGCCGCGCCGTGGTGATTCCGTTGAGCACCGAGACCCGCGGGCACGGAACGCACACCGTCGCAAAGGTGTGGTGGGAGTATCTCCGGGGATTGCTTGAGGAATCCGGGCGGTGAGGGAAAGAAGCCGGTGAAGAGCTCGATCTCGCCGCGGAAGCTGTAGCGACGGTATCAACCGAGGATCAACAGGGAGGTAGGCGCTGCTATGACCATCGCCGAGACGCTGCTCCCCGAGTTCGACCAGGAAATGACCACCACTCGCCGCGTGCTCGAGCGGGTTCCCACGGACAAAGGGAAATGGAAGCCCCACGAGAGGTCTTTCCCGCTGGGCCACCTGGCGCAGTTGGTGGCGAGCATGCCGGGCTGGAACACCACCGCGCTCAAGGCGACCTCGCTCGACCTGGGAAGCTTTTCAGGCTACACCTACGAGACCACCGAGACGCTGTTGGCGGTGTTTGACCGGAACGTGAAGGAAGCGCGCGCGGCGATTGCCGCCAGCAAGGACGCCGACTACGTCGTGCCCTGGTCGCTCAAGTTCAGAGACCAGGTGATCTTCACCCTCCCCCGAGCCGCGGTCGTCCGGCAGAACATCAGCCACCTGGTCCATCACCGGGGGCAACTCACCGTGTATCTGCGGCTGTTGGATGTTCCCATCCCGTCCATCTACGGTCCGACGGCGGATGAGAAGATGCCTGGCTTCTGAGCTCAGGGATGGGCCCGCCAGCGTCAATGGCCCGCGGCAATTCGGTACGGGCACCGCTGATTCGATGATACTGCACCGGCCCCCTGTTCCTATCCTCGGCCGGTGCACCCTTGCAAACCCCTGACGGCCGAGCGGACCCCTGTTGGTGCAGCCCGATGTTTTCGTGGTGCCGGGAGCCGATCCGCCGCGGCGCTGGCCCGGGTGGGCTCGGGCGCCAGGACTCACTGAGGCCCGGGCCGATTGGTCCGGGCCTCTTTTACTACGGCCCTACCGCCTCCGTCTGGCTCGCCCCCGCCGCGCGCCCACGGACGGCCCCTTGGGCGGCTCCGGTTCGCGCGACCTCGGCGGTGGCGGCGCGATGGAGGGCTCAAACCCCGGCACCACGTCCCGCGGGAAGTTCCGCCCGATCAGCTTCTCGATATCCGCCATCAGCAGCCATTCGTCCGGCGACATCAGCGTCAGGGCCACGCCCTGCGCGCCGGCGCGCGCCGTGCGGCCCGCCCGGTGCACGTAGATCTCGGGGTCCAGCGGCACGTCGTGGTTCACCACCAGCTCGATATCGTCCACGTCGATCCCGCGGGCGGCCACATCGGTCGCCACTAGAATCCGCAGCTTGCCCGAGCGGAAGTCATCCAGGGTCCGCTGCCGCGTGGACTGTGCCTTGTCGCCGTGCATGGCTTCGACCCGGAGTCCGGCACGCTTGAGGTGGCGCGCCAGCTTGTCCGCCCCGTACTTGGTCCGGGTAAAGATCAGCGCCCGTTTCACGAATTCGAGCTTGAGGATGCTCTCCAGCGCGTCCTTCTTCTTCATGCGATCCACCGCGAAGATGCCGTGCTCGATGCCGTCGGCCGGCGCCGCGCGAGGCGCGGTCTCCACTTCGGCATGGCTCTTCAACGCCCGGCGCGCCAGGCGATCGACGTCGTCCGAGATGGTGGCGGAGAACAACAGGGTTTGACGAACGGCGGGCAGTGCATCCAGGATCCGGTTCACGTCAGGCGCGAATCCCATGTCGAGCATGCGGTCCGCTTCGTCCAGCACCAGCACCTCGACCCGGGACAGGTCCAGGTGCCCGCGGCCCAGGTGGTCCAGGAAACGGCCGGGCGTGGCGACCACCAGATCCACCCCCCGGGCCAGTGCCCGGGTCTGCGGTTCCATTCCCACGCCTCCGTAAATGGCCACGGCCTTGAGCGGCACGTGCCGGCCGTAGGCTTGAGCCCGCTCCAGAACCTGCTCGGCCAATTCGCGGGTTGGGACCAGGATCAGCGCTCTCAACCGCGGGCCCGGCACCACGGATAGGCGATCCAGGATGGGCAGAAGAAACGCGGCGGTTTTTCCGGTGCCCGTCTGGGCCGAGCCCACGACGTCGCGACCGGTGAGCGCGAGCGGAATGGTCTCGCGTTGAATGGGGGTGGGGATTTCGTAGCCCTCTTCGGCTACTGCACGAACGAGCTCAGGTTTGAGCCCCAGGCTGGCAAACGGCATGACTGACAACACTCCTTGTTGCACACGGACACGCACACCGCCCTGGCCATGCGGCCGAGGCTGCTTCGCTACGGTGGTCAGTTGAACCTGGGGATCAGACCGGGCGTGTCGTCAGCGCCGGACCCGTCCTGAGCGGGTCCGTCCTTCGGAAAGGATGCCAGCTCGCGGTTCCTACTGCGCTCAAAGTATAACGGGGGGAGGGGGTTAGGCGCCAGGCGGACAAGGCGGACGGGGGGACGGACGTGCGAGTCCAGTCACCAATCGGACATCAGGGCGATGCAAGAACCGGCACGTCCGCCCCCGGTCCGCCCGTCCTTCGGTCCGCCTTCTCCGCCCCGCTCCGCGCGGTTGCCGCCCGCCCGCCGGGTGCCCAGATTCGGGTGCGGCGCAACCAAACGCGTCGCTCGGGTGTCTTTACATGGTTGAACCAGCTCGATCGGCGCCGCGCCTTGCCAAGGAGTTCCTTATGCGCTTTCTCCTCACGCGCCGGTTCCTGACCATCGCCCTGGTCGCGCTCGTGGTCCCGGGCGCCTGGCTGATCGCCCGCGACCAAGGCGACGAGGACACCTCGGTCGTCGCCCGCGTCAAGCGCGGCACGTTCCGGGTGACCGTGGCGACCTCCGGCGAGCTGCGGGCTCGCGAATCCGTGCAGATCACCCTGCCGCCAGGCACCCAGCAGGCCGGCGCCTATCAGAACAAGATCACTACGCTGGTCCCGGAAGGCACCATCGTGAAGGAAGGCGACATCGTCGCCCAGATTGACCGCTCGACACTGGCGAATAAGCACCAGGAAGTGACGCTGGCCCTCACCAAGGCCGAGGCGCAGTACGAACAGGCCATGCTGGACTCGACGCTCAACCTCTCCACCGCCAGGGAGAACATCCACACCATGGACCTGGGTCTGGAAGAGAAACGGCTGGCCAAGGAGCAGGCGGTGTACGAGGCGCCCACGATCAAGCGCCAGGCGGAGATTGACTACGAGAAGGCCGAGCGGGCCCTAGCGCAGGCCCGGACCGACTACCAGACCAAGACCGAGCAGGCCCAGGCCAAGATGCGCGAGGTCGGGGCGGACGTGGAGCGGCAACGCAATCTCCTCAAGATCGTGCAGACCGTCATGGCGGGCTTCACCGTCCGGGCGCCCTCGCCGGGGATGGTGATCTACGTGAAGGAATGGAATGGCCGGAAACGCACGGCGGGCTCCCAGGTGAACTCGTGGGAGCCGTCAGTGGCCACCCTGCCGGACCTTTCCCAGATGGAATCCGTGACCTATGTGAACGAGATCGATATCCGGAAGATCGCCGTGGGGCAACCGGTGGTCATCACGTTGGACTCGGATCCCAGCAAGCAATACACCGGTACCGTGACCGGTGTCGCCAACGTGGGTGAGCAGCGTCCCAACGCCGACTCCAAGGTGTTCGAGGTGAAGGTGAAGGTGGCTCAGCCGGACACGACGCTCCGGCCCGGTATGACCACCGGGAACGCGATCGAGACCTACCTCGCCGAGTCCGCGCTGTCCGTCCCCATCGAGGCCCTGAGCAACGAGGACGGTGTCCCGTTCGTCTTCAAGCAATCGGGCGGGAATGTGGCGAAACAAGAGGTGGTGACCGGCGCGATGAGCGAGGATGACGTCATCATCGTGCAAGGTCTGGAGGAGGACGATCGTGTGCTGCTGTCGCCTCCCCAGGGGCACCAGGGGCTTTCGCTCGCCCGTTTGCCGGGCAGCCCCCGCCGTCCCATGACCGCCGGCGGCGACACCGCTGTGGGCGTGCCGATGAGCGTGCCGCCAAGGAACTGACGCCGTGCGCCTGGACCGCGCGACGCTGGCCGCGCTGCGCGGGCAGATCACGGCGCACCTGCTCTTCGGCGTCCGCACGGCCCTCGAGGCAGTGCGGCACAACAAGCTCCGCGCCGCGCTCACCTCCCTTGGCATCCTGTTCGGCGTCGCCTCCGTCATCGCCATGCTGGCCATCGGCAAGGGCGCCGAGCAGGAGATCCTGGCCCAGATGCGCCTCCTCGGCTCCAACAACGTGGTGGTCACGCCGCTGGTGGAGCAGAAGGAAGGCCAGGTCCCCGACGACGAGCCGCAGAGGGAGGTGAAGCGGTTCTCTCCGGGGCTCACCTACGCGGACGCCCAGGCCATCGCGCGGGTGATTCCGGCGGTGGAGGTCACCAGCGCTGAGATCGTGGTGAACACCACCATCACCCGCGAGGGTCGGCGGCGCTCGGGGAAGGTAGTGGGCGTGGACACGACCTACTTCCGGCTGGCCAATCTGGAGCTGGGGAGCGGCGGGTTTTTCCTGCAAGCCCAGGTGGAGCGTGGCCTCCCGGTCGCGGTGATCGGCCACGGGGTGCGTACCCGGTTCTTCACCACCGAGAACCCCATCGGCAAGCCCATCAAGGTGGGGAACAACTGGCTCACGGTGGTCGGTGTGCTGATGGACCGCCGGGTGAGCCGGGACGCGGTGCAGCGCCTGGGCATCCGTGACGCGAACATGGATGTCTACGTCCCGGTGCAGACCATGCTGCTCCGGTTCCGCAACCGCGCCCAGATCACCCAGCAGGATATCGAGCAGGCCGCGCGGGCGGAGAACGTGCCGAACCCCGAGGGGGAGGTGCCGGAGAGCGAAGAGCAGCGGCAGGAGCGCATCAACCGGAACCAGCTGGACCGGATCATCGTGCGTGTCGCCGACTCAAGGCAGGTGACGTCCGTGGGCGAAATCCTCCAGCGCATGTTGACGCGCCGGCACAACTCCGTGGTGGACTTCGAGATCACCGTGCCCGAGCTGCTGCTCCGGCAGGAGCAGCGGACCAAGACCATCTTCAACGTGGTGCTCGGCGCCATCGCGTCCATCTCGCTGGTGGTGGGCGGCATCGGGATCATGAACATCATGCTGGCGTCCGTACTGGAGCGGATCCGCGAGATTGGGGTTCGGCGCGCGGTGGGCGCCACCCGGCGGGACATTCTCCTCCAGTTCCTGAGCGAGGCCGTGCTGATCAGCGTGGCCGGCGGCGTGGCCGGCGTCATCGTGGGCGCGGGCTTGAGCCTGGGGATCGAGCAGTTCGCCGGGATCCAGACGATCGTGTCGTATCCGTCCGTGTTCGTGGCCTTCGGGGTGTCGTTTACCGTGGGCCTCGCGTTCGGGATCATGCCGGCCTACCGCGCGGCGCGGCAGGATCCCGTGGTCTGTCTTCGCTACGAGTGATTCCATGAGCCCATCCAACCGTACCCCTTGGGGCGTGCTGCGCCTGTCCGCCTGGCTCGCCCTGGTTTTCGCGCCGCCGGTCGCCGCCCAACAGCCCATCACCCTGGAGCAGGCGGTTCAGCTGGCCCAGGAGCGGAGCCACGAAGCCCTGGCCGCGCGGGCCGATCTCGAGGCGGGACGGTATCGCCACCGAGCGTTCAACTCGGGGCTGCTGCCGCAGCTGGCGCTGAGCGGCAACCTGCCGATCTACAACCGGTCCATCATTCCGGTGGTGCAGCCGGATGGCAGTACGCTCTTCCGGGCGCAGCAGCTGACCAACACCGGACTCACGGCGCGCCTGTCGCAGAAGCTGCCGCTGACCGGTGGGGAGCTGTTTGTGTCGTCAGGACTTTCCCGCCTTTCCGTGAGCGGACAGCAGTCCATTGAGACCTGGTCGTCCACGCCGGTGTCGGTGGGCGTCACGCAAGGCATCCTGAAGCCGAACACCGCCGAGTGGGACCGGCGCCAGCAGGCCGTGCAGATTGACGTGGACGAGCGCCGCTACCGTGAAGCGCGGGAGGACGTCGCGCTCCAGACCGCGAACCTCTACTTCGACGTAGTGGCGGCGCGGACCGCGCTGGACAACGCGGTGCAGAACGCCGCCCGGAACGATACGCTCTACACGCTCAACCAGGGCCGGTTCGAGGTCGGGAAGATCGGCGAGAACGACTTGCTCCAGAGCGAGCTGGCGCTGCTCCGGGCCCGCACCGTGCTCGATGGTGCGCGGCTGACCTACGACCGCGCGGTCGAGGCCCTGCGTCTGAGGCTCCAACTTCCGGCGGGCCAGCCCATCGAGGTGGTGTTGCAGGCGGAGGTGCCCGCGGTGGAGGCGGACACCGGGCGCGCGGTGGCGGAGGCGATGCAGAATCGGTCGGCGGTGAGCGACGTGGCGCTTCAAGAGGTGCAAGCCCGGCGTCGGGTGGCGGAGGCGCGGCTGGGTGGCGCGTTGGGCGCCACGGTGCAGGCGAGCGTGGGGCTGAACGCGTCGGCGCCAGAGGCGAGCCTGGCGTACCAGAACTTGCTGGAAGCGCGCCGAGTCCAGGTGTCGGTGGACCTTCCCCTGTGGCAATGGGGCGGGCGCGGGGAGTCGGTACGCGCGGCTCGGGCCGAGGAGGAACGTGCCTCGAGCCTGGGACAGCAGACGCTGGAGCAGGTGGCGCATGAGGCGCGGTTCGCGGCGCTGGAGCTGGCCCAGGCGCGGCGCGGCCTGGCTCTCTCGGCGACGGCGGATACGGTGGCCGGCAAGCGCTTCGAGGTGGCCTACAACCGATACGTGATCGGCCGAATCACCCTGGACAACCTGTTCATCGCGCAGAACGAGAAGGACCAGGCGTTGACCCAGTTCGTCCAGGCCCTGCGGGGCTACTGGCAGGCGTACTACCGGTTGCGGCGGGCCACCCTGTTCGACTTCCGGCGGGGTGAGGTGATTCGTTAAGTTGGGACCCTCTGAACACCCTTGACGTCCGCTGTTCGCAAGGAGGCTGTGGTGATCCGGGCTTCATTAGGTCTCGTGGCAACCGGGCTCGCGCTCGGGGTTGTGCCCCCTGTCTCCGGCCAAATGCCGGTCCAACGGTCTGCGTTCCACGACTACCGTATCGTGACGGTCGCGGAGGGGCTGATTCACCCCTGGTCCATCGCGTTCCTGCCCGGCGGCGATGTGCTGGTGACCGAGCGTCCCGGCCGGCTCCGCGTGGTCCGAAACGGGACGCTGCTGGCAGACCCGGTGTCCGGCGTTCCCCCGGTCCACGCGCAGGGGCAGGGCGGCCTGCTGGACGTGGTTCCGCATCCCAACTTCGCCACCAACCGCTTGCTCTACCTGAGCTACTCCAAGCCGTACGCTGACGGAAACGGCGCCACCACTGCCGTGGTGCGTGGCCGGTTTGAGAACGATCGCCTGACCGGCGTGGAGCAGATCTTCGAGGCGGTCTCGCGCGGCGCCGGGCACTACGGTTCGCGGTTGGCGTTCGATCGGAACGGCTTCCTGTTCATCACGGTGGGAGACCGCCAGGTGCCGCCCGCGGAGAACCAGGAGTCCCATCCGGCCCAGGACCTCTCCAATCACCACGGCACCATCAACCGCATTCACGACGATGGGCGGGTGCCGGACGACAATCCGTTCGTGGGGCGGGCCGGCGCCCGACCAGAGATCTGGAGCTACGGGCACCGCAATCCCCAGGGCCTCGCGATCCACCCGGAGACCGGCGACGTGTGGGCCACCGAGCACGGCCCCCAGGGCGGCGACGAGTTGAACCTGATCCGTCCTGGTCTGAACTACGGCTGGCCTGTGGTCGGGTATGGCGTGAACTACCGCTCCGGAGCCACGCTCCACGTAGGAACCCATCGGGAAGGCATGGAACCGCCGGTTCATTTCTGGGTGCCGTCCATCGCGACGTCAGGGTTGCTGGTCTACACCGGGGACCAGTTTCCCGGGTGGAAGGGCAATCTCTTGGTCGGTGGCATGGCCGGCGAGCAGCTAGCGCGGCTCACCATGGACGGGCAGCGGGTCGAAATTGAGGAGACCCTGGTTCGCCGAATGGGCCGCGTTCGGGACGTCCGGCAGGGACCGGACGGGTACATCTACCTGGCGATTGACGACCGCCAGGGCGCACCGACCGCGGTGGTGCGGCTGGAGCCGGTGGCCCGGCGCTGAGCAGGTCGTCCTCTCGACGCGGGCTCCGAGCCGGCTCTAAAGCCCGCTCCTACGGGATGACCACCGTGCCGACCACGCCCAAGAAGTCGTCGGCCATTGGCGTAGTACCTGAGGGAACGCCCCAAACGCCGCCGCTCAACCGTACGTTCAGCCGGTGCCGGCCGGGCGGAATGGGCAGCGTGAGGGTCCACCGGCCTCGCCCCGCGGGTTGGAGCGGGGCGGGGAGCCAGTCGGTGAAATCGGCCATGATCTCGAGCGCTGAGTCCGCGCGGAACACCAGCGTGCACTTGTCTCCCCGACCGCGTCGCACTTCGACCAGCGCCGCCGCGACGGTGGCGCCGTCGCTCGACGGCGCGAGACCCGGCACCGGCGGCACCACCATCCGCGGCCGCCGCACCGGGTGCGAAAGTCGGATCGCCGCCGTCAGGTAGTTACCCGCCACGTTCCCGCGCACCACGTCCTCGGCGTAGCGCCCCCCGGCCAGCACCACCCCGGCGTATCGCGTGATGGGCGCCGCTAGCGCCGCCTCAAAGAACGGGCCCACCTCGCCGCCCCGGTCGCCCGCACGGAAGCTCAAGACGGCCTCCGCCTCGAAGCCGCCAGGACGCCCGTGCCTGACGGTGGTCTCCCAGTCCGTGTAAGCCACGCTGCCGACCACCGTGCCGGTGCCGGCCAGCGCGACGGAGACATTCGGCCGATCGAATCGGAGAGCCCCGGACAGGGCTGCGACGGAGCGCTGTTCGCCCTCGGAAAGGATGCTGCCCAGCGTGGCCGCCAGGGACCCACTGCGGCCGCTGGTCCCCACCAAATGCAGGCGCGCGCGACCCAGGATGTGCGAGAAGGTGGTGAACTGTTCGTAGCGACTGCCACCCAGCTCCGCACTGAAATCCGCGCCCGTGCCGGCGGAAACGGGGATGCTGTACGAGCCAACCAGAAGCCCTCGGAGGCTGTTGTTTCCGCTCTCAAACCGGAGCCAGCTGGCGCGCGCAGCCAGCCCGAAGCGTTCCGCGGTGATCGCCAGCGCCGGGGAGAGTGAGAGGGCAGCGGACGGAAGGAATCCCTCGTATGCGACCCGCGAGACGCCGGCGTCGAGGCTGGCCCGGGTCTGGGCCCCGGCGGGCGAGACGGCGAGGACCGCGCACGCGAGCGGGCAGCCCAGGACGGCGAGCCCCGTTCCCACCGGGCTCGCGAAAAGGCCCCGAGAGGGGCCTGGCCTGGGCCAACGCGCTGGCACTCTTCCACAGCTCGGCAAGACTCCGCTGGAAGGGTATCAGTCGAGGGCGAGCCCGGCGACTGGGCTACTGACTGTGGCTCAGGGGCCTATGGCTTGCGAGGAGGTGTCGAACGGGGTGGAGGGGTGCTTCCCGCGGATTGAATCTCCAATCCCGCAGCTTGCGTGTCCGCGCCCGCGCTCAGGAGCCCGCCGGCCGCGGCGAGAGGTGCAGCGCCCAACGCGATGTCGCGCTCCACGTTCCGCTGAAGGGCGAGCAGCTGACCATCGCTGACCGAACGCGCCAGCGCGATGACGATGCCGGCAGCGGTGTCGGCGGGCACGCCCCGGGCCGTGAGGTCGGCGGTGACGCCAAGCGGCACGGCCAGGTGGCGGTCGCCGAGCGCTTCCCGTAGCCGCACCAGCACCTCCGGAGAGGCCCCGGCGCGAAGGGCATCCGCCGCGGCAACCAGCTCAGGCTGCGGCGTGCCGGGCCCGAGCGCGGCGCGGGCCCGGCCCAGGTCGCCCGCGAGACGGCGGATGGCCGCGGCGATCAGCGCGTCCGGCGCTCGCTTGCTGGCGCCTTCCAGCGCCCGGTCCACCAGGGGTTCGGTAGGCAGCCCCACCGCGCGGGCCGAGTCAATCACCGTAGTAACCAGCACGCGCGCTTCGGGCGTCAGGCGCTCCAGCCGCGCGTCCTGGGCGGCGCCGGAGCGGGGCAGCGCCGGGGTCAGCGCAAGAGCGAAACCAGCCATCAAGAATGTCGTCTTCATCAGGTTCCCACGGTCAGCACGGAGTTGGGCGTGCCGAAGTCATCGTCCGGCGCGCGCGGCGCTCCGGGGTCGGCCAGCCAGCGGGTGCCGTCAATCACAAACCCGTACCGGTAGCGGCCGGGATGCAACGGCACCGTGACCACCCACGCGCCCGCCGAGCCGGTGGGTTGGAGCGGCGTCGCCGCGGTGTCCCAGTCATTGAAGTCCCCGACCACCGCCACGGAGCGCGCGTCGGGGGCGTACAGCACAAACGGCACCGCATTCGCCGTGGCGAGCACCGGCCCGGCAGCGGGGCGCACTCTCAGGACGGCGAGCGTGGCGCCAACCACCAACGCGGCCAGCGTCGCGGCGAGGGCGAGGCCGCCCAACGGACTGACACTGACCGCGCGGGGGCGGAGGAACCAGGCGCGCCGGCGGCGCGGGTGCCCCCGCACCTGGGCCATCACCCGCGCGTCGAATCCCGGATCCAGCCGCACCGGACGCCGCAACTCGTCGGCGATCCGCGCGACCAGTTGGTCTTCCGACTCAGGCACGTTCTACCTCCTCCGTCAGGAGGTGGCGCAACGTATCGCGGGCTCGCTTCACGCGCATCTTGAGCGCCGACACACCCACGTTGGTCACTTCGGCCATCTCCTCATAACTCAGATCTTCCACGTGCTTCAACAGAAACGCCTCCCGCTGCTCCGGCGCCAGGCGATCCAAGGCCCACCGGATCGCCTCGCCCCATGCCATGGCGTCGGCCGGGTGCGCCACGTCCGCCTCCGCCAGCGCCGCCTCGTTCGCCATCACCACCTGCTCGCGCCGCGCCCGCTGCCCTCCGATGGTGCGACACCGGTTGACCAGGATCTGGAACAGCCACGCCCCGAAACGCTCCGGTGTCGCACAACGTTCCAGCCCTCGGTACGCCCGCACCAACGCGTCCTGTAGCGCTTCCTCGGCATCCGCCTGGTTTCCCAAAAGATGCAGGGCATACCGGCCCAGGCGGTCACGGTGGCGGGCCACCAACACCGCGTAGGCCTCGACGTCCCCGGCCAGCACCAGCCGGACCAGGGCAGCGTCGCCTTCCCGTTCCCCACCAGTATGACCCATCGCCCGCGCGCTCCGTCACCTCCAAGCCGGTTGGGTGATACCCCGGCCGGCTCGCGAAGGCAACACCCGGCCTGAAGGCGGGCCGGTGACGGGTCCGCGGGTGGGAAGGTCTACGTCTACGTGATGCAACGACTGCGCGGGCCCATCGTCCTAGTCCTGAGCGCCCTGCTGGCGGCCTGCGGCGGCGAACCGCTTGGCCCGATCGGCGGCCTCCCCCGCCAGCTCTCTGTGGCCGAGCAGAAGCTGATCACCACCACCAACCGGTTTGCGTTCAACCTGTTCAGCGAGGTGGTCCGTCAAGGGCATCCCGACAGCAATGTATTCATCTCCCCGCTCAGTGCGGCCATGGCTCTGGGGATGACGTACAACGGCGCGCGCGGCGAAACCCGGACCGCCATGGCCGAGGTCCTCGGCCTGGGCGACCTCACATTGCAAGAGGCCAACGAGTCGTTCCTGAGTTTGATTGACCTGTTGCGCGGTCTGGATTCGCGGGTGGATTTCCGGTTGGCGAATTCCATCTGGTCCAAACTGGGGTTTGTCGCCCGGCCGGAGTTCCTGAACGTGAATCAACAGTTCTTCGACGCCCAAGTGAGCACGCTCGACTTCTCCCGTCCCGAAGCCGTCAACACGATCAACGGGTGGGTCAACGACAACACGAACGGCAGGATCCCGAAGATCATCGAGTTCCTTTCCCCTGACATCGTGATGCTGTTGATCAATACCATCTATTTCAAGGGAACGTGGATCTACCAGTTCGACAAGGACCGTACCAAGGACGAACCGTTCACTCTCCGCGGTGGAGCCCAGCAGACTGTTTCCATGATGCAGCACGCCGGCGGTGCGCTGGTCGGCCGGTATCGGGGGCAGGGGTTCCAGGTGGTGGATCTGCCCTACGGCGGTGGCGCCTACAGCATGACGATTGTCCTGCCCGACGCGGGGCGCGACGTGGACGACCTGGCGACCAGCCTCACGGCGCCGGCCTGGGAGCAAATCACCAGCGGCCTGAACCGTGATTCCGTGATCATCGCCATGCCCAAGTTCCGGCTCCGCTGGGACGCCAAGCTGAACGACGTGCTCGACTCGC
Source organism: Gemmatimonadales bacterium (assembly GCA_036393515.1). Lineage (GTDB taxonomy): Bacteria > Gemmatimonadota > Gemmatimonadetes > Gemmatimonadales > GWC2-71-9 > JACQHC01. The sequence goes on along the minus strand of DASWGV010000078.1, from coordinate 5,656 downwards.
TGGGGATGGGCATTGCGTTTGGCGGCCGGGCGGATCTGAGCGGCATCGCGGGCGTCCCTGGGGACCTGTTCATCAGCTTTGTCAAACAGGGCACGTTCGTGGAGGTGAACGAAGAAGGCACCGAGGCCGCCGCGGCGACCGTGGTCGGAATCGGCCTCGTCTGCGCCTGCGGGCCGCCCGTCTTCCGAATCGACCGGCCCTTCGTCGTCGCGATTCGCGAGCGCTTCTCAGGTGCCATTCTGTTTCTCGGCAAGATCATGAATCCGATCCTGGCGGACTGACGGAGGCGGTCTGGAGGGGACAGGCCGCGCTGTGACGCGGATCTCCTTCCGGTGGTCTCCCTTCTCAGCATCCTTTTCCCACGAGGTTCCCATGATGCGACACCTGGTCGGTCTTTGCGCCCTGCTGGCAGCTCTCAACAACACGGCCGTGGCGCAACTCATCAACATCAAGACAGTCCCGGTCTCGCAGGCAGACCAGTTCGCCATCTTCCCCTCTCGCAATCTGGGCATGGGCGGCATTTCCATCGCTGTGGCGGATCCCTTGCTCGACCCATTCACCAACCCGGCCAAGGGGTCCCGGCTGGGCGAGCCGCACTTTTATGGCAGTCCCTATTTCTACAGCGTCTCGAGCGAGGCCGGCGGGGGACGGACGCTGCCGGTGGCGGCCGCTATGAGAACGGGTTCCTGGTTCGGTGCGGTGGCGCTTGCCCTCCAGCAGGTGGACGCGAGCCAGCAGCAGTTCTTCGGTCCGGTCTTCTTCGAGGGCGATGTGGTGCCGCCTTCGGGCAGCCTGAATGCCCGCTCCCATGGGAACGAGATGGCCTTCGCCATGGTGGGGAAGACCTTTCCCGAGCGGAAGCTTTCGTTGGGCGGCAGCATCTTCTGGGCGGGGTTGAGCGCCATTGACGGCGTGGACCTGCTCTACGCCCGCAGCGCCGGCATCCAGCAGGCCGGGCACTCCATGGATGTGCGCCTGGGATTCCTCAAGGAGTGGGAAGGGGACCGGTCGCTCGAGGCCCTGTTGGTGTTCGATCAGCTCCGGATGGGGCACGACGTGACCTACTTGGATCCATTCTGGGACCCGGCCACGCAGCAAACCCGCCAGCGGTCCCGGCTGGAGCAGAATCTCGACTGGACCGACATCTGGGGCCTGCATCTGGAATACGAGCGTCCCCTCCAGGCGCCGGGATGGCGGATCGGATGGCTGGCCACCGCCAATCGGATGTCGCATCCCAAGATCCCCAATTACGAAATCATGAGCATCCCGCGGGACCCGGGGGATTCCTATGCGTTCAACGTGGGACTGGGGCTCTCCCGGACACGCGGGCCGGCGACGTTTGGGATTGACGCCATCTACGAGCCCATCTGGAGCTACACCTGGGCCGACGCCGCGGCGCCGATCGCCACCGGAGGCGGGGACACCATCCCGGCCGGCGGCCGGACCATCGAGAACGACTTTCGTTTTTCCAACACGCTGGTTCGCATGGGCGTCACCCGCGATCTCGGGAAGACCACGGCCTTCCAGCTCGGTCTGGTGGTTCGCTCCATCCACTATTGGCTGGAGCAGTTCGACAACGTTCAGCTCACTCAACGCAACCAGGAGGAGCAATGGGTGGAGTGGACGCCCACCTGGGGCGTCACCTTCCGCTTCCCCGAGCTGGAGATTCGTTATCAGGGCAACGTGATCAACGGGACGGGCCGGCCTGGGGTGATGCCCCGCAACAGCGGACTCGAGGTTGCCTCACCCGGCGTGGCGAGCAACATCATTGTGGCGCCCAGTGGGCCCTTGACCCTGGGCGAGGTCAAGGTGGTGACCCATCAGGTCGGGCTCTCGATCCCGATTCGTTGATGCCATGAAACGCTTTTCACGCGTGACGGCCCTGGGACTGCTGGCCCTGGGCGGCTGCGATCCGGATATCACACCGCCGGAGCCCCCGCCCACCCCGACGATTGACGCGCGGCTGCGGCAGGCCTTCACACCCTACGGTGCGATTCCCATCGGGCCGATGCCGGCGCAGAGTGCGGCGCAGGTCGAACTGGGGCAGGCCCTGGTGTTCGACAAGATCCTGAGCGGCAACCGCGACATTTCCTGCGCCACCTGCCATCACCCGTCCACCCACGGCACCGACGGGCTTTCATTGGCTATCGGGACCGGCGGCATCGGGCTGGGCGCCGACCGAACGCTTGGTCCCGGGCGCCAATTCGTCCCGCGGAACGCCCCGACCATGCTCAATCAGGGGCTTCGCCCCTTCTACCTGTTCTGGGACGGCCGGCTCGAGGGGTTTGGCGCCGGGCCTTTCGTCGCTCAGCCGGACGGTCCGTTCCTCTCCGGCGTGCCGAGTATCCTCGCGGCCCAGGCCATGCTCCCGGTGCTCAATCGCCGAGAAATGCGGGGAGATTCGGGGGAGGCCGATGTATTCGGCAACCCCAACGAGCTGGCGGCGATCTCCGACAGCCAGCCTGGTTTGGTCTGGCAGGCCGTGATGCAGCGGCTGTTGGCGATCCCCGGGTACCAGTCCAAGTTCGCGGCCGCGTTTCCCTCGGTCGGGCCGCTGAGCTTCCAACACGCGGCCACGGCCATCGCGGCGTTTCTGACCCAGTCCTTTACCAAGTATGACTCACCGTTCGACCGCTACCTGGCGGGGGACAACACCGCCCTGACGCTGGAAGCGAAGCGCGGTGGTTTGTTGTTCTTTGGCCGGGCCCAATGCGTGACCTGTCACTCGGGCGCCCTGCTGGGCGGCGACGGCTTTGCCAACACCGGCGTGCCCCAGCTGGGTCCGGGGACGGGCACGGGAGCGCCGCTGGACCTGGGGCGGGCCGACGTGATCAATCAGCTCCAGGGCCCGCCGAACTTCTACCGGTTCGCATTCCGGGCCGCGCCGCTGCGCAACGTGGAGCTGACGTCGCCGTACATGCACAATGGGGCGTTTGCCACGCTCGAGGCGGTGGTCAGTCATTACAACGACGTGCCGACGGCGCTGCGGACCTACGACGTGTCGCAGCTCAGCCCGGCGCTGCGCGACACGTACCATGGGGACGCGGCCACTATATCGGACGTGCTTTCGACGCTCGACTTTCGTCTCCGGACGCCGCTCCGACTCACCGACCAGGAGCAGCGCGACCTGGTGACGTTCCTGAAATCCCTGACCGATCCGGCGGCGCGGGACCTGACATCGTTAGTGCCGGCGAGCGTGCCGAGCGGATTGGCGGTAAACTAGGGCTGGGCGCGCGCTCGTGGCGCGGTTATACCGCGCCGGCCGGCGTCTTCCTGGTCGCGGCGCCGCGCCGTATGCTTAGCGATCCAATCGCTGTAGGCGCGACGTCATGCCGTCGAAGTCCGGCCCCCGCCTGGTTCGGCTGTCTTCGATCCTGCTGGCCGCTCTTGCGACGGTCGTCCGGAGCGGGCAGGGAACCCTGCGCACTCAAGGGCCCGAGTCACCGTCCGCTCGCCCCTCGCCGACCGGTGCCGCTCCACTCTTCACGTCCGACGAGCTGCTCAGATTCACCCTGCGGACCGACCTTCGCGCCGTGGTCCGGGATCGCGACTCCACCAAGGCCCAATGGCACCCCGCGATACTGACCTATGACGAAGGCGGAAGGGCGGTGACCCTCGATGTCGCGCTCAAGACGCGGGGCCACTGGAGACTGGATCCGAACCATTGCGACTTCCCACAGCTTCGCGTCGACTTCCCCAGCCGCCAGCCGGAGCACTCCGTGTTCCTCGGGCAGGACAAGCTCAAGCTCACAACCCCCTGCCGCAGCCGGGCCAAGGACCATGACCAGTACGTGCTGCGAGAATACCTGATCTACCGACTGTACAACCTGCTCACGCCCAGGAGTTTCCGGGTCCGCCTGGCGCAAGTCACGTATGTGGACGAGTCGGGACGGGAGGATACGCTCACCAAGTACTCCTTTTTCATCGAAGATCAGGAAGCGTTGGCGGCTCGGCATGGCGCGCGATTGTTCGAGACCGAGGGCGCCGCGTTCGAGCACCTGGACTTCGACAACGCCGGGCTGGTGTCCGCGTTCGAGTACATGATCGGTGGAACGGACTGGTCGGTGTGGGGGCTGCACAACATCCGCCTGATGCGAGACACGCTCAGTGGGACCATGTACGCCGCGCCGTACGATTTTGATTGGAGCGGGCTGGCCGATGCGGACTACGCGGCGCCCGACCGCCGGCTCCGGCTCTCGTCGGTGCGGCAGCGGCTGTACCGGGGCCAATGTCGGACAGCGGAAGAATGGACGCCTCTGCTGGACCGGTTCAGGGAAGGGCGGGACTCGGTGTACGCTCTCTACCAGAGCCTTCCAGATTTGGACCCCAAGTATGTCCGGGACACTCGGAAGTACCTCGACGCGTTTTACCGGGTGATCGACGATCCTCCATCCCTGCGCCGCGAGTTCATCCAGAGGTGTCGCCCCAGGGCCTGAGGGCGGTGGCGTTTAGACGTTCGCCAGCAATCAGGAAGCTCAACCTGGGCCATCCTTACCGTCCCTTCCGTCCCAGCAGCACCGCGAAAGGCGGGCGCCGCCACACCACCTCGACGGCAAACCCGGCCGCCTTGAGCATGGCCACCTCCTGGTTCAGGGGGAAGTAACGGTCCTCCCGCGCCCAGGACCTGAGGAAGCGACGGGCCTGCATGGGACCATAGGTCCGGGCCATGTGTGAGACCCAGCGTGCTATCTGTGAAGCGTTGAGCCGCGGGTCGTCCGTGACAAAGGCGTCCCCGGTCGCCAGTACGCCGCCCCGCCGCAGCGCCGCGTAGCACCGCCGATAGAAGCGCCGCTTGGCTGTCGCCGTGCGGATGTGGTGCAGCGCGAGCGTCGCGACAACGGCATCGCTTCTTGGGAGCGGTTCGGTCAAGAAGTTCCCCCGGATCAGCTGGAGGCGACGACCGTACCGTTGGAGGCGGCGGCGGGCCGCCGCGAGGATCGCCGGATCGCTGTCCATGCCGGTCAAACGGCCGCGGTGCAGCGCCAGGCACCGGGTGGCCAGCGCCCCGGTGCCGATACCCAGATCCAGCATCGCAGGCGAGCGCGCCGGGACCCACCCAGGCACGTCCGCCACGACCCCGAGCAGTTCCTCATAGTGCGGGATAAAGGTGCGGATCCGCCGGTCGTACTCGGACAGAGTGATCCCCAGGTGTCCGGCGACCGAGGTCAATTTTTGTCGTCCTCGAATCGGTTCCAATGCGAGCCGTCGCAAAACGGCTTGTTGGCCGAGTGTCCGCAGCGGCACAATGACATCACCCGGCTTGGCGCCCCGTGGCTCGCCTTTGGAGTGCGAGGCCTCGCTTCAGCGCTCCAGGTTGACGGAGGTCATCGGCACGTCCCAATGCGCCAGCAGGATCTCGAAGCGCCGCTGCTCTTCCCGGTCGAAGGTGGCGCGATCGGGGTACAGGGCGCGAAGGATAGGCTCGAGGTCCGGTTCGGTCATGGCGGCCGCGGCGTCCTTGAAGACGATCGTCACCCGATAGTCCCAGCGGCCGTCCTCGGTCCCGTGGTACCGCGGCGCGGCGGCGGACACCTGAAGGATCCGTCCCATTTCCACCTGCCGCTTCAACACCGGATAGTGGTTCTTCTTGAACAGCGCGACGAACTCGGCCGCGTAGCCCCAGCGCGCCTTGTAGTAGTAGTCCACCACGTACGGT
>DASWGV010000077.1:0-9966 GCA_036393515.1 Gemmatimonadales bacterium | reverse complement strand
TGGTGGGCACGCTGGGGGTCCAGGCGTTTGCCACCGCCGTGGATCTGGTGGATCGGGCGACGTGCCCGTCGAGCAACGGCGGGGAGGTGATCTATCTCGCGGCTCCGGCAGAGCCCGACGCCGCCGGGTTCGCCGCCCTGCTCGCGGCGGTGCCTCCGGACCTGGCCCACGAGCTGACCCACGTGATCCAGCTCACCCGCCGCACCGCGGCCGGCGGCATTCCACTGGCGCCGTGGATCGCGGAAGCGCAGGCGCAGCTGGGCACCGAAGTCGTGGGGTTTGCGGCGCGGGGTGACGAGCCCCACCGGGACTACGGCGCCGCGGTGGTGAACGGCGATGCCGAAGCCATGGCGTGGTATCGCCCGCTGTTCGACCGGCTGTCCTATCTCTTCGGATGGGACGGCGCCACCGGGAAGGTGACGGGTGCGCCGGAGCGATGCTCTCTGTTCGGCTTCGGCGGCCCGTCGGTGCCGTGCGGCCCCGCCTATGCGGCCGGCGCCGCGTGGTCATTCTTGCGATACGTGAGCGACCGGGTGGCGGACGGCCTGGCGGGCGGTGAACCGGAATTCCACGCCGCGCTGATTGACGCCGATCCGATGCAGGACGGGGTCCTGGCACTCGGCAGCTTCGCGGGCGGCGATCTGAGCCGGTTGATCGCCGACTGGGCCATGACGCTTTACGCCGACGGCCGCGTCCCGCCCGCGGCGTCCCCGACGCTCCAGGTCACGAGCTGGAACCTGGCCGATATCTATGGGGCCCTGGGGGCCGAGCAACAGCTGTCGCCGGTGGCGTTCGACTTCACCAGCTTTGCCCGCGCCGGCAGCGTGACCGGCGGAGGCACCGCCTACACCCGGATCACGGCAGGCGGGGCGCATGGCTCGCTGGCGCTCAGGGTGCGAGACGGCGCCGATCAGCCGCTGGGCGATGAACTCCGGCCGCGGATCTGGGTGGTCAGGGTGCAGTAGGACGGGGACAATCTCCCCGCCTACCGAGTCAGCCGCTCCTCCGACGAGCACCACAGAATCCGCGTGGCCACGCCGACCGGCCCCCAATCGAGCAGCGCTCCCATCACCCCGCGGGACTCCTGCTGCCAGGTCATCGGACGGGCCCAGGGACGCCCGGACAGGATGACCACGTCACGGGCGTGGGGCGAGTCCAGCGAGTCCGCCACCGCGAGCAACATCTGGGAGCGTGAGCGGCTGGGGCCGGTGATGATCTCCGCCGGGTGGGCGCAAAGGCCGGCCCATCCGGCGGCCAGCAGCTCCAGGCGCTCCCCCTCGGGCAGCGGCGACCGCAGGATCATGCCGTTGAACATCGGCATTGGCGGGGCGTCCGCGGCGAGACCGGCGATGCCGACGCGAGGCGGAGCCGCCTGGGCCGTCACCAGTCCGTCCCGGGCCGCGCGGAGCGCGCCGGCCTCGTCGGTCCAGCCCTGGACTTCCAACAGCACCGCGAGCGGCGTCAGCACCTCCCACCGGAGCAAGCCGTACGCCGCCCGGGAAAGGTGCGGCGCCCGGAGGAGCTGCTCCGCCACCGCGGCGTTTTCGCCCAGCCGCCGCGCCGCGCCGTTCGTGTCCCCCCGCTGAATGTCCGCGATAGCGCCGAGCGTATTCAGCCGGGCGGCCTGAAGCAGCAGGGCGGCGGGCGGTGCGGGGAGGCTCTCGGCGTCGGCGATCGGACCATCCAGGAGCGCAGCGAATAGATCCACCGACCGGGCGTGTGCCAGATTGCGGAACGCGACGACCGTGGGATGCGCGGCCCCGGAATCGAGGAGGGCCGTGGTCTCGGGCGGCAAGGCCTGATGGTAGCCGCTTCGCACCGCCTGTTGCAGCACGTATTCGCGCGATCCGGTGGCGATGCGTCCGGGGTCCACCCAGGGAGCGGGCGGGAGCGGCTGAAGCGTATCGCGCTCGAACAGCTGCCGGACCATCTGCCGCGCGGCGGCCTCTGGGAGAGCGACCTGCTCCGGCAGATACGGCGCCAGCAGGCGCCGGACCTCGGCATAGGGGTCGGATGCCGCCAGGCGCCGCGCCATCCCGTGCAGCTCCGCGGCGCGGGGAGCGGCGGACTGCACGAAGCGCGCGGCGGCAATGGAAGCGAGCACCACTTCTCCCAGTCCACCGGCGATCACGGTGGCGGCCCCCAGCGCCGTTGCCAGGGCGGCGGCCTGAAGCTGCGCCGCGCGACGATAGGTGCGCGGATCCGGTTGGCCGGCGGCGCCTCCCGGTACGCTCTGGTACCACTCCTCCACTTCAACCGGGGTCGCCGAGATGGAATGCCGGGCCGAGACCGGGCCGAGCAGTCGCCGCTCGACCAGCGTGGCCAGGTCCGCCGCGATGAGGCAGGCCAGGAGCGGAGCCAGGGCGATTCCCAACGCGCCGGGACCGGCCAGCGACGCCGGGCCGTTGTCGCCGGGCAGTCCCAGGACCGAGGCGGCGATCCAGACGCCGAGCACCAGGAACAGCCAGAGCGCGGCGGCCAGCAGCCAGGCGGCCCGGAGCCGCCGCGCCCGCAGAATGGATCGCCGTTCGGATTCGTCCAGGAACCCCAGCTCGCCGCCTCCGGCCAGGAGCGCGCCGCTCCGCCCGTCCCGGTCTACGGCTACGTCGAGCAAGGTGGGCCAGGTCCAGCCGGCGGCGCGATACCGCGCGGCGCGGCGCAACCAGTAGGCCGCCGCCGCGAGATAAAAGACGCCGAGTAGAAACACCGCCGATCCCAGGATCAAGGTGCTCTGCCAGATGAAGAAGGAGACCTGGCTGGAATCAGGCAGTGGTCGGGTCCGGGCGCCGCCGGCCAGCAGATCGGTGCCGAAGCGGGACAGCCAGCGCTCATGGACCTCCAGCACGTCCGGCGTAAAGGCCAGTGCCACCAGCACCAGGAGCCCGGCCGCGGCGGTGAGCAGCAGCTCGCGGGCGGCGGTGGCGCCTCGGCCCAGCAGACTCCCCAGTCCCGGCGGGGGCCAGCGGATCTCGGTTTCGAGGGAGGGTAGGAGGGCTCGCGCCACGGCGGCGGCGGGGGGACGGTCGGACGGCGCCTTGGAGAGGCAGCGCTGTACCACGCGCGCCAGCTGGGGCGTCAGCTCACTGCGCCGCTTGGTGACCGGCTCAGGCGTGTCGCGCAGGTGAGCCGCGGCCCAGCCCGCCATGGTATTGGCGGTAAAGGGCAGGGCGCCGGTCAGGAGCTCGTACGCCAGGACACCCAGAGAGTAGATGTCGCATTTCGGCGTGACCGGATCTCCCGCCACCTGCTCGGGGCTCATGTACGGCGGCGTCCCCACGATCATCCCGGTGGCGGTGAGCTTGGTTTCCTGGCGGCCGGCGGGCGAGAGCGCCGCGCTGACGCCGAAGTCGGCCACGAAGGCGCGGCCGGTCTCCGCCTCGATCAGCACGTTGGCGGGCTTCACGTCGCGGTGGACCAGGTCCCGCGCGTGGCTGGCCGCGAGGGCGCCGGCCACCTCACCGATGATCCGCCGCGCGTCCCGCTCGGGCACGCGGCCCCGGGTCCGCATCCACTCGGTGAGCGCCATCCCTTCGACGTACTGCATGACGATGTAGGGCACCTTGGTCCGGGTGGCGCCCACGGCGTACACCCGGACCACGTTGGGATGGGAGAGCGCCGCGGCGGCCCGGGCTTCTCGCTGGAAGCGGGCGCGGGCGGGAGCGTCCGCCGCCAACACCGGCGCCAGGACTTTGACCGCGACCAGCCGTTTGAGCGCTACCTCCCGGGCCAGGAACACGGCGCCCATGCCGCCGGCGCCGAGGAGCTTCAGCAGCTCGTAGCGGGGCGCCAGCGAGGCGGCGAGGAGTTTCTCCAGCGCCTTGACGTCAATCTCGGGCGGGCCGGGGACGTGCTCGCCGGTGGTGGGGGTATCCACCAACGCGGCGCCGCACACGGGACATCGCTCGACGCCCTGGGGAACGGACGCGGAGCATTCGGGGCAATACGGCATCGAGGCGCTAACGTACCTATTGTCGGCTGGCGGGCGCTAGCGAGGAGAGAAGAGACCACTTCCAACGGCCGCCCTTCTGGCGTCCTGATGCGCCGCGGCGGCCTTGCCCGTGGACCTGCCCAACGTAATTTCACCCCCATGTCCGCCCCGCCGGCGCCCGCCGCGTCCCGCCTCGCCTCCATTGACCTGATCCGCGGCGCGGTCATGGTCCTGATGGCCATAGATCACGTGCGAGTCTATTCCGGGCTCCCCGCCGGCGGCCCGACGCCCGGCATCTTCTTCACCCGCTGGGTAACCCACTTCTGCGCCCCAGCCTTTCTCTTTCTGGCCGGAACCAGCGCGTTCTTCTACGGGCGGAAACACCCCGGGCTCTCCCGGTTCCTCCTGATCCGCGGAGCGTGGCTGGTGCTGCTCGAGCTCACGGTGCTGCGGGTGGCCTGGACCTTCAACTTCGACTTCGCCACCTACGAGATGGCGGGCGTCATCTGGGTCATTGGCTGGTGCATGATCCTGCTCGCGGGTCTGGTGAAACTGCCGGTGACCGTGGTGGGAGCGCTGGGGCTCGCCGTCATGCTGGGCCACAACCTGATGGACCCGCTCATGGGTCCGCTGGTGGAGGCGCTGGGCGAGCGCCCCTCCGCCTGGGCCTGGCGGATCTTCTACGTCGGCTTTTACGCCGGCCCCATCAGCTTGGGTGAGAACGGACCGTCGCTCATCGTGCTGTATTCTATCGTGCCGTGGATCGGCGTCATGGCCGCCGGCTACGCATTTGGCCGCGTGCTCTTGCTGGAGCCGGCCCGCCGCAACCGGATCTGCCTGGCCTTGGGCCTCGGCGCCACGGCGCTGTTTCTCATCTTGCGGGGGTTCAACCTGTACGGTGAGCTGCGTCCCTGGGACCCGGCGCAGGGTTGGTTGGGCTTTCTGAACACCACCAAGTACCCGGCATCCCTGCTCTTCCTGCTGATGACGCTGGGCCCCACGCTCGCTTTGGTCCCGGCGCTCGAGCACTGGCGCGGGGCGGTGGCGCGCTGGATCAGCGTCTTTGGCCGCGTGCCGTTCTTCTACTACGTGCTGCACATCCCCTTGATTCACCTCCTGGCGCTGATCGTGTCGGCCGTGCGGTTGGGCCACGTGAGCCCCTGGCTCGTTGCCCACCACCCCATGGGGGCTCCACCTCCACCCGACGGGTACACCTGGAGTCTCCCGCTGCTGTATACCGTGTTTGTGGTGGCCGTGGTAATGCTGTACCCGTTGTGCCGCTGGTTCGCCGATCTCAAGGCCCGGCGCACGGACTGGTGGCTCCGATATCTCTGAGCCGGGGCTCGATCGGAAGCGCCGCGTTTTTCGCCACATCCCGCAAGGAAACCCGCCGTGACGAGCCCGGCGGAGGCGCTGACCATCCAGCTCGCCAACCTCCTGCCGCCGCCCGAGTCGCGCCGGCCCGCGATCATCACGGCCCCGCCAAACATGAGAGGAGTGACCATCCGCGCCTGATGGGAGTGTGTATGTTGGAGCGATGACCGAACATCCGACCGACGCCGAGATCATCGAGAGGGTGCTGGCCGGAGAGGTGGATCTCTTCGGTCTGCTGGTGGACCGGTATCAGGACGAGTTCGCCCGATATGCCAGGTACATGACGGGCAGCGCGGACGATGCGGCGGATGTGATCCAGGAGAGCCTGGTCCGGGCCTATCGGTCGCTCCGACGTTGTGGCGACCGGGCCAATTTCAAAGGATGGCTGTTCCGGATCGTGAGCAACCAGAGCAAGACGCATCTGGCTCGGCGCCGCCGGCGCCGTCTGGAGCCTCTGTCGGACGAGGCGATCGAAGTGCCGTCGGGCCTGGATCCCAGGGCGGACGCGGAAGCCGCCGACGTGCGCCGGAAGGTACATGAGGCGCTCCAGAACCTTCCGGTAGACCAGCGCGAGGCGCTGGTGCTCAAGTACGTGGAAGAGCTGAGCCTGCCGGAGATGGCGAAAATGCTCAAAGCGAGCGTCTCGGCGCTCAAGATGCGGCTGCTGCGGGGCCGCAAAGAGCTGCTGGGAAAGCTCCAAGGAGTGGCGGGATGAAGCAGGAACCCGAAGACCTGGGGCCGGACGGCGTTCGGCTCGAGCGCATCATGCAGTCGCTCGACCGGCGTCCGGTCCATCTGCCCCCCCGCGTGCGCGCCGCGGTAATGGCAGAGGTCCGCGCGCGGCCGCAATCCGCGTGGGCCCGGAGCTGGGACTGGCTGGCCGCGCCGCGGCTCAGCCCGCTCGCGGGACTGGCCATGGCCGCCGGGATCGCGGCCCTGTTGCTGCTCCGCCCCGGAGTTGATACCGGCGGACGGGCGGAGACGGTCGGATCGTCCAGCGTGCCGGTCAGGCTCATCTTGGTGGCGCCACAGGCCAACAGCGTGGCCGTCACGGGAGACTTCGCCAGCTGGGATCCCAACGGCATCCCCCTCACCAGACCGCCGGGGGAGGGGGTGTGGAGCGTTGATCTCCAGATCCCGCCGGGGCTCCATCACTACGTGTTCATCGTGAACGGCACGGAGTGGCGGCCCGATCCCAACGCCGCTTCCCAGGTGGACGACGGCTTTGGGCAGCAGAACAGCGTGCTGCTGGTGACGGGCCGCCGGGCGAGCTGACCGTGCGCCGGTTCCTGTTCTCCGCACTGGCCGTTCCCCTCGGCGTGACCGCCCTGGCCGCCCAGGCTCGGCCACCGCTCGAGGCGCGGCTCGATCCGTCCACGCTGGCGTCCGTGCGTTCCATCATTGATAGCGCCGGGCGCGATTCGGTGCCGTCCGGAGTTCTCGAGGACAAGGCGCTGGAAGGCGCCGCCAAGCGCGTGTCCCCGCCCCGGATTGTCGCGGCGGTGCGCCAACTGGCCGCCGACCTGCGGCAGACGCGGGCGCTGCTGCGGCGCGCCGCCCCCTCCGCCCCGCTGGCCGATGGGGAGATTGTGGCGGCCGCCCACGCCCGCGCCCGGGGAGTGCCCGAGGCGGAGCTGACGACGCTGCGGAACCATGTGCCGGCGGCCACACCGCTGGTGGTGGCATTCACCGTGCTGGGCGACCTGGTGCAGCGCGGCGTGGCGGCGGATCAGGCCCTGGACGTGATCGAGCAGCTCATGGGGGCCGGCGTGGGGCCTGAGCAGGTGGCCGGCATCCCCGCGCGCATGGACGTGGGCCTGCGACTCGGTGCGCCGCCGCTCGATGCGCTGCGGAGCGCGTTGCCCATTCCGGTGCGGCCCTTCAGGCGGCCGCCCACACCGCCTCGGCCCCCTCGCGACCTGTCGCATTCCCACAACTAAGGACTCATGCAACATCGCACACTGATCACGGTATTGGCCGTGGCCGGAGGCGTGCTGCTCACCGTTCGGCCGGCCGCCGCTCAGCGGTGGCAGGTGGACCTGTCGGGAAACCGCGTAGGATACGACAGCACGGCCGGCATCGCGTCCCTGTCGGTGGCGCCCCTGGTGGAATGGAACCGGGGAATCGCCTATGCCACTCTCAGCGGGGCGCTGGCGGGTTTCGAGGGGGGTGGATGGACCACCCAGGGCCACGCTGACCTGTCCCTGCTTTTCCGGCCGGCGCGGTCGCTGAGCCTGCTGCGATCGGAACTCGTGGGAGCAGCCGGCGGGAGCGTGCATTCGGGCGGCTACCGCACCGCCAGCACCCGCGGCGAATTCCGGCTGCACCTGGCCGGCAGATCGGCCGGCATGTGGGCGGGAGGGACGGTGGCGGCCGCGGGGACCTCCGCCGGCAGCGAGGCCACCTCGGCCGCCGGGCCAACGGCGGGGGTCTGGGGCCGGAGGGGACGGGTGGGCGCGACCGCGGTGTGGACTCCATTTCGGCTTCAAGGCGCCTGGTACCAGCAGGCGGAGGGCCGAGTCTCGGCCGTTGTGGGCCGGGGCCGGGTGGAGTTGACGGGACACGCGGGGTGGCGGGGTGCTCCCGGTGCCTCGGGCCTGTCGAGCACTGGGTGGGGCGGAGCAAACATGACGGTGTGGTTCGCGCCGCAGGCCGCCTTGGTGGTGGGGGGTGGGGGCTACGCGGCCGACCTGCTTCAGGCCCTGCCCCAGGGACGTTATCTGTCCGCCGGTCTCCGATTCTCCCGCAGCCGCCCATCCGCCTGGGCCGGCACGTCGGGCGCTCACGCGCTCCACGTGCACGCCCGCGGCGAAGCGGAGCTGCGGTTCACCGTGCCCGGCGCAGCGTCCCGGGTGGATTTCGTGTCGGATTGGACGGGGTGGCAGCCCGTGCCCCTGCAGCGCGCGCCGGATGGACGCTGGGTGCTGCGCACCACCCTGCCTCCCGGCGTGCATCGCTTCAACCTGGTGGTGGATGGGGAGCGCTGGATCGTCCCCGAAGGCTTTGGTTGGGTGGACGACGGTTTTGGGGGCCGGACCAGCCTGATGGTGGTGCCCTGAGTGACCGTTTGCGCGCTGGCGGAGTGTGTAACTACGTAGCGGGCGACCGCTCTAATATGGGGATAGTGATCATGCGAACCCTCAAGCTGTTCTCCAGCCTGGCTGTGCTGCCCGTGATGCTCGCGGCGCAGCAGGTCCCAACCGACCGTCTCCGGGAAGTCCTGCCGGCCAACGTATCGGACCAGGTGATCGCGATCGTAACGGACGCGACCGCCCACGGGCTCCCCGGCCGGGCCATCGCCGACCGTGTGCTGGAAGGAATCGCCAAGGGCCGGAGCGGTGAGGAAGTCCGCGCCGCGGCCCTGGCCCTGGCGGCCGACCTGGCCGGCGCGCACGGCGCCCTGGTCGGTGCGGGCAGGACTCCTGACGCCAGTGAAATCGAAGCGGGTGCCACCGCGATGTCGCTGGGAGTAGACGGCGCCACGGTGAGCGCCCTCGCCCAGTCAGCTCCTTCCGGCCGCTCGTTGGCGGTCCCGCTGGCTGTGATAGGTGCGCTGGTGAACCGTGAGCTTCCGGCCGACGATGCGCTTCAGGCCGTACTGGACCGACTGAACGCGCGCGCCAGCGAATCGGATCTGACCGAGATGCCGGGCGAAGCCGGGCAGCTCATTGCTCAAGGGTACCGACCGAGTGATGTCGGGCCCGCCTTGCGTGCCAGCCGGCCCGCGGGCGTGCCGGCAAATTCCGGTCGTCCAGGGGCGCGTCCCCAGCGGCCGGGCCGCGTCCCCTAAGGACGGGTAAACGCAAGCTTTGAAACGGCCCCCGGAACCAGTGTTCCGGGGGCCGTGTGGTTGTTTCCCGCGTTCTTTCGGTAGTGTATCAGGTTCCATTGTGACAATGTAGCGGCTGGTGACTTGGGGCCTAGCGGGTAGGGGTTGCTCTGTGCACTTTAGTGCCCGTGCCATCGCAACTTGAGAGCTTGGCCCGGGTAGGACTCCACAGGGTCATCGGACTGATGCGAGAGGTCGGTGTTTTGGTTATCGCCTTTGTCCCGCTGGATGTGATCTTGCTGGATGACCAGAACAGGAGTGTTGCGCAGCCCCTCTTGGCCTGGATGTTCATCTTGGGACTTACACTGTTTTTCGGCTCGGTGGTCTTAGAATGGAGAGCCCGCGCGAAGGGTCTCTTGGAGGGTCCACGATGGTAGACAACCTCGAATTTGCTCTGCAGGGCATTGCCCTAATCGGCATCATGGCGTTCCTCGTTGGCTTGGGACTGATCGAGTTAATAAGGTCCCAGCAGGCGAAGGAAGTTGAGGTTGATTACACCACTCGCCTGGCGATCATGCATGAAGTCATGCACCAGCTCGAACTCAAGCTTGAGGAGGAGGAAGCAGCAGTTGCCGCCAGTGGCCGGAGAGTAGTTGCAGGTTGATGCAACGACGGAAACCCAAGCTCCGCGAGGACGTGGCCGAACGGGCCTACCGCACGCTCCAAGAGGCGCTAGGCGAGCGCCCCAAGACCGTCCCGCCCTCGGAGCGCACCGAGGACCAGAAGAACCCGGAGGCGGTCAAGCGGGGGCGGAAGGGCGGGAAACGGGGCGGGAAGGCCAGGGCCGACCGCCTAACGCCGGATCAGCGAAGCGACTCTGCGCGCCGGGCCGCAC
>DASWGV010000076.1:0-24588 GCA_036393515.1 Gemmatimonadales bacterium | reverse complement strand
TCAGCACCGGTGGTGGCCCGAGCAATCGCGGGCGCGCCTGGGCGGGCCACGCTCACCGCCACGGACACCAACGGCCGTCCCAGGGCGTCGGTTACGCGTCCTTCGACCGCACCGCGCTCCTGGGCCTGTGCGAGGGCGGGCGCCATGGCCATGAACAGGACCATAGTGGCTATCAGATGGTGACGCACTCTCCCCAGCCCCTCGCCCTGGGCCCCTGAACGACTGGAGGGGCAGGATCCATCCTGCCCCTCCGTCAAGCGAACGTCCCGAGCACGAACGTCCAACGCACCGACGTTCCGCGTTCAGTTGCGCATGGAGCTCAGCTGACCCAGCCGGGCCCGGTAACCCTCCCAGATCTCCCGAACCGACTGGACGCTGGTGCGTTTGCTGGTGGTACCGTTCGTGCCCCCAGCGACGACCGACATATCCGGCTTCCCCGCCCCGCCAAACGTGTAAATCTCGCGGACCAGCACGTCCAGCTCTTTGGCCGGAACCGGCATGTGCCGCGGCGTCCCGGCAATCAGGCCATCCACCCGGCGCCGGTTGAAGAACGGCGTGGGACCCTGGCCCATGAACTCGATCTCTTGTTCGTATTGCAATGCGGCCAGCAGCGCCGCCTGGCCCTCGCCGCCGGTGAGGGTGGACAACCCGCCGCGGCCGACGCGGCTGTTGTTGATGAGCCCAGCCGCCTGGGCGGCGCTCCCGCCGCCTCGCAGCAGTCCTTCGGCCCACAGCAGGTCATTCATTTCCCGGGTGTAGAACGGGTCCTGGCCCGTGCCGTCGAACCCGGGGAGGTTCTCGCCCCGGTAGGCCAGGTGGTTATAGCGGACGTGCTGGAGGTTGCTCTGGTGGTATTGGCCGCGCGCCGCCGGGAAGATCGCTACCTCGGAGCAGGCGAAGTCCGTACCGGCATTGGCGGTTTTCGCGAGGGTCCCGTAGCCGTTGAAATCATCCGAGGGCCCCCACGAGCCGTCGCCCACGCGTCTGTCGGCCGACACTGTGGGGCAGGGATTGCCGCCGGCCGCCTCGGGCCACGGATCCACGTGGTTGGTGGTGACCAGCGCGGCCACGCGCGTATCCACCCGCATGGTTCCCACCGAGTTCCCCCAGGTCTTGATGCAGTCCAGCCCGCACTCGCGGCCGCCGACGTCAATGTAGAACTCCCAGTCGAACGCGGCCCCCGTGCTGATCCCCTCCGAGGCAAACGTCGCCACCTGGGCCCACGCCACCCCGCCGTTCTCCGCCGCGTTGCGTGGCCACAACGCGAGCGCCTCAGCCTGCATGGTCCGGATGAGCCGACGAACCTGCTGGTTGGTGTAGGACTTCCCGGCACCCACACCCATCCATTCGCTCGGTGTGGACCAGGTCTTGAGCCCCGCCTCAGTCCACGCATCTTCAAACTTCGCGACCGCGGCGTCCCGCATCTCCGTCCGCGTATTGAAGGCAAGAGCGGTCGGGTCGCTCAAGTCGGTGGTCTCATCCACCGCAAACCCCTGATCGTAGAGCAACGCGATGCCGGAATAGGCCATGCCTTGCAGCATCTTGGCGATGGCTTTGTTGCGAGACGTGAGCGTGTTGTCGGCGGCACAGTCGTCGTCGAAGCACAGCCCACCGTCGATGGCCGCAAGCACGTCGTTGGCCGAAGAGAGCACCGAATTGTACCCATACCACAGGAACTCGATGCTCGGGCCGCCAGCGGCCTCCGGCGCCGTCGCGCTGTTGGTCCAGCCGCAGCGTTGCGGACAGTCGGAGCCGACCGAGCTGTAGAACCGTATGGCCGCGTTGTTCCACGAGGCCGTGTAGTTGTCGGCCATGGCGACCAACGGCAACCCGCCGTAGTAGTCGCCCCGGGTCTCGACCCAGGTGCGGAACGCGCCGCCCAGCAGCTGCGCCAGGCCGGACGGATCAACGAAGGCCCGCTGCGCGTCCGGAGCGTTCGGGTTCTCGACATCGAGCTCGCACCCGCCCGCCAACAGGGCCGCCACCAGGGCCGCGGTCAAGGACGGCAACCGCGGCATGGAAAACTCCCGTTTCGAGTTCATGACGCGCCCCCTCAGAAGGAGATCTCGACGACGGCCGTGTAGGTCCGGAACTGGGGATACTGGAACCAGTCCATCCGAACCTGGAACGGATCGCCGAAGAGACCGGACACTTCCGGATCCAACCCGGAGTAATCGGTAATGGTGAACAGGTTGCGGCCGATGATGCCGAGCCGCAACTCCTGGAACCCACCCAGGCCCACTTTCCGGAGCTGGTCGCGTACGAACGTGTAGTTGACCGAAAGCTCTTTCAGCTTGGCGTAGGTTCCGTTCTCGATAAAGTAGTCGCTGGGATCGAGGCCGTTGTAGAAGCCGACGGCGTAGTAGGCCAGCGGCTTCTTGTCCGCATCCGCCTTGCCGGCCTGGTCTTGCGCCCGGTCCCTCGTGGCCTGGAACGCCCACTGCCGGGTCCCATTGTACAGGTCGGCGCCCTTGGACCAGTCAAGCAGAGTGTTCACCACCAGTCGATGAAACGTGAGCGTGGTGCCAAAGCTCAGGTTGAAGTCCGGATTGGCGTCGCCGATCTGAACGATCTGCGACGTTTCCAGACAGTTGCCCCCGGCATCCTGGCGCTTGCAGAAGGTGTACTTGATGGCCTTTTCGTCGATGGTGCCGTACTGATCAGTGCGCACCACGTAGCCGTCCTCGTTGATCCTGACGGAGTCGCGGCTCCACGTCTGCCCCGCGCCGGACGCCGCCAGCTTGTCCGGGTCATCGTACAGATCGTCAATGTTGCGAATCCAGCGGTTGCCGTACAGCACGCCCAGGTTGGAGTTCCTGCCCAGGAAGAACGCGGCGGGCATGTTGTTGAAGCTATACAGCCGCTCCGGCAGATTCCATTCCGTGATGAGCTGGCGGGTCCGGTCGCCCACGATGTTCAGGGTCAGCGTGGTGTTCCGACCGTCAATCACCCGGGCCCCTAAGGTCGCCTCGTGGGTCCTCGACTGGAGGGCTCCGGTATTCTGCCACTGTTGCTTGAAGCCGGCCACCGACGGGAGATCCACCAGCAGGATCTGGTCCCGCGTCTTCTTCTCCGCGTAGGTGTACTCCAGGTTGAACCGGCTGTCCCCGAACTCCAGGTTGGCGCCAACTTCGAGCTCGGCGGACCGGGCGGGCTTGAGCAGCGGATTGCCCAGAACCTCTTTGGTGAAGCCGCCTGAGGTCACGTTCAGGATTTCGTATTGGTCGTCGAACGTGGGCCGGAGGCCCGCCGTACCGTAGGAGCCCCGGAACCGCAGCTCGTCCACGCCCGGGAGGTTGAAATCCTCCGTGACCCGCCACGCTCCGGAGACCCGGAAATACGTGGCCCACCGGCTCTGGGGACCGAACAGGGACGACCCGTCGCGGCGCACCAGGGCGTCCATGATGTACCGGTCTTTGATGTCGAACGTGGTAATGGCAAAAAAGTTCTGATTCCGGATCCGCTCTTCCCGCGAACCGACCCTGATGGAGCTCGGGTCCGCCCCGGCAAACTCGGGCACGCGGGCCACGATCAGCGTGCCCGCGGTATCGGCCAGGGCGGTATTCTCCTGGCTTTCGAACACCGCCGCCACCTTGGTGATGTTGGCGATGCTCCCGAAGCTCCAACTGCCGGTGAGCGTAGCGCCGGAATTGTATTGCCAGTTGTTCAGCGATTGCCGCACCAGCGAACCTTGCGTCGGTGTGCCCGACGACGTCGGGAACCCGAACGGCGTGGCGTCCTTGAACGTCTCGCCTTCCTGATCGTAGGCGAAACTCCCCTCCGCGGAGAGCCAGTCGAGCAGCCGCCAGCGGACCCGGCTGGAGCCGCTGAACCGGTTGCGGTCCTGCGTGATCTTCCGATTCTCCAGCTCACAGAGCGGATTGAAGTCATTGGCCACGTCACCACTCAGCGGGACGGTGCACTGGAACCCCCAGTCGGGGTCCGGCACGGTGAGATTCACGTCCGGCTGCACGAACATGAGGCCGAAGAAGGGGCTTCCCGATCCCTCCGCCGCCCGGCCGTTGGTGGAGGTTCCGTAAAACGCGCCAAAGGACGCGTCCAGGTTGGAGCGAAGCTGCTGATCCAGGTTGAGCCGGAAATTCTGCCGGCTGTAACCGTCCAGGCCGTAGATCACGCCCTTGTTCCGGGTGTTCTGGAACGAGGCGTTGAAGTTGGTGGACCCGCGGCGCTGCCCAATCGAGAAGTAGCCGGTCCAGAACTGCCCACTCTTGACCAGGGCACTCCAGGGATCGAAGTACACCCCAAACGGATTGTCCGCGATCTGGTCCAACTCAATCTGCCGGGCACCGCTTGCGCTGAGGAGGTAGTCGCCGTTCGCATCCACCTGCCAGGCATGCGACCGGGAGAACTCCATCCGCCGGGGCATGTTGTTGACGCCGCCCTCAAACCGGGCGCTGACTCGGAGCTCACCCTCCGCCAGGCCCCTGCCCCGTTTGGTGAAAACTTGCACCACCCCATTGGCCGCGTCGGAGCCGTACAACGACGACGCCGCCGCCCCCTTGATGATCTCGATACGCTCCACGTCTTCGGCCGAGATGTCTGCCAGGCCGAACCGGGTGATCACGCCGTCCACAATGTACAGCGGATCCTGGCGGCCCCCGATGCTGGTGGAGCCGCGAAGCCGAATCGCCACCTCACCGCCGGGCTGGGCCGAGGCGGGCACCAAACGCGCCCCTGCCACTTTGCCCTGGATCGCCACCAAGGCGTTGACGCCCGGTACCTCCCGCAGTTGTACATCGGTGACCTTGGCGACGGCGAAGCTGAGTTTCTTGGCTTCGGTCGCCTCCGCGGTACCCGTGACGATCACCTCGTCGAGCCGTAGCGGGTCGGCGTCCAATTGAAAGTTCAGCTGCATGGTCCCGGGTCCAAGGGTAACCCGCTGGATCCCGGGGCGATGCCCGATGTACCGCGCCGTCACCGTCACCTGCGGACCCCGGACAGCCCCCGCAGGGATGGTGAGTCTGAAGGTTCCGTCCGCGGCGGTGGTGACACTGAAGTTGGTGGACACCACCACGACGCTGGCGCCGCCCAGCACCTCGCCCCGGTCCGACGTAACTCGGCCGCTGATGACCGCGGCTTGCTGCCCCGGGAGGGGCCCGGCGATAGACACCGCGACGACGCCGACGACCCATCCGACCCGTAGCGGGCCCAGACGTTGAAAGCGCATCATCCGCCTCCTGGATGAGAAAAAGGAATAGCCGTTTGTTGTCTCAAAATGCGCGCCCGGGGGTCCCATACGCACCCATGAGCGCGCCGAACCCGCTCCAGGACGAGCGGGCGGAATGAACCAACCTGATCAATCAGACGGGCCGTACACGACCTCCGTTCCCCGCCGCTTACCTGCTAATACCGCCAATATCCCGACGCGTGTTATGGTGCTAGGTTGACCAGTATGGGCCTATCGGGCCGGGTGATATTGTGAACTTTTGAAATGTCCGGCTAAAGCATGCACGCGCGTCCGCCAGCGCGCAATGGGGGGTCTTTTCGGGGCCGGGGACTGCTTGTGGCCGCAACCAGTCAAGGGCTTTTCGGTCCAAGAATGAAGGGGGGGGACATGATTCCCAAACCACCGCACGACACCCGGGCACGGAGCGCTCGTGCCGGGACGCTCACGCTGGCTGGACACCTGCTGGCCGTCGCGTGCTCGCTCGCGATCGGTCCGGCGACCGCCGCCGCCCAGACCCTGCGGGGCCGAGTCCTCGACAGCGAAACCGGCCATCCGCTGTCGGGGGCCGTGGTCCGGATACGCGGACTGGGGCCTTCGCTGACCACCGACAGCCTGGGACGGTTCGAGGCGCAATCGCTTCCGGCCGGAGCGGCGGACGTCAGGATTCAGCTGCTGGGATATGGCGACGGAGCGTTCAAGGTTGAGCTCGGCCCGTCCGCCGTGGTGGACCAGGTTTTCTCGCTGGATTTCACCGGGTACCGGTTGCCGGAGGTCGTGGTAAGCGCCCGCGCCGACGAGTTGGCGCCCCGCTACCGGGACTTTGAGTTACGGCGGCAGCGCCGCTTGGGGGCGTATTTCAGGTGGGACGAGCTCAGCGCCAAGGGATACAGCTCGGTGGGAGATGCGCTTCGCACCGTCCGCGGGGTGCGTATCCGCTGCAACCAAGAGGAGTTTGAGTGCTTCGCCGTCATGGCCCGCACTCCCACGTGCCAGCCGACCTGGTGGATAGACGGGGTAGAAGTGCGCTCGTTCCATGAGAATACACCCATCCGCGACATCTACGGGATCGAGATCTACCGCGGTGCGGGAGAGGTTCCGGGCGAGTACGCGGGGTCGAACGCCGCCTGTGGCGTCATCGTGATGTGGACCAAGTCGCGGCCGTACCGGTAGGCGCGTCACGACCGGCGCGGGGGGCAACGGCCACACGACGGAAATGACCGGGGTGGGGATCGAACCCACGACCTACGGATTAAAAGTCCGTTGCTCTACCAACTGAGCTACCCGGTCCCCACGGAACGAAAGGTCACGAAGGGAGCACTTCAGGACAAGACGGACGGAGACGGACCAGACGGACTGGGGGACGGACGTGGAAGTCCCGATTGCCAACCCGGCCTGCCGTGCGGGTCGGACCTTCCCGTCCGTCCCCCGGTCCGTCTTGTCCGTCCCTGTCCGCCCCCGAGGGAAAACCCTTGTTCTCCCGAGGGAAAATGGTACTTTCGGGGCGTACGGGGGCTGGGCGTACCTCCCACATCACCCCTTCTCGAGGTGGAAATGGCTGCCAAGAAGAAATCCAAGCGTAAACCGAGCGCGGCGTTCATGAGACCCATGAAGCCGGATGCTCACCTCGCCGCGGTGGTAGGAGAAAAGGCCATTCCGCGGACCGAGATCACCAAGAAGCTGTGGCAGTA
The DNA here is from genome assembly GCA_036393515.1 of Gemmatimonadales bacterium. Lineage (GTDB taxonomy): Bacteria > Gemmatimonadota > Gemmatimonadetes > Gemmatimonadales > GWC2-71-9 > JACQHC01. The sequence goes on along the minus strand of DASWGV010000076.1, from coordinate 17,712 downwards.
CATCAAGCGGAAGGGCCTGCAGGACAAGAAGAACCGGCGCATGATCAATGCGGACGACAACATGCGGGCGGTCTTCAACGGGAAGAGACAGGTGTCCATGTTCGAGATGACCAAGCTGGTGAACAAGCACATGAAGAAGTAGCTCGCAACAGCTCGGCAGTTCCAGCCCCGCCCGGGGGCCGGCGCGCTCGCCGGCCCCCAATTCATATGCGCCGCTCCGCCTAGAGCGCCAATCGCGTCTGCACCACCGGCATGAACGACCGGCGGTGGTGGCGCGTGGGCCCCCCGGCGTCCAGGGCGGCCAAGTGGTCCGGCGTCCCGTAGCCCTTGTTATGCTCCCAACCGAACGCGGGGTAGCGGCGGCTCAGCCGCTCCATCAGGCGATCCCGGACCAGTTTAGCGAGCACCGCCGCCGCCGCGATGGAGTGGCACCGGGCGTCGCCATCCACTATGGCCTCGTGGCCGCACGCCAACTCGGGCAGCGGGAGTCCGTCGAGCAGGACGTGGTCAGGGACGAGCGTCAGCCGGCGGAGGGCCCGGCGCATGGCGAGTGCCGTCGCAACGCGGATGTTGAGGCGGTCTATTTCTGGAACCGAGGCGGCACCAATGGCCCAGGCTGCGGCGCGTGCGCGGATGACGCCCCCGAGGCGCTCGCGTTGGCGCGCGGTGAGGACCTTTGAGTCCCGCAGCCCCCGGATGGCCCGGCCTCCCGGCGCCAGAATGACGGCGGCCGCCACCACCGGGCCCGCCAGGGGCCCGCGTCCTACTTCATCCAGCCCGGCGAGCCAGCGCAGGCCATTGGCCCACAGCGCCCGCTCACGCTCCAGGGTCGGGCGCACCGCCGGTGGTCGTGGTTTCCTGCCGTCCCCGAATGCGCGCGGCCTTCCCGGCCAGGCGGCGGAGATAGTACAACTTTGCCCGCCGCACGCGGCCCCGGCGCACCAGATCGATCTGGGCAATCGCCGGCGAGTGGAGCGGGAAAATGCGCTCCACCCCTACGCCCGCCGAGATCTTGCGCACCGTGAACGTCGCGCTGATGCCCGCCCCGCGCCGGCCGATGCACACGCCTTCAAACGCCTGCAAGCGCTCCTTATCGCCCTCGCGGACCCGGACCAGGACCTTCACCGTGTCCCCAGCCCGGAAATCCGGGATATCCTCGCGCAGGCCCTCCCGCTCTACCGCCCTCAGTCGCTCCATACGTCATCCCTCGGTCAATCGGTCTCCAGGGACCGGTGTTCGGTCTCGTAACGTTGCCACAGGTCGGGGCGGCGCACCCGGGTCAACTCTTCGGCCGCCTCACGACGCCATACCGCGATCTTGGCATGGTCGCCGCCCAACAACACCTCCGGCACGGCGATCCCGCGATACACCGGCGGCCGGGTAAAGCTCGGGGCGCTCAGCAGTCCCTCGTAGAACGAATCGGTCGCCGCCGACTCGTGATCGCCCAGGGCCCCGGGAAGCAGCCGCACCACGGCGTCGACCACACACAAGGCGCCGAACTCGCCACCGGACAGCACGAAATCTCCCAGGGACAACTCTTCCACCCCCGGGCGTTCGGCCACCCGGTGGTCCACGTCCTTGTAATGCCCGCACAACAGCGTAAGCTGCCGCCCCACGCTGAATCGCACCGCGTCCTCATGCCGGAACGGGCGACCCCGAGCCGACAACAAGACGATGGGTGGTTCCGCCGCCAGCGCGTCCAACGCTTCGAAGAACGGTTCCGGCTTCAGGACCATACCCGCGCCGCCTCCGTACGGATAGTCATCCACCGTGCGATGCCGGTCATGGGTGAAGTCGCGGAGCTGCACCACCTGATACGCCACCAACCCCGCCGCCGCCGCCCGCCCCAGGACGCTGGTCGCGAACGCCGCCCCGAACACCTCGGGGAACAACGTGACCACGCTCACCCGCAGCAGCGTCACAAATCCATCAAACCCGGCGGGAGGTCCACCAGCACGCGCCGCGCCACCCGGTCCAGCGCACGCACCAGCGGCCACCGGAAGGGGATCAGATGCTCCCGGCCCTCCGCTTCAACCGCCAGCAGTCTGGCCCCGCCGCCTTCGACCACGTGGCGCACGATCCCGAGTCGCTCGTCTCCCTGCACCACCACCGCACCAATCAGCTCGTGCAGGTACATCGCGTGGGGTCCCGGTTCTCGCAGTTGCTCGCGCGGCGCGCCCAGCAATGTCAGCCCCGCAGCCTCCAGGGCGGTCCGCGACTCGATGCCCTCGAACTCGATCAGCCAGCCTTCCTTGAAGGCCCGGCTCCGTCGGATCAGCAGGCCACCGCCCTGCACCAGCCCGTCCGCATCCAGCTGCCACAGCCGGCGTGCCGGGGCGAACACCTCCATCGGCTCGTCCGTCAACAGCTCGACGAGGGCGGCGCCGCGCAGTCCGTGAGCCTTGAGGAAGCGCGCCACCGCCAGGTGGGTCGCTTCCACCCGCGCCTACGCCTCGGCAGAAGGGGCGGTCGGGGCGGCCGAAGCCGCCGGGCTGAACACGCCCGCCTTCTTCAGCAGCGACCTCACCGTATCGGTAGGCACGGCGCCCTTGGCGAGCCATCCTCGCGCCCGTTCCACATCCACCTTGATCACCGCGGGTTTTGCCCGGGGTTGGTAGTGACCGAGCGTGGTGACAAACCGGCCGTCGCGTGGCGAACGCTGATCCGCCACCACAATCCGGTACAGGGCCTCGCGCTTCCGTCCCACCCGCCGCAATCGAATTCGAGTTGCCATAGTCCGATGTCCGATGTCAGTGTCTGTCGTCCGTAGTCCGGTACTTAGTTCAGTCGCAGCTTCCCCAAGCCCTTCGTCCCCCCAAACCCTTTCATCATCCGTCGCATCTGTTCGAACTGCGCCAGCAGTTGATTGATTTCCTGGACTGACCGGCCCGACCCCTTGGCGATCCGGGATCGGCGCGAGCCGTTCAGGATCTCTGGCCGGCGACGTTCCTCCGGCGTCATGGACAGAATGATCGCTTCCACGTGCTTCAACCGCTTGGGCTCCACCCGCGCCTGCTTCAGCAATTTGCCGTTCATTCCGGGAAGCATGCCCAACAGGCTGTCCAACGGACCCATGGCCTGAATCTGGGTCAGCGCCCCGAGGAAATCACCGAGATCCATCCCCCGCTTGGAAACCGCGCGTTGGGCCAGGCGCTCGGCCTGTTGCTGGTCCACGGCGCGCTCCGCCCGCTCCACCAGGCCTACGATATCGCCCCGCTGGAGAATGCGACCGGCCATACGCGCCGGATCGAACGGCTCCAGCGCGTCCATCCCCTCGCCGACGCCGATCAGCTTGAGCGGCACGCCGACGGCGCCGTAGATGGACAGCGCCGCTCCGCCACGAGCATCTCCGTCCAGCTTGGTCAGCACCACACCCGTCAGGCCCAGATCCTGATGGAACCCCCGGGCGATGCGGACGGCGTCCTGTCCGGTCATTCCGTCCGCCACCAGAAGCACCTCTTGCGGGCAAATGGCGTCTCGCAGGGCCACCAGCTCCGCCATCAGGGCTCCATCCACGTGCAGCCGCCCGGCCGTATCCACGATCACCGTTCGGGCACGGGCGTGCAGTGCGGCCGCGATGCCGGACTTCACGAGCTCCACCACGTCCTTCCCGTCGGCCGCCTGGTAGACTTCAACGCCCACCTTGGCGCCGAGCTGCCGTAGCTGCTCATCAGCCGCTGGCCGGTAAACATCGGCCGCGACCAGAAAGGGCGCCTTTTGCTCACGTTTGAGGCGCGCCGCCAACTTCGCCGCCGTGGTCGTCTTGCCGGACCCCTGGAGACCCACCAGCAGAATCACGGACGGCGGGACCGACGCGAAGGCCAGGGGCACCGGCTTCTCGCCGAGCAGCGCGACCAGCTCGTCATGGACAATCTTGACCAGCTGTTGCCCGGGGTTGACCGCCTTCAACTGCTCCACGCCGACGGCCCGCGCGCGCACTCGCTCGGTGAAATCGCGGGCAATCTCATAGCCCACGTCCGCCTCAAGCAGGATGCGCCGCACGTCCCGGAGGCCGTCCCGAACGACGTCCTCAGTGAGAACCCCGCGGCCGGCGAGCCCGCGCAGGGCCCCGGTGAGCTTGTCCGACAGTCCGGCGAACATAAAGCCTTTTAATATAGACGACCGTCTACCCGCGAGCCAACCGGCGGTGTAGGCTTCTGGCGCGTTCTTCCGAGCCACCCCATGGCAGACCCCTCGGCGGCGCAGGCCCTGGTGACCATCGGCTTCGGAGCGCTCGCCGGCGGTCTCACCAACGCCGTCGCCATCTGGATGCTATTCCACCCCTACGAACCCCGCGGGGTCGGCCGGTTCGTCATCCAGGGAGCGATCCCCAAAAACCGCACCCGGCTCGCCAGGACCGTAGGCCGCACGGTGGGCCAACGGCTGCTGGCTCCTGACGACCTCACCCGGCAGCTCGCGGCCCCGACCGTGCGGGAGGCCTTCGAGGGCGCCGTGGGAGGCTTCCTGCACGCGGCGCTCCAGGCGGAGCGCGGCTCCCTCCGCACCGAACTGCCGGCGGGAGTCCTGTCGGAGGTGGAGCACGCGTTCCGCGGGATCGCGCCGACGCTGGCGGCGCGGTTCGCCGAGTTCGCCGCCACCGACGAGTTCCAAGCTATCCTGGGCGACTTGCTCGCGCGGGCCACCCGCGAGCTGGACCGCCCCCTGGGCGACGTGCTCACGGCGGAACGGCGCGCCGCCTTGCGCGATCGCGTGGAACAGTGGGTGGCCGACGCCGCCGAGAGCGCCGATCTCGAGACCACGCTCCAGGGGTGGTTCGGCCGGCAGCTGGCCCACATGGAAGCCGACCAGACGCCGCTGCTGGAGCGCCTGCCGCCCCAGCTGGTCGGCGCGGTGGAGAAGGGCATCGCCAGCTACTTGCCGGTGGCTCTGGACCGCCTGGCGGCCCTGCTGGCCAATCCGGACGCCCGCCGACGCATCCAGCGGGCGCTGCACGAGTTGTTTCAGCGGTTCGCTCGCGACTTGCTGCTGCACGAGCGGATCGTGGCGCGGCTAGTCGTGACGGAGCGCACCATTGAGCGCCTGCTGGGCAATTTCGAGCGCGACGGGGTGGATCACCTCACGCGGCTGTTGGACGAACCCGCTATGCGCACCGAGGTGGCCCGCAGCGTGAATGAGGCGGTGGTGGCCTTCCTGCGGCGCCCGCTGGCCGAGCACCTCGCCAACCTGGGACCCGAGCGCCGCGAGCGGGTCGCGGAGGCGGCGGCCGGTTACGTTGCGCGGGCGCTCCGGGACCCGCTGACGCGGCGGTACGCCATTGACCGGCTGGAGGCGGCGGTGGCCGCGGCCGAGCACCGGACGCTGGGGGACCTGCTGCGGCACCTGCCCGCCGACCGGGCGGCGCCCTGGCTGGCCCGTGGCGCGCGTACGCCCCAGGCGCGCACCTGGCTAGAGGAGGGGATCGCCGGGGCATTTGGGGCGCTCCTGGATCGGCCCATCGGCCGGCCGGCCGCGTGGCTGCCCGACGGCGCCACCGAACGACTCACGGCGCAGTTGACGCCCGCACTGTGGGACTGGATCCAGCGGCAGGTGCCCATAGCGGTGGCTCAGCTCGACGTTGAAACCATGGTGGAGCAAAAAGTCCTGGGATTTTCGATGGAACGGCTGGAGCAGATTGTCCGGCAGACCACGCAGCGGGAGCTGGACCTGATCGTCCGCCTGGGATACCTGTTGGGGGGCATGGTGGGGGTGGTCGCCTGGGCCGCCCAGTTCCTGGTGGGGTGAGTCAGGGCACTCCGACCCGCACCGAGGGCGGCGCCTGCCAGCCATCCCAGTCGTCAGGGGCGTCGATCAGCCGGACGCCGCGCCGTCCAAAGAACGCTTGCTCCACCGTAGCACGGCGTCCCGGGCGGCGGCGCCATTCGCGCCCCAGTAGCACCGCCACTCGTTGCGCCGCCTGATCCGTATCCCACACGCTCCACCAGACCAGCGCGTGGCCGGAGGGAGCCGGGAGCACCACAAAGCGATCCCCCCCCCACCCCAGCGCCCCGGCCGACCCGACCGACTCGCTGCCAGTCAGCTCGGTCAACAACAGCCGGGTTTCGAACTCGCCAAGTCCGTCCTCATGCACCCAGGCCTGCCCGGAATCGGTCCATAGGGCGACGGGCTCGTCCCGCTCCCGATAGCGCTCGGGATGCAGAATCTGCTCGGTGGACGAAGGCAGCCGCGGGCCGAAGGGAACCGTGTCCGGAAACTCCCGCGTGAACCACCGCACAAAGTCGGCGCCGGCGAGGTAGGGGAAGATCAGCCCCTCGCGGATGATCGCCGGGGCAGCGCCAAAGACCGGCAAGCGATCCTGCTGCGCCCGTACCGACCGCCGGAACTCCGACCAGAAATCCGGCAAGCGCGAGTAGTCCTGCTGCGGCATGAGCGCCGTCAGGGAGGCGAGCGTGGCCTGACCCTCCATAACGGCCTGCGCCGCCATGCGGCGGTCGTTCTGCGAGCGCTGCGACAGCAGCGAGTCGAGCGCCACGTACTGACCCTGGAGACCGTGCACCAGCTCGTGCGCCAGGACCAGACGCAGTTGCGCCGGATCCGTTCCCTCCACCACGTAGAGCGTGGTCGAGTCCGGATCGTAATACCCCACGACCTGCTCGGTGTAGAGCGCCAGCAACAGCGCACGCAGATCCAGCGTGTCCGGCATCAAGCCGAACAACCGGTACGCGATGGTCACACGCTCCAGCTCCTCGGGCGGCAAGTCCGCGTCGAGCTTGTGCTGGAGGTAGGTGCGCACTTGCTCCCTGGAACGCTGCGCCACCGTGGGCGGCGAGCGGAACTTCAACCCCACGGCGCGCTCCACCGCGGGCACCAGTTGCCGCACCAGCCCATCGACGTCGAACCGCTGGACGGTCCGGGATCCCTCGCCACACCCCCACGGCCCCCAGAGGGCGGGTGCCAGCAGGAACGAAATGGAGAAGACGCGGACTCCAGGGGGCTGGCGCATGCTGGCCCTTGAGTACCCCCGGCGGACCGGAAGTTCCCGAGGACGCCTTCAGCGCCGGATCAGTCGAATACTGCCGTCGAAGGACTCCAGCTCGACCCGGGCGCCACCGGTGCCCAGCGTAAAGGAGAAGCGCTTGCCGCGGCGCGCTTCGGTGAGGGTGACCGGAAAATCCGCCTCAAACGACCCGCTGAAGGTGGCCACCGAAACCGTGGCGTTCACCCGCTCGGGAACCGTCAGCGCCACATCGCCGTCATGGGTCACGAAGCGATACCGGCCGTCCGCCCGCAGGGTGCCCTCGTACTCGATACTCCCGTCCACCGTGGTAGCGGTGACGTCACCGGACCGCACGCCCCGGAGTATGATGTCCCCATCCACCGTCTCGGCGGTAACGCGGCCGTCCAGATCGTGGGCCCGCACGTCACCGTCAACGGAGGTGATGTCAATCTCGCCCGTCGCACCCGAGAGCGCGATTTCACCCTCGACCGATTGCAATGACACCACGCCCCGGCCGCCCTGGAGGGTGACGTCGCCCTCCACGGTTTCCACCGTGACCCGGCCTTCCGTTCCTGTGATCATCACATCGCCGTAGGTGGCGGACAGTCTGAGGTCCATCCACACCGGCACGGTGAGCGTGTAGTCCACCATGGCGACCGACCGCCCCCGCCGGCCCCGCGCCGCGACCGTCACGACTCCGCTCGTCACCCGGACCTCAACCTGATGCGTGCTGGAGTGCTCGGCCCTGACGCGGACGGCGTTCCGTTCCCACGTCGCCACGGTCACATCCCCTCCCAGACGGGAGATCTCCAGGCGGGCCCCCCGGTCCACCGCGATCGTGGTATCCGTCTGCGGGCTCTGCCCGGTGGCGAGCAGCAGCCCCACGGTGATTCCCGTCAACATGCCATCCTCACTCTCACGACTCGGCCGAGGCCAGCGCCGCGGCTCGGCGCAACAGGTCGAGCTTGCGGCGCATGGTCTCCGCCAAATGGGTATGCAGGTAGGCGCTCGCCGGATCCGCCTCCACGGCGCGCCGCGCCTGGACGATCGCAACGTCAATCCTCTCCAGGCTCTGGCGCAGCACGCGCACGGTCACGGTGTCGAGCCGGCCGCTCCCGGCCTCCAGCGTGGCACTCAGCTCCCGGATCGCCTGGTCGTATGACGGGCGGGTGAACGTCGCCGCCGGCCTGACCAGCCCCGGCTCGGCACCGCTCGTCGGGGCCGCCGCCGGCACGCCGATCCCGCCCCCAGCCAACCAGCCCGTACCCGCGGAGACCGTGATGAGGGCCGCGGCCGCCGCGGCCAGCTGCATCCGGCCAATCAGCAGTCGCCCGGGCGTCCGCACGCGCCGCGCCGCTTCAAGGCTCAGCACCCGCGCCGGCTCCCGTGTCTGCGCTCCGATCCGCTCGGCGATGCCTGGCCACAGGTCCCCCGCCGGCCGGCGGTCCTCGAGCTGGCTCGCTCGGACCACGACGGCGCGCAAGTCGTCCAGAATGGTCCGACACTCGGGGCAGCCCGGAAGGTGAGCCTCCAGCTCCACCCGTTCATCGGCGGAGAGATCCCCGTCCAGGTATTCCGAGAGTCGCTCGGTCCATTGATCCGTCATGCTCGACCCCTCTCACCCTCGATCATCTGCCCTCTCACATGGAAATCCCTCTGCGCCGCCAGAACCGCTCAGTCAGTGTCTCTCAGGCGACCGCGGAGCGCCATACGCGCCCGATGGAGCTGCGCCTTGGAGGTTCCCGTCGTGATGCCGAGCCGCGTGGCGATCTCCTGGTGGCGAAACCCTTCGACGTCGTGGAGCACGAAGATGCGCCGCGCCCCGGGGGGCAACCGCCCGATCGCCGCCTCCAAATCAATCGCGTGCTCAACGCTGGCCGGCCGCTGCACGGCCAGACTCTCGCCGTCTTCGACGTCGGCGAATCGCTCCCGCGCCCTGCCCTGGGTGCCCCGGTGGCCCAGCATCACGTTCACTCCGAGGCGATAAAGCCAGGTGCCGAACGACGCCTCGCCCCGGAAGGTGTGGAGCTTCTGCCACGCGCGGACGAATACATCCTGAGTCACCTCGTCGGCCGCATCGGGGCCGATCATCCGCCGGGCCAAGCTGTGAATCCGCGGAACGTGCGCACGGTACAATCGCTCAAATGCCTGCGCATCCCCGCCGGCCGCTAGCGCCGCGTCCGCCGCGTCGCCGGGCGTCGACTCAGGAGGTCGGTTCAGCGCCACGGCGACCGAGGTCTGCACAGCCAATTGGATGGGGGGATGGGCGGGAAGGTTGGGTGCTGGAAAAACACCACAGACGTACAGAGAGGTACAGGACGTACAAGGGGACGGACGTGCAAGCCCGGTGCCTTGCCCGAGAGTCGGGTGACCCGTGGCCAACGGCTCGGACTTGGTGTTTCCGTCCTCCGGTACGTCCCCGTACGTCTCACAGAATCATCCCCGTGTACCACTGCACCACGGCGTCTCCGAACTCGAACGTCAGAGCCGCCGCGGCCGCCAGGAACACCCCGAAGGGCACTAGCCGCCGCTTCCTCAAGGACAAGGGGACGAAGACCAGCGAACCCAGCAAGGCGCCGCCGAACACCGTGAGCAGGACACCCTTCCAACCGACGAAGGCCCCCACCATGGCCATCATCTTGACGTCGCCACCACCCATGGCCTCCTCTTTGAACACCTTTTCACCCGCCCAGGCCGTAGCGTACAGGAGGAGGAACCCGAGCGCCGCGCCGCTCAGTGCAGCCAGAAAGCCCACCAGGCCGTCCCGCCACGCCAGGGCCAGTCCCAGCGGCAACCCACCGAGCGTGTACTCGTCAGGGATCAGGAAGTGTCGGGCGTCGGTGACGGCGATGCCCAGCAGAATGGTCCCGAACACCGCGGCGGCCAACGCGTCCAGTCCCAGCCCATGCCACCAAGCGGCCCCGACCCAGAGCACCGCCACGGCCGCCTCGATCAGCGGGTACTGCACCGAGATCGGCTGCGCGCACCTCCGACACCGGCCGCGGAGCACGAGCCAGGAAACGATGGGGACATTATCGTACCAGGCAATGGGTTGCTCACAGCGCGGACAGCGTGACCGGGGGCGGAGCAGCGACTGGTCGGCCGGCAGGCGCACGATGCACACATTGAGGAAGCTTCCGACCGTGGCGCCCACCAGGCCACCAGCGAGAAGGACGAACCACTCAGGAAGCATGGGCCAGGGCGTACAAGATGATGCCGGCGGCTACCGCCACGTTGAGCGACTCCGCCCCGGCCACCAGCGGGATGGCCACGCGCTCGGCGGCGATGGCGCGCAGGGCGGGCCGGACGCCGGTGCCCTCGTTACCGACGACGAGCGCAACCCGATCCGGACGAATGAGCCGGGTCACCGGAGATCCTTCCGCGGCCGCGGCCCACACTGACACGGCGCCGCGTGCGATCCAGCCCCGGAACTCCTCCTCCGTCGCGGGCGCTGCCGGAAGTCGGAAGCTCGCACCCATCGCCGCCCGGATCACCTTGGGGTTCGATGGGTCCGCGGTGCCGGGAAGCAGGATCGCGCCGGCCGCGCCGAGCGCGTGCGCCGTGCGGAGCAGCGTGCCAACGTTGCCGGGATCCTGCACGCCGTCCAGCACGAGCACCGGTGCCCCAAGGGCGACGACGACGTCGGCCAGCGACCAGCGCCGCGGCTCGATGACGGCCAACACGCCCTGCGCCGTCTCGGTATCCGCCAGGGTGGCGAACAGTCGCTCCGGAACGGTCTCCACGAGAACGGCGTGGTCCGCTAGCGCGCGTATCAGGCCGGCGCTCCGCACGTGCGCCTCGGCCGCGGGACTGACCAGCGCGCCCTGGATCCGCACACCCGCGCCGAGGGCTTCCTCCACCAGGCGCACGCCCTCGGCGACGGTCAGGTTGCGGCGTCGCCGGCCCTTGCGTTGTTGCAGATTCCGAACGAGCGACACGAGATTGGAACTCATGGCGGGGTTGAATGTGTCGGGCCGGGCCAGGTTCGCCAAGCGGCCAGGCGAAGATGGGCGCATGTGCGCGTCGCGCTGACCATCGCCGGATCCGACTCCGGCGGCGGGGCCGGCATCCAGGCCGACTTGAAGACGTTCCACCAATTCGGCGCGTTCGGAACGTCGGTCATTGTCGCGATCACGGCGCAGAATACGCTGGGCGTGACCGCGGTGCACCCCGTTCCAGTCGAGATCGTCGAGGCACAGATGGCGGCGCTGGCGGCGGACCTTTCCCCGCAGGCCACCAAGACCGGGATGCTCGCCACGCGGGACCTGGCGCGCGCGGTGGCGGCCGGCATCAGGCGCCATAGGTTTGAGAACTACGTGCTCGATCCCGTGATGGTCGCGACCTCGGGAGACCGCCTGCTGTCCCGCGACGCCGAGCGGACAGTGGCAACCGACCTGGTCCCTCTCGCCACGCTGGTGACCCCCAATCTGGACGAAGCCGAGATCCTGGTCGAGTTTGAGGTCCGCTCATCCGAGCAAATGGCGCGGGCGGGACGGGCGTTGCTGGACCTGGGGGCGCATGCGGCGTTGATCAAGGGCGGACACCTGGCGCAGCAGGACCTGGTGGACATCCTCGTCACCCACGGCGGCACCCGTCGGTTTACCCATCCCCGGATCGACACTACATCAGTACACGGAACGGGGTGCACGTTGTCGTCCGCTGTCACGGCGGGTCTGGCGCTGGGCCGTCCCTTGGAGCGCGTCGTGGAGGACGCCCTGGACTTCGTCCATCGGGCCATCCGCATGGCGCCGGGGCTGGGCGCCGGGCATGGACCGATGAATCATTTCGTGGAAGCGCTCAGGGACGGTAGCAAATGACCGGACGGGGACGCACCAGGCGGACCGGGGGACGGACCCGCGGCCGCGAACCGCCGACCGAGCCCCCCCCTCAGGACGGGGGGGACGTGGAGGAAACCCCAGCCAGGACCCCTGAACCGGGCTTCCCCCACCCGCCGCGCGAGCGCGGGATCTACTGCAACCGCACGCTCAACCTGCGCTCCATCCGCGCCATCGGATATGACATGGACTACACCCTCATCCATTACCGGGTGGAGGAGTGGGAGCTTCGGGCGTTCGAGCATCTGCGCCGCAAGCTGACCGAGCGCGGGTGGCCCGTGACACAGCTGCGCTTTGACCCGGCGCAGGTGATCCGCGGACTGATTCTCGATACCGAGCTCGGCAACGTGGTGAAGGCCAACCGCTTTGGCTACGTCAAGCGCGCGGCGCACGGCACTCGGTTGCTGGACTTCGAGCGCCAGCGCGACGCATACGCCCGAGTGCAGGTCGACCTGGCGGAGCGGCGTTATGTGTTCCTGAACACGTTGTTCACCATCTCCGAGGCCTGCATGTACGCGCAGCTGGTGGACCTGCTGGACGCCGGGCGGCTTCCTGCGGTCCTGGGGTACGCCGACCTGTACCGCCAGGTGCGGGCGTCGCTGGACGAAGCGCACGTCGAGGGGGAGCTGAAGGCGGAAATCCTGGCGGACCCGGACCGATTCGTGGAGTCGGACCCGGAAGCCGGGATCGCGCTACTCGATCAGCGCCGCGCCGGAAAGAAGCTCCTGCTGATCACCAACTCGGATTGGGACTACACCCGGGCGCTCATGGCCTACGCGTTCGACCGGCACCTGCCGACCGGGCTCACCTGGCGAGACCTGTTCCACCTGGTCATCGTGGCGGCGCGGAAGCCGGAGTTCTTCGAAGAGGATGCGCCGGCCTTTGAGGTCGCTGAGAACACCGGGTTGGTGAAGCCGGTCCGCCGACTGAGCGAGGAAGGCGTGTACCTGGGCGGCAACGCGGGGCTGGTGGAGGAAGCGCTTGGGGCGTCGGGGGAGCAGATCCTCTACGTCGGGGATCATCTGTTCTCGGACGTGCACGTATCCAAGAACGTGGTGCGCTGGCGGACCGCCCTCATCCTGCGGGAGTTGGAGCAGGAGTTGGCGGCGCTGGAGAGCGCGCGCGCCCAGCAGGACCAGCTGGCGGGACTCATGCAGGATAAGGAACGGTTGGAGTTCGACCAGGCACAGATCCGCGTGGCGATTCAACGGAAGCGCGGCGGCTACGGTCCGGCGCCGACCGCGTCCGTGGGAGCCCTGGAGCGCCGGGCCAACGACATCCGCGCGCGCCTTGCCGAATTGGACGAGCGCATCGCGCCGCTGGCGGAGGAGTCGGCCACGACCAGCAACGCCCGGTGGGGACTCCTCATGCGCACCGGCAACGATAAGAGCTACCTCGCGCGGCAAGTGGAGCGATACGCTGATACGTACACATCGCGGGTCTCGAACTTCCTGTACCAGACGCCGTTCGTCTATCTCAGGTCACCGCGGGGCAGCCTGCCGCATGATCCGGACTACGTTATTGTGGAGAGGGAGGAGGAGTAGCAGGGCGGCAGGCAAGACCGTAGCGATTACTCGGTCATGCGGCCAGGCCCGCTCCAGACAAGGACCGCGAGGCCCACACCGGTGAGCGCGGCGAAGAGCACCGGATCCCGGCTCAGATACCAGAAGACGCAGCCGAGTAACGCCGTGCCCTCAGCCAGGGCCCAGAGCAGGATCACGCGAGGGCCGGTGGTCATCCACCAGGCGTGCCGGTCGGCGCCCCTGGCGGGCGGAACCACGGTCCGACGCACCAGCGTGCCGGCCACGATCAAGAACGCCAGCTCCAGGAGACCCGCCACGCGGAGAGGCAGACGCAACCCCACCAGGGGTGGAGCGCTCCGTTGCGCCAGCAGCACCGCCAGGAGACCGAAGATCACCACCCCCGCCACCAGCCCCGTGTGAACCACGCCATAGGCGCGTTCGGCCGGGCTCCGCGCCCCGGGCTGGTTCACGGCAGCGGGCCGCCGACCACCCGTTTCACCAGGTAGCCCGCAGTGACACGGCCGGCCGGCTGCAACTGGTTCAGCCGGGCCACGACGTCGAGCGACACCTGTGATGGATATCGCTGATGGAACTCCGCCAGCGTCATGGCGCGATCCGCCGTGACGATCTCCAGTCGCAGCGGCTGCGCGGCCAGAGCCGCGCGATCGGTCAGCCGGGCAAAGGATCCGAAGGCAGCTGCCGCGGCGGCGTCGTACGTGGGCCACTTGGCCTCCGGGGCTACGCCGAGAAGGCGGTACACGCGACCGTCGAGTGCCACGGCGGCGACCAGTCCCGCCAGAGTGCCATCCTCCGTTCGCGCCACGAACCGGGCCGTGGCGCCAGTGAGCCCGCCCGCGCTGCTCGCCCGCACCGGGCCCGCCGTGACACCGTCCTGACCGAGGAACGTGCGCACCGCAACGTCCGCGGAGGCCGCCTCATCCAGCGTGAGCTGCAACAGTCCGTCCTGACTCGAGGGTTGGGCCACCACAGCCTGCCGCTGGTTGGCCGTGCGCCACCCCTCAGGAAACACCATCTGAAACCGCAGATCAGGATGGTAGAACGCCGGGCCGCGGAAGAACCCGTCTCGGGGATTGTGGTCGAACACCAAGCCCGCCAACCGGCGCAGATACTCGTTCCGGTTCACCGTGCGTCCCGCAGTGTCCGGCATGGCCGCAATCAACTGTGAGATGCGTTGCTGGCGGTCCGCCGGGTCCGGATGGGTGGACAGCCAACCGGGCAGCCGCCCCGCCCCTTCCCCCTGGCTCACGCTCGCCAACATGGCGAACACCTTGGGCATCTCGCGCGCGTCGTAGCGGATGCGAGTCAGGTAGCGCAGACCCAGATCATCGGCCTGGCGCTCATCGTCGCGGCTGAACTTGAGAAACATCAGCCCCAGGCCGGCCTGCGCCAGCCCCGCGAAGTCCTGGTACTGCGGGGCCAGGATCGCGCCGGCCACCAGACCCACCTGGGCCAACTGCTGGGTGGACATCTGGGACGCCGAGTGCCGCGCCGTGACATGCCCAATCTCGTGTCCCAGCACGGACACCAGCTCCGCCTCGGAGTTGAAGTGTGCCAGGATGCCGCGCGTCACGTAGATGAAGCCGCCCGGCACCGCGAACGCGTTGATGATGGGATCGTCCACCACACGGAAGGACCACGGCAGGTTGGGCCGTTCGGACACCGCCGCCAACCGTTGTCCCAGTCCCCGCACGTAGACCTGGAGGCCTGAGTCCGGATACAGCCCGTATTGGCCGGATATCTGAGGGTCGGCCTCGCGACCCATGGCAATCTCCTGCCCCTCGCTCACCAGCATGAGTTGACGCTGGCCGGTGGCGGGGTTGACCGCGCAGGCGGGAAGGACCGCGAGCAGCGGGACTAGCAGGATGGGACGCATGGAGTGAATTGTACGATATGCGCGGCGGGGGCGGAGGGGGAGGGCGGCGAAGGACGGCGCGCAGATCTGCCGCTGCTGCGCGTCCTACCGCCTGGTCAACAGTTCTTCGAATAGAGCCAACGCCCGCGGGTCGTCGCTCTGGCCCAGCCAGAAAATGGCCTTCTTGCGGATCCGCGGGTCTGGGTGGGTTCGCGCGATCTGGAGGAGCATGGGCACACCCTGGTCTCGTGGGAGCTGAGAGAGGGCAAACACGGCGTGCTCTCGCACGTCCACGTCACCGGAGTCATCCACCATTTCGGCCAGGCCCTGCACCGCCGTCTCTTCGGCGGCCTGCCCCACCCAGAAGACGGCGCTCTTTCGAACATCGCGAGGGCGGGATCCGTCCCGCGCGATGCCGAGCAATCGGGGCCAGACAACGGCGCTGTCGGCGAGCACGGCGGGCAGAACCGCGTCCTTCGCCACGCGACTGGGCTCCGAGCCCGCGAGCGCAAGGAAATAGGCCGCTGCATCCGTGGCGGAGATCTCCCCCAGATCCAGCACGTCAACGCCACCGGCACGCCAGCGTCCGCCCACATAGGTATCGACCTCGATCACCCGGTGCTGCTGGACGGTGAGCACCACTCGCACCGGACCCGGCTCACACCAGCTTTCCCAATCCCGCGAGCTCCGGGAGGTATTGATGTTGCGGCCGTTGCCGCATACGCCGGGCCGAGCCGCGAAGTTCACCCGGACGCGGCCGTCACCGACGCCCCGGATGCGATCGTCGAGAGACTGGCCGGCGGCAGCCGATGGCAGCCGACCGCAGGCGACCAGGGCAACCACGAAGCTCCACCGCCTGATCGCCCGCGCCCGCCTTGGCCCGCGGTTCATCGGGGGTTGATCAGCCGAAGGAGGAACTCCGCCGCTCGCGGGTCCTTCGACTGTCCCAGCCAGAAGATTGCCTTGCGCCGCAGCTCCCGGTCTGGCTCGGTCTCGGCGATGGACATCAACCGGTCCACGGCCTCGCCCTCGCGCCGCTGGGAATACACGAAGATCAACTGTTCCTTGATCTCGCGATCGTCGTTGCTGTCATACAGGCGCGCCAGGTCCGCCACCGGCACGTCGCGCCGCTGCCCCGCCCAGAAAAGCCCCTTCTTCCGCATCTCGACTGATTCGGAGCGATTGTTGGCCAGGTCCAGCAACCAGCGACGCGACTCCTCGGTGCGCATTTCGGACATCGAGAAGATCACCTTCTCCTTCAACTCCAGGCTCGCCAGGCGGGGATACAAGTCTCTCAGGAACGCAAAGGTCTCCGGTGAACGCCGCTGTCCCAGCCAGAAGATCGCGTTGGCCTTGAGCTCGTCGGGCGCATCCATGCGCTCCACGTATCGCCGCAGGATTTGGCCGGCGCGCTCGCTCCGATGCTGAGACAGCGCAAAGATCGCTTTTTCTTGAACCTCGCGGTCCCCTGACTCCGCCAGGATCGAGTCAAGGGCCGACACCGCTTGGTCGGTTGGAACCTGGGACAGCCAGAAGACCGCCTGGGCACGAACTTCCCCGTCGGGATCGGAACGGGCCGCCGCCAGGAGGGTCTCCTCGGTGTCGGCGCCACGGCGTTGGGACACCAGGAACACCGCCTTGCGCCGCATCTCCACCGAGCAGGCGTCGCGGCGCGCCAGCACCTGCTGAAGGATCGGCAGCGCCCGTTCCGCGTCCATCTGAAGCAGCGCGTTCAGCGCCTCCATCCGCAGCTCGTAGTCCTGGTCGTCACACCCCTGCGGTGGCGCATCGCGGCGTCCGCGCCGCCCACTCGGCGCGGCGGGCGCGACCACGGCCACCGGGGGAACCGGCGCCGCGGGCCCGGCCAGGACGGCAATGCTCTCGGCTGCCGAGGGGTCTCCCAGCCGGGCCAGCTCACCGCGAATCCGCGTGGCCAGCACGTCGGCATCGCGGCGGGTGCGGGCGTCGCGATACTGCTCGGCCTGTTGCGTCACCAGCTGCACGGCGGCCCGAAGGTTTTGCGTCCCGCCCTGGCGGTACAGCGCGAAGGCGGACCAATACATCGCGTCCCCCGCATAGCTGGAGCGGGGGTATCGCTCCCAGACGCGCCGGAACTCGTCCGCCGCCGCCTGGTACCGCCCAGCACTCAGCGCCTGGCGCGCGGCCCGGTAGAGCGAATCGACGGGACCCTGCTGCGTCGGTTCGTATTCCCGGTCGCGGATCACCGGTGCGTTCAGCAGATCCAGGCTCCAAAGCCCCTCGAGGCCCATGAGGCCATCGAGACCCGCCGCGAGACCCTTGAGGCCCTCAAGACCCTTGAGGCCGTCAAGACCTTTGAGGCCCTCGAGGCCCACCAGCGCCGGCCCGGCAGCGTCCAGCGCCCGGGCCGCCCGTTCGATCTCGGCCCTTTTCCAGGCTCCCTGGCTCTCCAGGGGGCCAACGGCCAGGCTCGCGAGGGCGAGCGTCATGCATCCGATGCGTGACATTACAATTCTCCTTGAACGGACGCGGCCGCCGGCCCGATGG
>DASWGV010000075.1:0-7344 GCA_036393515.1 Gemmatimonadales bacterium | reverse complement strand
GCGGACGCACCAGCTGGAAGGCGCCGTGATTGGCGGCGCCGCGTTCGGTTTTCTAGGAGCGATCACGGGCCTGGGACTCTGCCACTTTGACGACCCGTGCCCTCACCCGGCGCCGTTTGTCATTGGAGGCTTTGTCCTCGGCGCGGTGGCTGGCGTGGGTCTCGGAGGCCGCATCGGCCAGGCGTTCCCGAAATACCTTGCCTTCCGACTGCGCGTTGAACCGTGGCGGTTGAGGCCGGCGCCCTAGAGATGTCGCCCGTCAGTCGGTCGGCGGCAGCTGAAACGCGATCGTCATGCGGCACAATCAGGCATGGTTAACTCTGGAAGACCACAGACTACTTCAAGTACACGAAGGAACGCCCAGATCGCGCGCGCATTCGTGACGAATGGATCGAGCAGGCCATGAATCGGCACGGTTGCCAGTCGCTCGCCGTGAATCGCCCTACTCCCGCCTCTCCGCCGGCAGCGCGAACGCCATCACGTGGTCCCCTGCCCCGAACCGATCTCCACCTCCCGCGGCGATGACCACGTATTGCCGGCCATCCACCACGTAGGTTATGGGCGTGGCTTTCCCGCCCGCCGGCAGGTCGGTCACCCACAGCACCCGACCGGTCTCGATATCAAACGCGCGGAACTTCCGATCCAGGGTGGCGGCAATGAACACCACGCCGCCCGCGGAGACCATGGGCCCGCCCAGGTTGGGTGAGCCCCATTCGGGCTGCGCGGCCGGCCGGCCGGGAGGACCGGGCATGGCGCCGAGCGGGACTTCCCAGGCGCGCGCGCCGGTCCGAAGGTTGACCGCGACCAACGCGCCCCAGGGCGGCGGCGTACAGGGGAGCCCGCTGGGGGAGAGCACGAACCCGCGCCGCATCACGTAGGGCGTCCCGGTCATGTGGGTGTACTCCAGCCCGGTCCGTTCCTCTTCCCGATCCGCCTGTTCCTCCGTGAGCCGCGACGCCGGCAGCAGCTGCACCAGGGCCGCGATCCGGTTGACCGGAACGACCGCGATCTGGCGCACCGGATCGAAGGCCAGGCCGCCCCAATGCGCCCCGCCGATGTTCGACGGCAAGACCAGCGTGCCCTCCAGGCTGGGCGGCGTGAACACGCCTTCGTTCCGGAGCGCCGCCATCTGCCGCCGGCACGCGGCGCGATCCTCGGGCGTCGTCCCCCAGGCCTGCTCCGGCGCAATCTGGTGCGGGCTGAGGGGCTCGATCCCCGCGGTGAAGGGCTGCGTGGCCCAGGCCTCCTCGCCGGGGACGGTGCTCACGGGCACGGGGCGCTCCTCCACCGGAAAAATCGGCCGGCCGGTCTCTCGCTCGAGCACGAAGAGCATCCCGGTCTTGGTGGCCTGGAGCACCGCCGGAAGCGAGCGCCCCTCGCGCATGATGGTCACCAACGCGGGTGGGGCGGCGTTGTCGTAATCCCAGAGGTCGTGATGCACCGTCTGAAAGTCCCACACCACCTGCCCCGTGCTGGCGCGCAACGCCACCACGGCATTCCCGTACCGGTTCATGCCCAGCCGCTTCCCACCGTAGTAGTCGGGCGCGGGACTCGAGGTGGGGACCACGAGAAGATCGCGCGCCGGGTCCGCCGCCATGACAGACCAGACGTTGGCGCTCCCTGTGGTGTGAGCGCTGCCGTCGCGCCACGTCACATACGCCGGGTCGTCCGGGCTCTGGGGAATGGGATCCCACCGCCATCGCGGTTCTCCGGTGCGCGCGTCGAAGGCCTGCACCTCCCCGCTGGCCGGCGCCAACCGGCTGTTGTCCGCGATCGCCGACCCGGTGATCACCAACCCGTTCACCACCACCGGCGGCGAGGTAACCTCGTAGGCCGCTTCTTCAAACGGCGGCACGCGGAGCCGGGTCTTGAGGTGGACGGTACCCCCCTCGCCAAAATCGGCGCACGGTCTCCCTCGCTCGGCGTCGAGCGCCACCAGCCGGCCGTCGATGGTGGCCACGAAGATCCGGCGGCGGCACGCCGCATCGGCCATAGCCATGGTGTCGAGCCAGGTGGCCACGCCGCGGTTGGTGAAATCGCCGTAGGTGACGGCGCGGTCGATGCCGGGATCGAACACCCAGCGCTCGGTGCCCGTGGCGGGATCGAGCGCGATCACCCTGCCGAGCGGCGTGGAGAGATACATGGTGCCGTCCACCACGATGGGCGTGGCCTCGAAGGAGGTCTCCTCCTCCGTGGCGAACCCCGCCTCCGTTTCACCGGTGCGGTAAGTCCACGCCAGCTGGAGCGTCGCGACGTTGTCGCGGTTGACCTGCGTGAGGCGCGAGTAACGCGTCCCTCCCGCATCATGCCCGTACACGGGCCAGTCTTCCTCGCGCGATGCCTGGGCTCCGCCACACGCGGTCTCGCTGGAGACCAGCAGGATCAGCCAGAACCAGGTCCGTCGTGGCATCATGTCCCTTCTGCTGATGTCCGCGCAGGGCCGCGGCGCGTCTCCCCGTTGCCAAACGTCGCCCGCGACTGCAACCTCAAGGGTATCCCCTTCCGTCCGTTCAGCACAGAGGATGTCGCCATGCGCTCGCTTCGTCACACCCAGCTCGTTCTGATCGCCACCGCGCTCGCCCTGACCCCTCCCGCCGGACTCCGGGCGCAGATGCGCGCAGGTGGAAACGCCAACGAGGTCTATGCTCCGGCCCTCTACGCCGGCCTCACGTACCGCATGATCGGTCCTACGCGGGGCGGTCGCGTGACCGCCGTGGCCGGCGTGGCCAGTCAGCCGAACGTGTTCTACTTCGGTGCCACCGGTGGCGGCGTCTGGAAGACCACCGACTACGGGCTCAACTGGGTACCCGTCTCCGATGGGTTCTTTGAGACCGGGTCCATCGGCGCCATTCGAGTGTCCGACACCGATCCCAACGTCATCTACGTAGGCACGGGCTCCGACGGCATCCGCAGCAACGTGATCCAGGGCAAAGGGGTCTACCGGTCCGCGGACGCCGGCAAGACCTGGCGGCATGTGGGCCTCCGCGACGTAGGGCAGATCGGGGCGGTGCTGATCCATCCGCGCGATCCCAACGTGGTGTTCATCGCGGCCATGGGGAACGCCTTCCGACCGTCGCCTGAGCGGGGCGTGTACCGGACGCGCGACGGCGGCGCCACCTGGCAGAAGGTGCTGTTCGTGACGGATTCGACCGGCGCGGTGGACCTGGAGTTCGCGCCCGACAACCCGCAGGAGGTCTATGCGGGCATGTACCGCGGGCAGCGCAAGCCGTACACCATCATTTCCGGCGCGCGGGAAGGCGGCATCTACAAGTCCGCCAACGGCGGCGACACCTGGACCAAGCTCACCCACGGCCTGCCGGGCGGCCTGGTCGGCAAGAGCGACCTGGCCGTCTCGCCGGCGGATCCCAGCCGGGTGTACGCCCTGATCGAAGCACCGGAGCCCGATGACGGACTCTATCGCTCCAACGACCGCGGACAATCCTGGACGCTGGTGTCCAGCTACAACCCCATCCTCAATCGGCCCTTCTATTACACCGGCGTGGACGCGGACCCCAAGAACGCGGACATCGTCTGGGTCAACAATGAGGGCTTCTACTACTCGGCCGACGGCGGGAAGAACTGGGAGCGGCGCAGTACGCCCCACGGGGACAACCACGATATGTGGATCAACCCCAACAACCCCGATATCATGGTGCAGTCCAACGATGGCGGCGCCAACGTCACCCTGGACGGCGGGAAGACCTGGTCCACTCAGTACAATCAGGCCACCGCCGAGCTGTATCAGGTGGACGTGGACGACCGGTTCCCCTACCAGCTCTATGCCGGCCAGCAGGACAACACCACCATCACCGTACCGAGCCTTCCACCCTTCGATCACCCGGCCGGCGCATCCGGATTCTGGCGCGACATCGGCGGCTGCGAGACGGGTCCCGCGGTGCCCAAGCCCGGCAACCCGGACATCGTGTACGCCAATTGCAAAGGATTGTTTGGACGCTATTCCAGGCTGACCGGGCAGGAGAAGCAATATTACATCGGGGCACAAAACATCTACGGGCACAATCCCAGGGACCTGACGTTCCGTTTCCAGCGCGTGGCGCCCATCGAGATCTCGCCGCACGACCCCAACGTGGTGTACATGGGCTCGCAGTTCGTCCATCGCACGGTGGATGAAGGCGTGACCTGGGAGACCATTTCGCCGGACCTCACGGCGAACAAGCCGGAGTTCCAGGTGTTCTCCGGGACGCCCATCACCCGCGATATCACCGGCGAAGAGCACTACCAGGTGATTTACGACATCGAGGAGTCGCCGCTGGAGCGCGGGGTCATTTGGGCGGGCGCCAACGACGGCCCGGTGCACCTCACGCGGGACAACGGGCGCACCTGGACCAACGTCACGCCGCGCGACCTTCCGCCCGACGGCCGGGTGCAGAACATTGACGTGTCTCCCCACACGCCCGGCAAGGCGTACGTCGCGGCCTACCGGTACCTGCTGGGCGACGACGCGCCCTATCTCTATCGCACCACCGACTACGGGCGTACCTGGACCCGCCTCACGCCCGGCACCAACGGCATTCCGGCCGACCATCCCACGCGGGTGGTGCGCGAGGATCCAGTCAAACCGGGCTTGCTCTACGCCGGCACGCAGTACGGACTGTTCGTTTCGTTCGACGACGGGGCGCATTGGCAGACCTTGCAGCAAAACCTGCCGGGGACGCCGGTGACGGACATCCAGGTGGTGCAGGGGGATCTCGCGGTGGCGACCATGGGCCGGTCCTTCTGGATCATGGACAACGTGACGCCGCTGCGGGAGCTGTCCGCCACGGTCGCGTCCGCCGGCTCGCACCTGTTCCAGCCCCGTGACAGCCATCGGATGCGGTACTCGACGGGCTTCGGCTTCGGCGAGTCGAGCCCCACCGAGCCGCAGTATGCCCCACCGGGCGCCATGATTGATTACTACCTCGCCACCGACCAAACCGGCGAGGTGACGCTCGACATCATCGACGGGCAAGGCGCGGTGATCCGGTCCTTCACCAGCGGGGGCGCTCCGCCGGCCGGCGCCGCCGGGCAAGAAATGCGCGGGCCTTTAGCCGGCCCCTCGGGGCCGCCGCGGCCGTCCAAGAGCGCGGGGATGCACCGATTCCGGTGGGACCTGGCCTATCCGGGACCCGGTGGTGGCCAGGGTGGGCGCGGTGCAGCGGGGCCCCTGGCCGCTCCGGGCCGCTACCAGGCACGCTTGACGGCGGGGACCTGGACCGCGACCAAGACCTTCAGCGTGCTCATGGACCCCAGAGTCGAGCGCGACGGAGTGACCCAGGCGGACCTGGTGGAGCAGTTCGCCTTCAGCATCAAAGTGCGCGATGCCCTAACGGACGCCCGCCAGACGCTTCAACGGGTGCGCGATGCGCAGAAGAACGCCGCCGCCGGCTCCGACCAGCGCAAGCGGCTCGACGCCCTCGACGCCCAGCTCGCCGCGGCGTCGGCCGGAGGCATCCGGTATCCGCAACCGATGCTGGTGGACCAGTTCGCCTACCTGTACGGGATGGTGATGCGCGCCGACCAAAAGGTGGGACGGGACGCATATGCCCGGTATGACGAGTTGGCCAAACAACTGGAAGCGATCAAGCAGCAGGTGGGGCAGGTGGTGGAGGACCGCAGCTAGGGGAGGGAAAGGCGGCAGGGTGCCGGAACGGCCCTGCCGCCTGGCCCGCTACTCAGGACGCCGGCTACTTCTCACAGTCAGCGCATCGAAGCCCCGACGCAACCTGGCCATCGTCCACCCGCACCTCCCCGCATTCGGGGCACACCGGAACCGCGGCCGGGTTGGCTCGCTCGGCCGGGCTGGTTCCCGCCGGGTCTACTGCCTCGTATGGAATTCCCCTGAGGTCCTTGTTACGCCAGTGACGGCCCGTGGTTCGTCGGTACATACAGCCTCCTTGCAATGGTCCGAACCCGTGGCTTTCCCTTGAAGGCTAGCCAGGATCGGAAACCAGGGCAAGGAGCATGCAAGGCCCTGATTGACAATGACTTACAGGCACGGATTAGCGCTGACTCGCCGGCGGAGATGTGCTTCTGACCGCCTGGGTCATCACCCGGCCCAGGACTGCCTCCAGCACGGAGACGGACCTGAGGTACTCCCTCACCGAGACGTGCTCGCCCGGCGTGTGGTCCAAAGCGCTGTCCCCCGGCCCGTAGGCCAGGATGGGCGTGTCCGGCCAGTGCCTACCCACCAGGTTCATGTCCGACGTTCCGGTTTTCACCACAAAACGCGGTTCCCCGCCTTGGCCGCGAACGCCGGCCAGGAACGCGCGCACCAGGGCGTTGGACTTGCCGGCCTTGAACGCCCACTCGTGTCCGAACACCGTGCAGGTCAATTGAAGGCCAGACTCCAGGCGAGACCGGAACCCGTGGTGGCGGCACGGCACTCCCTCGCGGCTACCGTTTTCCGCGGAGGCATCTACTCCGTCCGCGGGACCAAACAGACTTTGCGCCATGGCAGACACCAGGTCCGCTTCGGCGGCGCTCGGGTCCACCCCAGGGGGCAACCGGACTCCCATGCTAAGGCGGGCCTCCCCGTAGGTGCCAAGGTCCGTCGTCACCATGGCCCGGAGGGACGGAGTCAGGGCATCGAACTGCGCCTGGTTGGGGCCGGAGCCCCGGTTGGCTCCCTCGCAGTGGCGCGTGACAGCCGACCAAAGCGCCACCGCCCGCTCCGCGGGCAACGGCTGGGACCCGGCGGAGTGAGAGAACGGCGCCCGCAGGACGGCGTCCACCACCAGGCGGCCCTTGTAACCCAGTACGATGCGATCCCAGCGGCTGGGCTCACCGATCACACAGGCGGCCGGCGGGCCGGGCCCTCCCACGGCGGGCACCCGTTCGTCGAGCACCTGATGCGCACCCCGCGACGTAGCGGCTTCTTCTTCCACGGCCCCGACCACCGTGACACGCCAGCCCGCCGGGACCGCAGCCCGCGCGGCCGCCACCGCAAAGGCGCAGAGCGGGCCTTTCGCGTCCACCGCGCCTCGCCCATGCAAGAGATCCCCCTCCTGCCGGACGGGGATTTCACCCGGGAAGGTGTCGATGTGCCCCAGCAACAGGAGCTCGAGGGCCCCGGTGCCGCGCGTGCCGACCGCGTTGCCCACGTCATCCACTCGCGCCGCGAACCCGTGCTCCCCCATCCAATGGACCAGCGTCTCGCTCGCGGCGCGTTCGCCGCCCGAGGGGCTGGGGATCGCGACCAGGTGACGCAACAGCTCCACCGCTGCGTCATCCGACACGGTCCGGTGGGTCACCCCAGCACCTCCCGGATGGCACGGCACGCTGACTCCAGGTCGGCCTCAGGGATGGTGAGAGGCGGGAGCAGGCGCAACACGTTGGCACCGGCGG
>DASWGV010000074.1:0-3369 GCA_036393515.1 Gemmatimonadales bacterium | reverse complement strand
CTGGACCTGGTCGTGGCCAATCCATCGTCGCTGAGTTTGATGGCGGGCGCGGGCGACGGCACCTTTGGCGCCGAGCGGCGGGTCCATGTGGCGCCCGGGCTGAGTCAGTTGTTGCTGGGCGACCTCCAGAACACCGGCCGGCTGGACTTTGTGGTCACCGCGCTGAACGCGGTGGCGCGAGTGCTCTCCCAGACACCTTAGGCCAGCACGGGCTCATCATCGCCCAGTACCAGGCGCGCCGCCGGTAGCCGGCGCACCAGCTCGGCGATGGCGCGGCTGGCCAGGTCGCGCGCGGGCACCGACAGCGCCACGCCGGTGGCCTCCCACAGCGCGCGCGTCACTTCGTGGGGCGCGACCGGCTCCCACCGGGACGGTACCCCGGGCTGACGCGCCAGGATTGCCAGCCGGCTGATCCGCGCCCGGCGCGGCGCCGCTCCTGCCAGCGCGCTGTAAGGGATCAGCAGCTTCCCATCCGCGCCGGCGGACCCGTCCAAGTCCGGGAAGAACCGCCGCAACGTATCCGGCCACACCCGTACGGCGCGGTCCCACCCGTACGCCATACCCGCCGATGGATCCAGCCACACCAGGTCCTCCGCCACGGGGTGCCACCCGCCGCGCGCGGCCCGGAGCAACGTGGTGCTCTTGCCGGTTCCGGACACGCCAAGCCACGCCGTCGCCTCGCCATCCCGCGCCGCCACCGCCGCGTGCAGCGGCAGCAGCCCGCTGACCCGCAGGGCCTCGGCCATCATCAGGTACAGGGCCAGGTAGAGCGGCGCCGGTTCAGCCGCGTCCGTCCATCCCCACAGGTAAATGCGGCTGCCGCTCGCCTGCACCTCCAGCTCGACCCCCGCCTGACCATCGCCGGCGCGCCAGCAGCTTCCCCGCGAGCGCAACGTCACCGCGCCACCCGGTAACGTGCCCTCCACCAGGGTCCACGAACCGCTCCGCTCCGCCGGCGCCGTGGCCACCGCGCTCAGCGAGATATCGTAATCCGCCCGGCTGGCGCCGAGGTCGGGGTAATCCCAGGTGTCCCGCAGCCAGGTCGTCAGGATCGGGGGGACGTCCACCGCGGTAAAGGCGCGCCCGAGGATAGGGAACGCCAGTCGGACCCCGTCAGGCATCCCCGCTCTTCGCCTCGATGAGTCCGGATTGCAGCATGGTGGTCAACAGGTCTCGCACGTCGCGGCCCGCCTGCTCGGCGCTCACGTCGAACGCTTCGCTCAAGCGGCCGGCCAGTCCGGCCAGGTCGGTCTCTGCCAGCCCCAGCCATACCAGCCGCCCGGTCTGGTTCAGCCGGAACATCTGCTGAGTCCGAGGGTCGAGCAGCACCAGTTCCTGCTGGAGATCGGTGGCGATGATGCGCGGATGGGCCACGAAGCGTGACGAATCGGCCAGCGCGTCCATCCGCTAAGCTACTTCGCAGCCGGCGGCCGTGGCGATAACCTAAGGCGTCGCGCACCAATCATCCGGCGGAGAACGGGCCACCGGGCCACGGAACTTGAGTCAGGAGGAAGCCATGGCGGTATACACCTGCGAAAAGTGCGGCATGAGCGTGGGCAGCATCACCTGTGGCCAGTGCGGCAAGGAGCTGCTGCACGACAAGCTGAGCAAGGCGGACGGTGGGACGGTGCTGATTTCGCGGTGCCCCGACGGACATGGCAAGATCAAGTCCCCCATGTGCTGCGGCCAGGACATGACCTGCGCTGTTTGACCGCCCAAACTTGACTCTGGGCGCCGGCGCGGTAGCCTTGCGCCCTGCGCCGTCGCATGTTTTGCCCCGCCCATTCTGAGCGAGACCGTGCGAGCCCGTGGCGCCGGTCTAGTCGCCCTCCTCGAGGTGGGCACCTCATGAACTTCCGTCGCTCCAGCATCAGCTTCGCAGCACTCCTGCTTGCCAACGTCGGCACCGCGTCCGCGCAGGGCATGCCGACCTCACAACCGGCTATCCTCACCATCGTGCGGGAGGATGTGAAGCTGGGGCGCGGGGCGGACCACGCGCGACACGAGGCCGGCTGGCCGGCGGCGTACGAGAAAGCCAAATCACCCGACTACTACCTCGCGTTCGTTTCCATGACCGGGCCCAGCGAATCCTGGTACGTGGTCGCCAACGCCTCGCATGCCGCCATCGCCGAGGGGATGAAACGGGAGGCCGCCGACCCGGTGCTGTCGGCGGAGCTGGAGCGCCTCTCGCGCGCCGATGCCGAGTTCCTGAACAACGTCCGGGTGATACAAGCGGCGGGCCGCCCGGACCTGAGCATGGGCACCTTCCCCGACCTGGCGAAAGCTCGGTTTACCGAAGTCACCTGGTTCCGGGTCCGCCCCGGACATGAACCGGCCTTTGAGGCCGCAGCGAAGGCCTATCGCGCCGCGGCGCAGCGTTCCGCGCCCACCACGAGCTATCGCATCTACGAGATCATCGCCGGCGTGCCCGGACCGACCTACCTGATCTTCGGTACCGTCCAGTCTTACGGTGAGTTCGACCAGATGATGGCCGCCGGACAGGCGACCATGCGGGGAGCGACGCCCGACGAAATGGCCGCATTGCAGAAGTTCTCCGCCGAGGGGCTGGTCAACTCGGAAACCCAGCGTTTCCGGGTGGATGGGGGACAGAGCTACGTCGCCCCAGAAACCCGGGCGGCAGATCCCGACTTCTGGATGCCTAAGAAGCGTACCGGTCAGCCCTGACCCACCTGGCAGTCAGGGGCGCGCCAGCCTGCTGGCGCGCCCCGCGCAGTACCCGCCACGAAAGTGTCTCCCGCAACTAGCCACCCGTTCGCACGAGTGAGATTATCAGCCCGCCCGCAATCGGAGGTATCCATGCGTCGTATCCTAACGGTAATCCTGCCCTGCTTGGCCCTGCTGGTTCAGCCCGCCGCCAGCCAGCAGAGTATCACCGAATACACCCGGGCCCTGGAGAAGCGCGACGGGTACTTCCCCCTCTACTGGGACGCCGCGCGCGGGCGGCTGCTGTTGGAGATCCCGCGGATGGGCGAGGAGTTTCTCTATCTGCCCTCGCTCGCCACCGGGATCGGCAGCGAGCCCCTGGGCCTGGACCGCGGGCTGATCGGGCAGAGCATGCTGGCTCATTTCACGCGGGTGGGGCCTCGGGTCCAGCTGGCCATCAAGAACACCGGCTTTCGCGCCACCCGGACCGACAACCCCGCGCTGGTACGGTCGGTCGAGGAGTCCTTCCCCACATCCACGCTCGCGGCGTTCGATGTGGTGGCCGAGGAAGCGGGCCGCGTCCTCATTGACGCCACGGCGTACTTTCTCACCGATGTGATGGACGTGCGGGGCACGCTGCGGCGCGGCAACGCGGGCATCTACCAGCTGGATCGGGAACGCAGCGCGTATCATCTGGCCCGCACC
>DASWGV010000073.1:0-7315 GCA_036393515.1 Gemmatimonadales bacterium | reverse complement strand
GCCGGCTCGCTCCAGCGAGCCGGAGATTCGTTGCGGGTATCGGTGCAGCTCACGTCGGGCCGGACGGGCCAGGCCTTGTGGGCACGCGGCTTCGATGGCACGGTGCGCGAGATCCTCAGGCTCCAGAGCGAGGTCGCCCTGACACTGACGCAGCACGTACGCGTGGTGCTCAGTCCGGCCGAGCGCGTCCGCATCCGCGCGTCAGGTCACGCCGTTGTTCCCGCTGCGTACGAGGCGTACGTCAAGGGCCGGTATTGGTGGAACCGGAGGGGCGAGGCCAACCTCCGCACGGCCATCGGGTACTTCAAGGAGGCGCTGGAGCGCGATCCGACCTGGGCCAGCGCCTACTCCGGGCTGGCGGACGCATACGTACAGCTCGGCTACGGCAGCTACCTGGCTCCAGTGGAGGCGTTCCCGAAAGCGTGGTCAGCCGCGCTGCGCGCCCTCGACCTCGACTCGACCCTCGCGGAGCCGCACGCCGCCCTCGGGTTCTACTATCTCTACTACAGTTGGGACTGGGAGGCGGCTGATCGCGAGTTCAACACGGCCATCGCCCTCAACCCGAACTACGCCACCGCCCACGAGTGGTACAGCCTGTCCCTGGCGGCGGTCGGGCGGCTCGATGACGCCCGGCGGCAGGCCCGCATCGCCGTCGGGCTCGATCCACTGTCCGTTCCCGTCGCGAGCACCGCCGGGTGGATCGCTCACTACGCCGGGCGGCAGGACGAGGCGGAGCGCCGCCTGAAGGACGCGCTCGCCACGGACTCGCTCTACCCGCTGGCGCACCTGTACCTCGGCCGCGTGTACCAGGCCCAGGGCCGGCTGGACTCCGCCGTGGCCGAGTATGATCGGATGGGCACGCTCCGCTCCTGGGTGCCCACGATGGCCGGCGTAGGATACGTGGAGGCGATCAAGGGCCGCCGCCGCGAGGCCGAGCAGATCCTGTCCCAGCTCGACTCCCTTGGTCGTTCCCGGTACGTCACGCCCTACGGGGTTGCCCTGGTGTACGCGGCGCTCGGCGACCGGGACCGGGCCTTTGCCTATCTCAACCGCGGTGTCGAGGAGCGCACCCACTGGCTGGTTTGGCTCAACCGCGATTATCGCTGGGCGCCGCTACGCCGCGACCGCCGCTTTCGCGAGCTGGTGCGCCGAGTGGGGCTTCCCTCGAACTGAGAGCCGTGATTTCTCGCCGGTCACACAGACTCGGCAGATCGCGCGTATTGGGCACTGCGTGCCGGCGTCCCTGCTGGTCGTGCCCGTTCCGGCGCCCGCGGAGACCGCCCAGCGGCGGGCCGCCCGGTTGCGGCGGGAGCGGATCGAGGCCCCCGGCGAGCGGCGGCGGTGGATCCAGCGTCGGCGTTGCACGGCGGCTAAGGAGTCTGCACCAGTCGCCGCGTGCAGGGGCTCCCCGTGCTTGCGACCGCTTGACGCCGCACCCATCGCGCGGGACCTTTGCCGCCCACCGGAGCCCCCACCATGGCCAACATCCCGTTCACCAATAACTACGCCGACCTCTCCTCCCAGCGCGGCTACCAGTTCAAGTTCCACTGCCAGAAGTGCGGCAACGGCTACTTGTCCACCTTCCAGGCCAGCAAGCTCGGCACGGCGGCGGCTGCGGCCAACGCGGCCGCTTCGTTGCTGGGCGGGATCTTTGGCCGCGCGGCCCAGTCGGCGCAGGCGCTCCAGTCCATGGTGGCCGGCCCCCAGCATGACGCCGCGCTGAACGCGGCGGTCCGGGAGATCAGCCCGCTGTTCAAGCAGTGCACCCGTTGTGGCCAGTGGGTGTGCGAGCCGGTGTGCTGGAACAAGCAGGCCGGCCTGTGCGAGGCCTGCGCGCCGGACCTGGATGAGGAGATCGCCGCGGCGCAGGCCAATGCGGCCAAGGAGCAGGTGGCGGAGAAGGCGCGTGAGATTGACTACGTGGGCCAGCGCAACCTGGCGCAGGTGGCCGCCGTGATTTGCCCCAAATGCGGGGCAAAAGCGCAAGGCGGGAAGTCCTGCCCCGAATGCGGCGGGTCGCTCAGCCCCAAGCGGAAATGCGCTCACTGCGGCGCGGAGGCGGACGGGACACCCAAGTTCTGCCCGGAGTGCGGCAAGGCCTATAGCAGCTAGCGCAGCTCCTTCCGGATCACGAGCTTGAGTCCCGACCACACGTCGGTCACAGCGCACACCTTCACGTCCACCAGGCCAAGCGGCAACGCCACCTCGCGTACCACGTCCTCGGTAATATCGGTGGCGACGCGCGCGGCCTGCTTGGGCCAGGAGACCCACACCGCCGCGTCGGCCCGCATCCGCCGGCGGATGTCCGTGAGGAACTTCTGAAGCTGAAAGCGTTGGGTCGTGAAGAGATGGATCATGTCCGTAGCCGGTGTGAGCCGCGCCACGAACGCCACGCCCTCCGGAAGAGGAGCCAGGAGCTGCCGATACCCCGGAGGCGCTCCGACCACGCGGATCTTGTGTCCGGCCTTGACGCCGAGCTTGTGAGCGAGGGGAGTCTTGGAATAGCCGGCCACGATCTAACCTCAGTCATGGCGGCCTAAGATCGGGTGACGGGGTGACGACCGCCAGGCCAAGGAACACCCCTCCCACGCTGAGAGGCGTGCCGCGGGTGTGTCTGGCGGGACGCGGCGGGGTCATTAGCTTGCCGCCCCGGTTGCATTGACGCGACTCTCTCCCGGGGCATGCTCATGGTTCGCACAGTCCTGCTGATACTGACCGGCCTGATCCTGGTAATGGTGGTCGGAGCGGCGGTGTTCGTGGCCGCACGCCAGAATCTCAGGTTCGACCCACCTTCTCCGGAGATCACGGCCACCACGGACTCGGCGGTGGTAGCCCGGGGCCGCTACATCGTCCGTGACGCTGCGCCCTGCGCCGCCTGTCATGGGGATCCCGCCCAGCACGCTGCGAATGTCGAGGGGGCCGATGTACCACTGAGCGGCGGCTACGTGTTCGACATTCCGCCCGGCCGGATCTACGCCCGAAACCTGACCGCCGACCGGGAGACCGGTCTGGGCGGTGTGTCCGACCAGGCCATCGCGCGCGCCCTGCGCGACGGCGTGGGATACGACGGGCGCGCACTGTTGCCCTTCATGGAGATGCAGGGGTTGGCTGACGACGACCTCGCCGCGGTGGTGTCCTACCTGCGCACCCTGCCGCCCGTCCGCAATCCCGTTCCCGATCATGCGTTCACGTTGCTCGGCAAGATCGTGAAGGCGACCGCCCTGGCCAATCCGGTGGGCCCGGCGGAGCCGCCGCCGGCACGCGCACCGCGCGGCGCCACGCTGGAAAACGGCCGCTACCTCGCGGAGTCGGTGTCGCTGTGCTGGGCGTGTCATACCCAGCGGAGCCAGATGACGGGCGCCCTCACCGGGCCGCGCTACGGTGGCACGACCGGGTTCCTTGAGCCCGCGGATCCGGGGCATTCGTGGTCGCCGCCGAACATCACGGCCGATCCCGAGACCGGACGGCTGGGCCGGATGAGCGAGGAGCAGTTCGTGGCGCGCTTCCGAGCGGGGCGCCTGCTTCCCGGCTCGCCCATGCCCTGGCAGGCGTTCGCGCGGCTGGCCGAGGACGACTTGCGGGCGATCTACCGCTACCTGATGAGCGTGCCGCCGGCGATGAACGACGTGGGTCCGCCGGTGGTGAACATCGAGGAATCGTAGGACTATGCGACCCTCACGCCTGCTACTCGTCTTTGCCGCCCTCGCCCCATCGCTGGCAGGGGCGCAATCGGACGTGGACCGCCGCTCGGCCGCCGAAATCCGCGCGCTGTTTCAGCAGTTCAACGCCGCCTGGGAGCGGCGCGACCCGGCGTTCATCAATCGGTACTACGCGCACGACTCCGCGGCGGTCTTCTTCTTCGAGCGCCGCCAGCTGGTGGGCTGGCCGCGGGTGGACACGCTCTACCGCAACATGTTCGCCAATGCCGCGCGAGGCGAAGTGCGCTCGCGCTCCGACATCCTGGACGTCGGGGCGCGCGGTGACGTGGGGTGGCTCGCGGCCAACTTCCGTCTGGAGGTGATCGAGCCCTCGGGTGACACCACGGTGGACGAAGGACGGCAATCGGTCGTGTTCGAGCGCCGGAACGGACAGTGGGTGGTGGTGCACCGCCACACCTCGTTCCAGGCGCCGCCGGGACCACAACGGCGCGTACTCCTCCACACCGGGCCGGGCCCCCTGTGGTCGCCGAGCGACGACACCACCGGCGGCCTCGACGCTCGGGAAATCCGCCGCCGTCGCGAGACCTCCAACGCCGCGATCGCGCGGCATGATACCGCCGGAATCGGGACGACGCTCGCGCCCCACCTGGTGGTGTTTACCTCAACGTCGGTTCATGTCTCCGGACGCGACGCCTACCTGCGCCTGTTCGCCGAGTCGCCCGGCCGGGTATACCGGCGCACGCCTGAGGAAGTGCGGGTCTTCGCGCCGTGGGGGATGGCCTCGGAGCGCGGGCACTGGGTGGGTTCCTGGACCGAGGCCGACGGCGCGGTCCGGATGGCGGGGAGTTACTTCGCCAAGTGGCGAAAGATCAACGGCGCGTGGCTCATCGAGAGTGAGACGTTCGTGCCGGAGTCCTGTAGGGGAAGCGCGTATTGCCGCACCATGCCCTGACCGGCCGTGGCGCGCCCTGGTAGCGGATCGTAGCTTGCCACGCCCCATCATGCATCGCCCCTGAATGCCCCCCCAGGACCTCCGCGACCGCCTGCAAGCGGCCGTCGGCCAGACCTACGCCATCGAGAAAGAGCTCGGCGGCGGTGGCATGTCGCGCGTGTTCCTGGCCAGGGAGACGCGCCTGGGACGCAAGGTCGTCATCAAGGTCCTGCCGCCGGAAATGGCGGCCGGCGTCAACGCGGAGCGGTTCGAGCGCGAGATCCAGCTCGCCGCCAATCTCCAGCATCCGCACGTGGTACCGCTGCTCACCACCGGCGCCGCCGGCGAGATCCTGTATTACGTCATGCCGTTCATCAGCGGGGAGTCCCTGCGGGCTCGGCTGACCCGGCAGAGCGAGCTGCCGGTGGCCGAAGCCGTGCGGATCCTCAAGGAAGTCGCCGACGCGCTGGCCTACGCCCACCGGCACGGCGTAGTCCACCGCGACATCAAGCCGGACAACGTCCTGCTGAGCGAAGGCCACGCGGTGGTCACGGACTTCGGCGTGGCGAAGGCGGTGAGCTCCTCCACCGGGGAATCCTCGCTCACGTCGCTCGGCGTGGCCCTGGGCACGCCGTCCTACATGGCTCCCGAGCAAGCCGTGGCCGATCCCAACGTGGACCACCGCGCGGACATCTACGCGCTCGGCGCGATGGGCTACGAAATGCTGTGCGGCCGGCCGCCGTTCACCGCGCCCACCGCCCAGGCGGTGCTGGCCATGCACGTCACCGAGGCCCCGGTGCCCGCCACCAGGCACCGCGGCACCGTACCCGAATCGCTGAACGCCGTGCTGATGCGCTGCCTGGAGAAGAAGGCGGCCGACCGCTGGCAGAAGGCCGAAGAGTTGATTCCCCACCTGGATGCGCTGCTTACGCCCACCGGCGGCATCACTCCCACGGCCACCCAACCCCATCCCGCGGCACAGGCGGCAGGAGCGGCAGCGGCGGTAGGGCGGGCCCACCCGTTGCGCGTTGCGGGGCTGTACGCGCTGAGCTCGATCGGGGTCTTCGTGGTGGTCTACGGCGCGGTGCTGCTCCTAGGCCTGCCCGACTGGGTCTTCTGGGGCGCGGCCGGCCTGCTGGCCGCCGGCCTGCCGATCATGCTGCTGACCGGCCGGCGCGAGCGCGAGCGTGCCATGGCGTCGCTTACCGGCACGCACTACACCACGCCGGTTGGACTGGCGCAGCACTTCACCTGGCGCAAGGCGATCATGGGCGGCGGGGTCGCGTTCGCCGGCCTGGCGCTGCTGACCGGCGGATTCATGGCCTCACGGCTTCTGGGCATCGGGCCCGGAGCAACGCTGGTGTCAAGCGGCGTGCTGGCCGCCCGCGATCGCCTGGTACTGGCCGACTTCGACGATTTCACGTCCGACAGCTCGATTGGCGAGACGATTACCGAACTGATGCGCATTGACCTGGCCCAGTCCACCGCGGTCTCGGTCTACGATGTCGCCCAGACGGCCAACGTGCTGGCCCGCATGGGACGCCCGGCCGACACCCGGGTCTCGCCTGAGGTGGCGGCGGAAATCGCCGACCGGGACGGACTCAAGGCCATCGTGCTGGGTGAGGTCCGGCCCCTGGGTGGCGCGTATGTGATCGCGGCCCGGCTCACGGCCGCGACGTCAGGGGAGATTCTGTGGGCGGGACGAGAGAACGCGGAGGACCTCGGCGCGGTGGCGGGCGCAGTGGATCGGCTGTCGGCAGGTCTGCGCGAGCGGATCGGCGAGTCGCTGCGAAGCATCCGGGCGGATGCCCCACTCCAGGAGGTGACGACCACCTCCCTGGATGCGCTCCGGCTCTACACCCAGGCCGACCGCGCGACCAACCTGGGCGACTCTCAAGGCTCGCTCGCTCTGCTCGAGCAGGCCATCGCGCTCGACAGCACGTTCGCCATGGCCCATCGCAAGCTGGGCGTCCACCTCGCGAACCGCCGGAACCCCGCCGACCGCGCTCGCTGGACGGAGGCCTTCACCAAGGCCCACCAGCACCGCGATCGCCTCACGGACCGCGAGCGGGCCTATGCCGAAGCCGCCTACGCCACATACGTGCTGAGCGACCGGGATGCCACCGCGCGGATCTACCGCGCCATGCTCGACAAGTATCCCGACGACGGCCTGGCCCTCAATAATCTCGGCGTGCTGTATGGCAACATGGGCCGGCGGCAGGAGGGGCTCGACGCATACCTCCGCCTCATCCAGGTCGGCACTGCAAGCGCGGTTGCCTACACCAACGCCATTGAGTCTTCGTTCGAGCTGGGCCAGCCTGACGTCGCGTGGCGGACGGTGGACGCGCTGGAAAAAGCCTACCCCGGTAACGCACAGGCTGGGTTCTTCCGCGGTTTTCTCACGGCGGCCGAGGGACGGTACGATTCCGCGGTCACCGTGTTCGAAGGCCTGCGCGACAAGCATCGCGGGAGCGCCCGCGAGTTGGGCGCGCTGGGATGGCTTATGGATCTCGCGGCCTTCCGGGGAAAGCTGGCCAGGTCCCGTGTGCTGGAGGGCGAGCAGCTCCGCGCGGGGCGGCAGCTGGGCCTCCCCTTTGCGCAAAACCCGCCGCCGCCGGCGGCCCGGCGCGCCCGGTACGACGCGTACGTGGCCCTCTGGGCGTTCGGCGACGGCGCAAAGGCGGTGTCCCTGATGGAACAGGCGCTCCGCGGCCAACCCGCGGCA
>DASWGV010000072.1:0-11374 GCA_036393515.1 Gemmatimonadales bacterium | reverse complement strand
GTCTTCCTCCTCGGCCTGATGCTCATTGTGGGGTACCTGGAAGTCGGCCGGCTGTTCGAATGGGCAGCGGAGTGGGTGGTGAAACGGACGGTCACACCGACCACCCTCCTGTTCGCGGTGGTGGTAGGTGGCGGCCTGCTCTCCGCGTTCTTTGTGAACGACACGATCTGCCTGGTGGTGACCCCCATTCTGCTGACCGCGCTCGGGCGGCTGGGCGTCCGTCCACTGCCGTATCTGTTGGGGCTCGCCATGGGCGCCAACGTCGGATCGGTGTTGTCCGTCACGGGGAACCCCCAGAACATGCTGGTAGGAATCTGGAGCCGAACCTCCTTTGCGAGCTTCCTGCTTCACATGCTGCCTGTTGCGGCGGGGGGCCTCATCATTACGTATGTCTACCTGCGATGGTCGTTCCGCCGAGAACTGGACCAGCGGTTTAGCGCCCGCACCGACGCCGCACCCGTAGCGGCGGATCGCCCGCTGGTGGCGAAGGGCCTGATCGTGTTCGCCGTCGCGGTGGTCGGGTGGCTCGCCGGCGGCTCGCTGCCCCTGGTCGCCATCGCCAGCGGTGCGGTCATGGTGGCCATCGCGCAGCGGGATCCCGCCTACGCCATCGAGCGGGTGGACTGGGACCTGCTGCTGATGTTCGCGTCGCTCTTCGTCGTCATGCGAGGGCTTCAGGCCACGGGTGCGGTGACCTGGATTGATCAGCAGGCCTTGGCGTTGGCTGGCGTGGGATCGGAGGCCGGCATGGCGACCGCGGTGACCGGCGCGCTGCTGGTCCTGTCGAACCTGATCTCCAACGTCCCCGCCGTCATGTTGTGGAGAGACGTGGTCCCGACGCTTCCGAACGAGCCGCTCATGTGGCGGGTGGTGGCCATGAGCTCCACCTTCGCCGGCAATTTCCTCTTGATCGGATCGGTGGCGAACCTGATCGTGGCCGAGCGGGCGCAGGAGCGGGGGGTGACGATCGGTTTCCGCCAGTACGCGCACGTGGGAATCCCCGTGACGCTGCTTACACTGGCGTGGGGGCTGGGGAGCCTCCTGGTTACGGGATAGCGAGACTCAAAGAGCGGGATATCCCGGCTTCTCTGACCTATCTGGAGAACACGTTTCGACTGAGGGTCTCCGTTGAAGGCCGGCTACTTACGTACCATTCTTACGCACAATGGAGCCTTTTTCCCGCCCTCCCCATCACGCACCGACGTCGGCTCCCCGCCGCATCCTCTTGGCTGATGCCGACGCCTTCTACGTCTCGGTGGCCCGGCTGGTGGATCCGGCCGGCGCGGGCCAGGCGCGGCTCCTGATCGTGGGTGGCTCGGCCGAGGGCAGAGGCGTCGTGATGTCAGCGTCGTATGAGGCCCGAGCACACGGCGTGCACTCCGCCATGCCCATGGCCCGTGCTTTGCGCCTGTGCCCCGATGCCATAGTGGTGCCGGTGCCGTGGGAGGCGTGCGCGGGAATGGGCCGGGAAATCCGCCACGTGCTGGAGCGGTTCACGCCCATCGTGGAGCAAGCGTCGAGCGACGAGTTCTATCTGGACCTGAGCGGCACGGCGCGGCTGTACCACGATGAGCCGCTGGAAGAGACCGCGCGCCGCATACGCGCCGCCGTGCTGGACGCGACGGGGTTGTCGCTTTCGATCGGCGGCGGCTCATCGCGGCTGGTGGCGAAGATGGCGGCCGGCGTCGCCAAGCCGGGACCGGATCGCGCGGGCCAGGGTGCGCACGTGGTGCCGGACGGCCAAGAGATCGAATTCATGCGGCGCTTCAGCCTGGCCGATATCCCCGGCGTCGGCCCTAAGACCGCCGAGCGGCTCGCGCGCGTTGGCCTCCGCACGGTGGACGACGTGCTGGGTCTCGACCGTCCCGCTCTCACGGCGCGGATGGGACCAGGGGGCGAGCGCGAGGCGGAATGGCTCTCCCGGCGCGCGCGGGGCATTGACGGGACCCCGGTGGAACACCGCCTTCACAACAAGTCCATCAGTCGGGATGAGACGTTCGGGCAAGATCTGGATGCGGACGCCGACCTGGCTCGCGAGCTTGCGGCGCTGGTGGACCGAGCCACCGCCGACTTGCGCGGGTCCGGGCTCCTGGCCCGCACCATCACCGTCAAACTGCGGGACCGGGATTTCACCACGCGCCAGGCCAGCCGCACGCTCAAGGAGCCGGTCCTCTCGGACCGTGTGGTCTACGACGTGGCGCGCTCCCTGTTGGACCGGTTGCGGGCGTCACGCCGCGTCCCGGCCCGCCTGGTGGGCGTCGCGCTCTCCGGCCTGGTACTGGACGGCGGCGGCCCGCAGCTCGAGCTATTCGCGCGGGACGATCGCCTCCAGATCGAGACGGGGCGCGACCAGACCATCGCCCGCGTGCTGGACACGGTGCGGGACCGCTTCGGGCGGAAGTCTCTTCGACGGGGGTGGACGTAGCTTGGTTCGACATGCCCTGACCTGAGGCGCCGGTTGGCGCCCTTCGCTCCTGCCGGCATATTGAACGCCATGCACGTTGCCCGGCCCGCCGACACGACCCCCGAAGCCTGGGCCAAGCAGTTCGAGCTGTACCGCCGGATGACGCCTGCCCAGAAAGCTCGGCTAGTGCGGGAGGTGACTCTGGCCGCGAACACCTTTGCGCTTGCGGGGCTGCGGCAACGTCACCCCGGCGCCAGTGAGACCGAGCTGTTACAGCGCCTGGCGGTGCTCCGCTTGGGCGAAGAACTCGTGGCCCGCGCATACAATTGGCGGCCGGCTCGTGATGGGCCCTGATCAGCCACCCGATCCGGTAGCGGCGGCCCTGTACGTTGCCGGCATCTTCGAGCGCCTAAACATCCCACCGCCTCGCGGGCACGGGCGAGTGCTCGGCGAAAGCGGTCCTGGTCAAACGGCTTGAGCAGGTAGTTCACCGCATGCACCTCAAAAGGCCCGAAGGGCGGCTCAGGGACGCGACGTAGACCCGTCGTCTCCCACGAACGGAGGGTGGCTCGCCAGATAGGCGTGGAGCACACCTGCCAGCGCATACGACCCCGCCACGTTGAAGTGCAGGTCATCGTAAAACACCGATGTATCCTTGGGCAGGGTCGCGGCGGCATCCACGCACTCCACGCCCGCTGCCCGGCACACCTCCAGCAACGCCGCGTTGTACGCGTCCATCGCGCTGGCGAGCACGCCAGACATGTAATATGCCTTTGCCGAGTCGGCGCGGCCGCCGATCCAGCCAAACCAGAGCAGGCGCTCCGCATCCTGACCCAGGTGATCGCTCCACATCGCAGGCTGGGTCACCAGAACAAGTCGAGCCCCGGCGGACCGGGTCGCCGCAACCATGGCCTCCAGGTTGGTGCGGTACTCGCCCAGGGGCAGGTCGAGGGGCGGAAGGCTGTCCAGGTGAGGGGAGGCCGCGCGGTGCGCTCGCAAGCGGCGAAGGTCCTCACCCGGCCGCACGTCCCGGCGCGCCCAGTAGGAGGATCGCGCCCGTCGGGCCAATTGCCAGAGCGCCGTGGTCCGGTACCAGGTTCGCGGCGCACCACCCGTCAGGGTGTCCAGCCGGCCGGGAAGCGACACAAACGCTCGGGTCAGCCGCTCCCGTTCCGCCGCCGGATCAGTGATGGGCGGCGGACGCCGGTATCCCCACCCTTGCGCGAGGGCCGCCGCCATGTCGTTGGCGCCGACCAGCGCCACCACCACATCAATCCGGGGAAACTGCGGCAGGAGATACTTGAGCTGCACCGCGTGCTCTCTGGCAGTGTGACCCGAACGGCCCACATTGCCGACCCACGGGCGGCGGCCATCGGTGGTATTCGGGAGATCGATTTCGAGCCGATAGCTCCATGCCACGGTGTCGTCGAGAACCAGACATTCCGTGGCGCTGCCTCCAACCGCGAGGATGCGGTACTCGGCCAGGTCCAGCCCAAATCCCCGCCCACGAATCCCGAACCGGTTGACGGTATACCGTGCCGGCCCAACCACACCCGGAAGGAGGCCCGGCTGGACCTGAGTCCGGATCCGCTCACCCGGTAACCGAACGAAATACCCCCGGGCCGGCGGTATCACCAGCCTCAGCCCCACCTCGGACCCGGCAAGCGCCAGGGTGCCGGAAGCGACCAGAATGGCCGCGTTGACTGCGAGACCTCGCAGCCGACCACTCACGAAGACGGCCGGTAGCCTCGCAACGCGTCGTACCGTCGCACCTGTTCCTCCGTCAACACCCGCCGTACCTCCAGGTGAGCGCGCAAATGCACCCAGCGCAATTCCCCTTGGAGTCGCGCGATCACCGCCGTATGCGTCGTGAGCGCCGCCTCATCAACGGTCCCGCCGGCAAACGCGCGATCGAGTTGGCGCTCGCGTTCCACCAGCATCCCGCCGAGCCGCCGCGCGTCCCGTTCCATCACCGCCATGACGCCCGAGACGGCGGCCTGCTGGCTCGACGACAGCTCCAGCGGGCCGGCCAAGTCCAGCGTGTGCCGGGGCCCGGGGTAACTATTCAGCTCCGCCGCGAGCGCCAACCCCATCCCCTCGCCGCTCCGGTACTCCGCGATCTGCTCGGCCGACAGCGCCTTGATCTCGCGCGACTCCAGGCCGGCGTACGGCGAGGCCTGGTGCTCGTGCTGGGCCAGGACCCCGCGTGGCAGCAGACATGTGGCGGCAACCAATACGGTCACGCTGGTCATTCGGTGCATTCGTCCACCCTCCGTTACTGTCGCAGTCGTTGCAGGCGCCGACGCAGCTCGGCGGCGAGTGCGGCGTTTCCGGCGCCCTCCGCCAGGCGCACCGCTTCCCCCAGGTGCAGCGCCGCCGCCTCCCGCTCGCCCAGCGCCAGCAACGGCTCGGCCAGGGCGGCGTGTATGGCCGCGGTCGGCGTGTTGGCGAGCGCCTCCCGGAACCGCTCCACCGCTTCCTGGTGCCGCCCGGCGTTGGCCAGCTCGACGCCCATCCGGTAGGCCCGGCGCGCCACCCAGTCGGTCTGGTCCACCAGGTACTTCCAACGGATGTCGCGCCCCAGGGCGTCGGCATCCTCCACCGTTCGCGGCAGCACCTGGAGGACCAGGTCCGCCATCTCGTCAGTGGAGCGCGAGCCATAGAACACCCGTTGGGGGGGGTGGCTCGGGTTG
Source organism: Gemmatimonadales bacterium (assembly GCA_036393515.1). Classification (GTDB taxonomy): domain Bacteria; phylum Gemmatimonadota; class Gemmatimonadetes; order Gemmatimonadales; family GWC2-71-9; genus JACQHC01. Next base: position 6,277 of record DASWGV010000072.1, on the reverse strand, counting down.
CGCGGATTGTCCGTCGTGTTGTCATACCGCCAGCGCATGGTCAGCGTCGAGCCTCGCGGAAGAAACACCGGCTCCGCATAGCGGTACTCGTCCTGCCAGTTGAAGTCCCAGTCCCGGATCCGGATCAACCACCGCGTCCGGCCGTTCGGCAGCGTGGCGAACCCCTGGAGCTCCTTGCCGAGATAGTGGGCGTGCGGATACACACCCAGGACATCCACATCCACCGGCAACAGATAGGAATCCGACACCACGTAATCCGACCGGCTGGGCGGGACGTCAATGTCGCGCGATCCCAGCATGATCACGACCGGCGATCTGGCCGGAGGCCCGGCGGCGAAATGGAATCCCACCTGTGGCGTGATGGCATGCGGGGTTCCATGGGCCGGCACGTGCACCTGGAGCACCAGGTCCATCCCCGGGGTCACCCGCCAGGCCAGGCTGTCAATCCCCGGCATGGCCACGCGGCCGGGCGTCCACCCGACAAAGAACCCGCCCGGATGCGTGGCCGCGCTCTCCAGGTGCATGCCGTCGAACCCCGGCTCGGGATCCGCGGCGTCGAGCTCGCGGGACGACGTCGTGGTATCCAGCATGAGCCTGGCATGGTGTACCACCCCCGCCCGGCCGGGGCGGATTTCCAGCGCCTTCACCCAACGCTCCCCGGACACGGGGATCCGGGCGACCAGGTTACGATAGCGATCGCCCCCGCCCGCGGGTGCCTGGTATTTGGGGAGGGTGACGACCAGGTCGGGCTCGCCCAACTGCCAGCCATCCGGGAACGAGGGCGCTGCCGGCAGGTGGGCCACATCTCCCTCCGGGGCACCGTCATGCACCCATTGGCGAATGAGCGCCACCTCCTGCACAGTGAGCCTGCGTTCTCCGGCGAAGGTCGCGAGCCCGCGCTCGGGCAACCACGGTGGCATCCGCCCACTGGCGATGGCCTGCTCGATCGCCTGAGCCCATGACGAGACCTCGGCATAGGCCAGCACGCTGAATGGACCGGGCCCCCCAGGACGGTGGCACGACGCGCAGGCACGGAACAGAATGGGCGCAACATCACGCGCGTATGTGGTCTGACCGTCCGCGCCACGTTGCTGGCCCAGCACGGACGTCGCCGCGCACAGGCCGGCCATCACCTGGGCGAGCAAACGGACGCGATACTTTGGACGGCGCTCCACTCCAGTACCATAGAGCCCTCGGCCCGGCACGTCTACCGGGATCTCGCGGGCGTCCGGACGGCGGTTCATTATTGCTCGCCCTGATGAGCGAGGCCTGAATGAAGACGACCCCGAGGCCCTCCGTCCTGCTCGCCACGGCGGCGTTGGTGCTCTCCGGCTGCGCCGGCGACGCGGACGACGCTGCCCCGCAAGTCCAGCCCGGCTGGCAGTGGACCCCGGAGCGCGTGCTCCAGACCGTGAACGCCGTACGCGCCGGCCGGAGCCTCCAACCGCCGAGCTGGCCCAACGGCGCGCGTGTGGCCGTCCTGTTGTCGTTCGACGTGGACAACGAGACCATCGCGCTGCGGTTCGGCCAGCCCACCATCGGTGCGCTCTCCCAGGGCGAGTACGGCGCCCGGGTTGGTCTGGAACGGGTCGTGACGCTGCTGGACCGGCATCAGATCCCGGCGTCGTTCTTCATTCCGGCCGTGAGTTTGCAGCTCAGCCCGGGCATGGCGGACGTGATCAAGCGATCAGGTCGCCACGAATTCGCGGTACACGGGTGGATCCACGAAATGAACGCGGGCCTCCCGGCGGACGTGGAGCGAAGGCTCCTGGTCCAGGCCCTTGACACGCTGACCAAGCTCACCGGCACGCGCCCCGTCGGCTACCGCGCCCCGTCGTGGAACTTCAGCCCCAACACCCTTGCCATCATCCGCGAGCTGGGCTTCATGTATGAAAGCTCGCTCATGGCCGACGACCGCCCCTACGAGCTGCTGGCCAACGGCGAGCCCACCGGGATCGTGGAGCTGCCGGTCGAGTGGATTCTGGACGACGCACCGCTCATCAATCCGCAGGGCGACCGGTACAGCGCGCCCCGCGAGGTGCTTCAGGTCTACCTGGACGAGTTCGACAAGGCCTACGAGGAAGGAACCATGTTCTTGCTCACCATGCACCCGCACTACATCGGGCACCGCTCGCGGATCGTGATTCTGGAGGGGCTGATCGATCACATCCGGACCAAGCGGGGCGTCTGGTGGGCGACGCATCGGGCGGCGGCGGAGTATGTGAGGGCGCAGGCAGGGATGCAATAAGCGCAGTCCCTCAGGGCACCACCGGCGCCTCAATCAACCGCCGCAGCAAAGCCTGGAGCCGGTCCGCCGTGATGGGACCGCTCGCCGAGACGTGGGACGTTCCAAACACCGCCGCACCCGTGGCGCCGCCGTCCGGAAGGTCCAGCACGCGAACCTGACCCGGCTGGAGCGTGTCGCCCGACGCGCTGCGTGGCACCACGGTGAGGGTCAATCGCCCGCCGGACTCCAACCGCTGGACCACGGTATATCCCGACCCCGTTCCCTCGGCGATCTCCGTCACGCCTTCCAACACCAGACCATCCACCCGGATCACGGGCCCCGAGAATTGAATGACTGCCGGCGGAGGGGCCAGCTCTTCGGCGGGTGGGGAGAGCGCGGCGTCTACCTCTTCGGGTGCCGTGCTGTCCGACGCCACCACCAGGGGAGTGCTCTCCACGGCGCCAACCATGGTGTCTCGGGCCACCGGGGAAACCGGAGCTGTTGACGCGGGAGTCGGCGATGCCGGCTCGGGGACGGAACCGGCGACCGGCTCAGCCGACCCGGCGTTACTCCCACCTCTCAACACCAGCAGGGCCGCCACCGCGACCACCGCCACACCGGCGGCGATCCCGATCCACAACACCGGCGGTTTCCGCCGGCGGCCTCGCTGCGGCTGCTGAAGAACCTGAGGCGCGGATCCAGGCCGAGGAACCGGAGGTCCACCGGCTCCGGACGGTTGCCAGAGGGACGATCGCTCTTCCACCGCGCGCGGCGGAGGTGCAGGAGGCGGTGGTGGCGGAGGAGGAGGTGGTGGTGGCGGCGGTGACGGTGACGGTGGCGGTGACGGCGGCGGCGCAGGTGTCGCGAACGGCACCTCCAAACGGAACTCTTCCGGTGCCGCGGGCGCTGATGAGTTTGGCGCTGTGGGCGCTTCGGCTGTTGGCTGAGGGTCCCAATCCGGAGTCAATTCCACCCTGGGCATAGATGTCTGGGACTTTTCCAGCGGGCGCGTGCCCGGGGCGTCCTCGCCCAGGTTGACCAGATGATCCTCCAGCACGGATCGCTCTACCGGCTGGGCCGGCTCCGGCGGTTTGGCAGGGGCCACGGACACAGGCGGCTTCGGCGCCGGCGCCTTCGGCGTCGGAGGGGGCCCTGGTGCGGCGGCCGGCTTGGGCGGAGGGGCGGCGGCTTCCCGGGCCCGCAGGCTCCGCTCCACAGCGTCAATCACATGCTCCAGAACAGACTGCACTTCCTCATTGGGCCGGCCCGCCGCCCGTTTGAGGGCATCCAGCACGCGCTGCTGCTTGGAGCGCTCGGCAAAGTCCACCAGCACGGCCCGCGCGGGTTCCACGTGCCCTGCCGCCGCCATGCGCCGCGCCAGGTCCAGGTAGACCTGCGTGCGCTGGCTATCCACTCGCAGGACCTTGACGCAGAGCGCCACCACGCTCGGCGCCGATCCGTGATCGGCGTACTGCTCGCCGGCCCGTTGGTAGTAGGAGATCGCTCCTTCGATGTCCCCGAGCTTGGCGCTCAGGTCACCCACCTTCACGAACAGCGGCAGCTCGCGTAGAATGGACGTCGTGCTGTCGAGCGTGTCGACGAATTGGCGGTATCGTTCCAGCGCCTCAGCGACGCGCCCCTGCTGCTCGAGCTCTCGCGCTTCCTCTTTGAGCGACTTGGAATCCACTCCCTTGCCCTCCCCAACGGGATATCACCTGGCCGATTCCTTGCAAACCTATGGCCGGGACTCCGCACGGCAAGCGTGCGGGGCCGTCCTTCGCTGGTCCCGGCTCTGCTGCGGGTTGATCGCGGCGGCCTGCTCGACCACGACACCAGCAACGCCGGACCAGCTGGTCGTGTGGCACCCGCTGGACTCGGTGAACGCGGAACTGCCGCGCAGCATCCGCGTCTTCCGCGGCGTGAGCGACTCCATTCCACTCCGGGCGTGGTATGTGAGCATTGACGAGGCGGACTCCGGGATCACCACGCGGGTGCGCCTGTCAGACGACGTAACCGACCGGCGAGAGACGGTCTCCAGCTTCGCGGAGGAACCGGGGACCTGCGTGGCCGTGAACGGCGGATACTTCTCGATGGAGCGCACGCCGGCCGTACACGCCGGCTTGTTGGTGCTCGACGGGCGGGTCGCCGCGCCGGCCACCAGCTCCGTGACGCGGGACTCCATCGCCTACCCCGCGGCGCGCGCCGCCATCGGATGGACGGCGAGCGGCGCGGTGGAGATTCGGTGGGCCTCCACGCGCGGCGACTCCGTGCTTTCATGGAATACTCCGCCGGCCAATCACCCGGGGCGGCCCGCCGAGCTCGCGTGGGAGGAGGCGCGGCGCTGGTCCGTAAACCAGGCCGTCGGAGCGGGTCCTGCCTTGCTGAACGGCAACGAGATTCGCGTCACGGCGGATGAGGAAGTGTTTTTCGGGTCTTCCATTCCGGCGGTCCATCCGCGCACGGCCGCGGGACGAACCGTGGCGGGTATGCTGATCCTGATGGTGGTGGACGGGCGTCAACCGCTGAGCCGCGGCGTCAACCTGGAGGAGCTGGCCCGGCTGATGCGGTCGGCCGGTGCGGTGGAGGCGCTCAACCTGGACGGTGGCGGCTCGTCCGCGTTGGTGGTGAACGGCAGGTTGCTCAATCGTCCCGCGGGCGGGAAGGTGGAGCGGGAGGTCATGTCGGCGCTGGTGACGACATGCAGGCACTGATCGGCCGGCGCGACGGGACGGGGCGTGACCAGCCGTAGATGCACGGATGCCCACGTCAGGCTTACGGGTTATCATACCGGGACAGATCTGTCGTCACCAACAGGGTCTCCGGTGTCACTCGAGAGTCACAGATAAGGGTCGCTCCGTGAATCGGCTGCTCGGGCTGTTTCGGGTGTTGCGCGATGAGCGCAGGGCGCTGGGCTGGAAGGGTCTGCTCAAGAAGCGGGGGCCGAAGCTCCTGCTGGCCTTTGTGATCTTCTATTTGATCCGGGACGTGGTGCTGTACGTGGCGATTCCGCTGGGGCTCGCGGCCTGGTTGATGAACTGACCAGGGAGGCGGACGGGGACGGACCGGGGGGGGTGGCGCCTATCGGGCAACGGCCCGGCATTCCCGTGGGGCCCCGCCCCACCCCGCCCCACAGATCTCCTCGGCCGCCGCGTCCCTGATCCACCGGGTCAACCGGGGATGCGGCAACAACCCCGTGCTGTCCGCCCGGTAGGTCAGCCCGGCGAGCACCCTGCCGTAGGGCCCAAAACCCGAAAGGCGGAACGGCACCACCAGCACCTGGCCCCCGGCAGCCCCATCGGCGACAAATTGGCGAATCCGCTGCTCCGCCTCGGCACGCTTTTCCGGCCAATCTTCCCGCAATGTCTCGCCCATGACGGCGCGGAACGGACCGGCAGCACGGATCGAATCGAGCGCGGCATCCAGGGCACCGAGCACCTCCGCGTTCTCCTCGTCATCCCCCGCCCCATGTCCCACGACCAGCACCGACTCGGCTCGCGGGTCGCGGCTCAGCGCTGCGACGCGCTGGCGCAGGATCGTCCCAATGATCGGCGACTCGGCCAGGCCGTGGCGGCTCACGCGCACATCTGCCCGCCGCCGCACGACGGCCGGCGGCGACCGGTCACCGTGTCCCGCGTGACCCACAAAGCGGGCCGGCGCATCAGGGCGGAGCCCCAGGAGGTATTCCGTCTGATGGAGAAATGATCGTCGCGAGATGAACAGCCGGACCACGGCGATCCGTTCGACCCCACGCGCTTCCAGTCCGGCCACCGCCCCCTGGAGGCTGGCCCGGTCCGCCATACCGAACGCGATTTCAACCGGAACCTCGGTGCCCAACGACGCTACCGCGTCCCGCACGTCGGCGTCCCACTGTAGCGTCCCCCCGTGCGCCATGACCAGCACGCCGACCGTGGGCGAGGGCTGTGGAGGGATGGGGGGCGGCGCGCCCTGGGGCCCACCGGCGCAGCCGGCGAGCGCGAGCACCGAAGCCCTCAGGAGATTCTTTCCGGTCAACACGACCGGATGATCGCCAACCCGGAACCAAAGGTCCAG
>DASWGV010000071.1:0-2453 GCA_036393515.1 Gemmatimonadales bacterium | reverse complement strand
GGTAGGTCGCGGCCGGCTTCCCCGCAGGCCGTCAACCACTGCAACACGCTATCTGCCACCAACCGCTGCGCGGCGTCGAGCTGCTTACGGGTGACAAGCTCCCCGCCGTCCGGGGCCGCTGGCGGCGGTGGGCCCCGGTGCATGGCCCGGCTCAGAAATGACGATATGCGTCCCATGTCACACCGCCCGCGGCCGAGGGCGCTTCTCGGCGTCCAGCGCGTCGAGCCTGGCACGGAGTTCCCCCAGCTGGTCCAGCTCGGTCCCCAACTCGATGGCCCTCAGGGCTTCGCTGCACGCCCGCACAATCGCCCCGGCATGGCCCGCACTCAGCCGGCCACATGCGGCCCACTTCGCCACCGTATCGAGATTCCGGCGGATCGCGTCCGGCGTGGTCATGGCCTCAAGGCCAGCGGACACTTCCTCCGCGGTGAGCTGCGCCGCCGCCGCCCGGGCCTGCCGGGCCGACGCCTTGGCCTGGCCACCCTTCCGTCCGGCCTCCGCTGCATCTCCTACCGTAAACTGCGCCATCGTCTCCGCTTCCTTTCCGGTACCCGTGTTGGGCACGCCTAAGGTACACCGCCACCTAGGCCATTGTCCTACTACACCTTACAGCACCATGCGGGGTTGCAGACCCCGCGCCTATCCGCTACCAACCTCCCGCGCGCCCGTATCCCAAGCGCGAAGAACGCCGTTTTTTAAGGGGATCACAGCGGGGTGTCACGGGTGTCACGCCATTTCCTAGTTTCCCCCCATACGCGCGCGCGTAGGGAAACAACCTAGGAGAAGCCGTGACGGGCGTGACGGCTGGTGACGCCGGGTGTCCCTTGAGTGTGCCGTACTCGGTGCGTGCCGGTGCGCGATATGCACAAGTGGGTAGCCGCGAATCAGCCGGAGCCGCACGTTTTCTGTGCGTGTAGCGCCCTAGCGTGCGCGCTGTACCGATTCTCGGGGGCTTCGAATCCCCGCGCCTCCACTCCACTACGGCCCGCTTCGGTGGGCCGTACGTTTTTATCCATCCTCCCTCCGCCGTGAGGTGGACCACCCGGCGGCACAGCTCCGGCAGGTCTGCCTCAACGCACCGTGACGTAGACCGTCTCGCTGGCGACCAGGACCGTCTCGCGCATCTGACACTCCGGGCCGTCCCGACACCGCCCCTCGCCAAGCCATCTGACCAACACCGAGGCGCGGCCAGGGGCCACGGCCGTGAGGGTGAACTGGAAGACCGGGCCGCTGGAACCCGCCGGACCTCCGGTCACGGCACACCCATCCGGCGCCCGCCCATCGCCCGCGACCCTTCCGCCATCTTCGAGGTAGCATACGAAGCGCAGCATGAGCGACGCGTCGGGGCTGCTGGTGACAGCCTCGATCGTTGCCGTCTCCCCAGTCGCGAGGTCCAGGGTGTCGGGGTGGACGTCGAGCGCCGGCGGGGCCGGGGCGCCGGGATCCGTGCATGCCAGCGCGGCCACCGCGGCCGCGGTCAGCAACGCGTGGGGAATCCAGCTCATTGACGATCTCCTCGCGAGAGGGTGGGGCCAAGGGTGAGCCACCAAGCGGTGACCCCCCGCCACCCCGGATCATGAAGCAGCTGAACCCAATCGAGCAATACGAGCTCGTCCGTCCCCAGCTCACCGGCGGCGGCCTCTGCATCAGCCCTGGGTCAAACGTCCCCCACGGGCGTCAGGCGCGCGTCAATGAGCATCGGCCGGCGCCACCGTAGCGCGGCGTCGGTGGGCGAACCGGAGTACGATGGCGATCCACTGGAGCCGGCCGACCGCCCAGGCGCCGTCGGGCGTTGGACCGACCTCGACGCGGAGCATGAGACCGCGACGGTGGTGGGGGAGGTCGTAGCCGAACGTGAAGTTGCCGAGCGAGTACGCGATGGCCCGGCGCTGCCGTCCGACCGCGTCCGCGGTCACGGGCTGGGGCGTGTGGGAGTGGTGGCCTACGATGAGGTCCCACTCCCGCAGCCAGCGCGCACCCTGGGTGATCTGGCACTGGCGGGGCACGGTCTCGAGTTCGTAGCCCCAGTGCGGACACAGGATCCTGAACCCATGATGGGCCGGCGGCGCGGCCGGCAGGGGAGCGAGGAACTCCTGCTCGTGGTTGGACCAGGCGGTGCCGGCCGTGAGGGCGACCGGAGCCGTGAGGCCGACGGTGGGCTGCGATCGGTCACCCGGGCAGAGGATTCCGTGCCAGCGCAGGAGCGCGCGTGAGGCCTGGTGGATCTCCGGCCCGTAGTCGGCGGCGTGGTTATTGGCGCACAGCAGCACGGTGCGCTCCGGCGGTGCCAGCGTTTCCAGGAGGTCGAGGATGTCCGGGGTGTGCGCTTGTCCCATGAACACCCAGGGAACCCGCCGGCTCACCACGGGACCCTCGAGGTTGCCGACGAGCCAGTCGACGCCGCGGACGAATGCCTGGACCTCCGGGTCAACGGCAAAGGAGACCCTCCGTGT
>DASWGV010000070.1:0-4985 GCA_036393515.1 Gemmatimonadales bacterium | reverse complement strand
ATCACCGTCAGCTCCTGGCGGAAGAGCACCAGCGCCAGCAAGGCGCCCACCACCGGCTCGATGGTCGCAGTTACGGCCGTGGGCGTGGCCTCAATGCGCTGTACGGCCGCGAAGAAGAACCCGTTCGCCAACCAGACGGTTCCCAGCGCCAGCGCCGCAACGTACATCCACCCGCCCGGACCCGGCGGCAGTGCAGGTGCCCGGCCCGTCAGGGGCAGCACCGCACCCAGAATGAGCGTCCCTCCCATGATCTCGAGCGCCAGAAACCGGAACGCTCCCAACCGCGGCACGGTAAACCGCGCGAGCACCGTGGTGCCCGCATAACTCGCCGCGGCGATCAGCCCGCCTAGCACGCCACCGCTGATCCCCGGACCCCCCGTTCCTTCGCCAGCGGCTGATCCACCACGAACCGTCAGCGCCGCACCAACGCCCACCGCTATTGCCAGCGCACCCTTCGAAAGCGTCAGCCGCTCGCCGAGGGTCAGATGTGCCAGCAGCGCAACCATGACAGGCGCGGTGTACAGCAGCGCGGCCGCCCCCGCCACGCCGGCGCCCGCGATACCGAACTGGTAGGCGACTTCGAACGAGGCCACCAGCGTCCCACCGCCCAGGGCGGCGATCAGCCACCACCGCGGCTCGACACCGCGCAGGTCACGCCGCAGCAGCCCCCACCCCAGGAACCCGACCGAGGCGACGGCGATGCGCCAGAACCCGATGCCGGTGAGCTCGGCGCCCGCGGCGTAGAGAGCAGTGGAGAGCGGTCCGGTGGTGCCCCAGAGCGTGCCCGCCCCGAGGGCGCAGAGATATCCGATCAGCCGTCTGGAGGGAACGCCCATCAGTACAGCCGAATCGTCACTCCCGTGTACGCATGGATCTGGGGCTCGCCCACCGGGTCGAGGACCTGGGTTTCAAGGAAAGGCCGAAACCGGCCCTTCCGCGCGACCAGTCCAGCCATCAAGAAGAAGTATTCCTCGTCGTCGACGATGCCCAGCGAGCGCTGAAACGACAGGAAGGTCCCGCCGGCCCCGACGTACAACGACGACTGTCGCCCCAGTGGGCGGACCCGCGCCGCCACGGTCACCTGAGTGCCGGTGCGATCGGTCCCGGCCGTGCCCGTCTCCAATCCCAGGACCAACCGGCTCACCGCCGCCATCATCTCCACCCCGGAGGTGAAACCGATCACAATACGACCACCGAACCGGCCCTCCGCTAACCCCTGGGATGTGACCCAGGTACCGAACTGCCCACCCGCCTCGAACACTGGTACCGCGATGGGCTCCGGGGCCGCGGCGCGGGTCCAGAGCCCCACCGCCCCGCATTCCGCACCTGAGCGCTCGAATTCGGGTGGCACATCGCCGGCCCCGGAGTACACCTCCACCGCCTCGATCGCCCGGGCCATCAGCAGGCCGTCGAGATTCAGGCCCATACCATTGCCCAGGAACAGTCCGTCCAGAAACACCAGCGGTCCCGAAGGCTGGTCCGTGCGGGCACAGGTGGCGGGGTCTTGCCGGCTCGCCACGCGCAGGCCCGGGCCCACCCGGACGACGTTCACCCCCGCGGTCTGCTGCAAGATGTCGGTCGTCACCACCGGGCTCAGCCGGTCAATCTGCTCGCGCGTGATGAACTCGCCCACACCGGCGGCACGGCGCTCGTGGTATCGCTGGAGACGGACCGTCACCCGCCGCCCCGCGACGACCACCGTATCCAGCACGGCGGCCGGAAGGGACGCCGCGGGGAGCGGGACGATGCGCGTCTCCCCTGGCGCCAGCGTGAACTCGCCCGAGGCGAACGGGCCGTACCCGGGACCAACGAACTGCAGCAGGTAGGCGCCAGGCCGGGGGACGCGAAAGGCGTACTGCCCCTGCGGCCCGACTGCCACGTGACCCAACAGCCGGCCATCCACCGCATCCACCAGCGTCACCACGCCGTTGGACACCCCGGCGCCCGTGGCACGGTCCCGGACCTGTCCGCGTACCTCCTGGCTCATCAGACCCCGCGGTCCCACCAGGCACACCAGCAGCGCGAGCCATCTAGTGGCAGTAGGCAAGCACGCTCTCCGCCAGGACCTGTGCACAAGACACCACGGAGTCCACATCCACCCATTCCTCAGCTGCGTGCGCACCGGTGCCGGCCGGGCCGAACACCACGGTCTCGACGCCGGCGGCGGCAAGCAGCGCCGCATCCATCCAGGGCGTCTGGCCCCCCAGGGCCGGCGAGCGCCCCAGCACCCGCTGCGCCGCCGTGGCGACCGTGCGTACGATCTCGGCGTCCCGCGCGACCTCAAAGGGCCCCCGCGCCAGCGTCGCGGTGCAGCTCCCGCGGAATGCGGGATCGGCGGCGGCGACCCGTTCCAGAATGGCCTGCACCTCGGCCAGCACGCCCTCCTCGGTCTCACCCGGCACCGTACGGCGTTCCACCGTAAGTTTGCAATGGGCCGCGTATACGCTGCGCGCCGTGCCCCCGAAGATCTGGGCCGCATGCAGGGACGGCGCGCCCACCAATGGATGCGAAGGCCGCCGGCGCAGCTCGGCCTCCAGTGCCGCCAGGCCGGCCAGGACGCGTCCCATGGCCATATTGGCGTCCACGCCCAGGTCTGGCCGGCTGCCGTGTGCCGCCCGGCCCAACGTCTCCACCTCAATCCAGACGAATCCTTTGTGGGCCAGGCAGAGGTCCAGTTGCGTGGGCTCGGTCACGATCGCCGCATCCACCCGCTGGTGCCGCACCACGTCCGCCGTGCCGATGCTCGCGTTCTCTTCATCCGCCACGGCGGCCACCAACACCTCCCCACGGAACGGTGCGCGGGCGTCCACCAGCGCTTTCGCCGCTCCGATGCACGCCGCCACGCTGCCCTTCATGTCGTAGGCGCCGCGCCCGTAGAGCTTCCCGTCCCGCACTTCGCCCGAAAAAGGCTCAGGCATTCCGGCGACACCCACCGTGTCAATGTGCCCGTTCAGCATCAGCCGGCGGCCACGACTCTTGCCGGTAAGCCTCCCGACCACGCTGGGCCGGCCCGGCGCGGACTCGTACACCTCGACGTCCAGGCCGAGGTTCCGGAGCACGTCAGCCACGTAGGCTGCCGCCGCCGCCTCCCCCGGACCTCCCGCCTCCAGGGCTGGATTGATCGAGTTGATCCGCACCAGGTCGGTGAGCGTGCGGACCGTGAAGGGGCGATCTATCGAGATACCCATGGGCGGTTCATGCCCGACCTCCTCCCGCTCGCGTGGTTCCGTCGCCTGTGCGACCGATAGCCGAGGTGCCGCTTCAAGGATAGAGCCAGGGCCCCAGCCCAGCCACCGGACTGGCGGCGTCCGGCCCGCCCGACATCTTTACCGCCGACCCATGCGGAGCCCCCCCGTGTCGCTCGTCTCTTCTCTGGCCGTCATCGCCGCGGTGACGCTCCCAACCCTGCTCCCGGCGCAAGAGGCACCCCTGCGCATCCGGGCCTCCGTGGTCCTGGACGGCCGCGGAGCCTCACTCCGCAACGCCACCGTGATCGTCCAGGGATCGCACATCGTCGGGGTCGAGTCCTTGGACGCAGGCCCCACCTACGAGCTGCGCGGCCTCACGCTCATGCCGGGCGGCGTGGACACCCATGTTCATCTGGGCTGGCATTTCGATCCGGACGGGCGCTTCCACCGGGGCGCCTTTGAGGAGACGCCGGCGCAAGCGGTCCTCTACGCCGCGGAAAACGCCCACCGCATGCTCATGGGCGGCATCACGACGGTGCAGAGCCTGGGCGGGCGAGAGGATCGGGACCTGCGGGACGCGATCGCCCGGGGTACACTGCCGGGCCCACGCATTCTCACGTCTTTGGGATCGCTCAACGAGCGGAGCGGCACGCCGGACCAGATCCGCGCCGCCGTGCGGCAGTTCAAGGCGGAGGGCGCCGATGTCATCAAGCTATTCGCCTCCGCCAGCATACGGGACGGTGGCAGCCCCACCATGAGCGCGGACCAGGTGGAAGCCGCTTGTGGCGAGGCGCGGGCGCAGGGGCTTCGCATCGCCGTGCACGCGCATGGTCCGGAGAGCGCGCAACGGGCAATCCGCGCCGGATGTACCGTGATCGAGCATGGGGCCCTGCTGGACGATGCCACGCTCGACCTCATGGCGGCGCGCGGCACGTTCTACGACCCGCACATCGGCCTGATCTTTCAGAACTACTTCGACCACCAGGACCGTTACCTCGGCGTGGGGAACTACACCGCGGAAGGCTTCGCCCAAATGCGACTCGCGGTGCCGCGGGCGCTCGACACTTTCCGCCGGGCGCTCACCCGGAAGAACCTCGTCATGGTCTTCGGCACCGACGCCGTGGCGGGCGCCCATGGACGCAACTTCGAGGAGATCATCTACCGGGTGCAACAGGGCGGGCAATCCCCGGCGGACGCGATCCGATCGGCCACGTCGCTCGCCGCGCGCTCCCTGGGATTGGAGGGAGAGATCGGCGCCATTGCGCCGGGACTCCAGGCCGATCTGGTCGGGTTGGACGGCAATCCGCTGGAGGACATCACCGCGCTACGCCGGGTGATGTTCGTAATGAAGGGCGGCGTGGTGTACCGGCACCTCGGCAAACCGTCGGCCGCCCAATGGCCGGTTTACGGGAGCGACCCGGGCGGCATGAAGTACTCCGGGCTCGCCACGATCAACCGGGAGAACGTGGGGAGGCTCGCGCCCGCATGGGAGTGGACCGTCGGAGAGAAGGGGATCGCCACCACGGCCACGACCCTGGCGGCGCGGCCCGGCAACTTCCAGGTGACGCCGCTGGTGATCAACGACACCATGTACCTCTCGACGCCGTTTAACCGCGTGGTCGCCCTCGACGCCGGGACGGGACACGAGCTGTGGGTGTACGACCCCGGCACCGCGGCCACCGGCCAGCCGTCCAATGGGACCGGTTTCGTGCACCGCGGCGTGGCAACGTGGACGGACGGCCGAGAGCGTCGGATCTTTCTCAATTCCCGCTGGCGCCTGATCGCGCTGGACGCCGC
>DASWGV010000069.1:0-52191 GCA_036393515.1 Gemmatimonadales bacterium | reverse complement strand
CGCTGCCCCGCCGCCGAAGGCACCGGCCAGGATGAAATCACGCTCGGTCCAGAACAACACGCACCGGGCGGGCTGCCCGTCGCGCCCGGCCCGGCCCGCCTCCTGATAGTAGGCCTCGGGCCGTGGCGGCACGCCCAAGTGGGCCACCAGCCGAACATCCGGCTTATCAATGCCCATGCCGAAGGCATTGGTCGCCGCAATGACGCGGAAATGGCCGTCGAGAAACCGGGACAGCAAGGCGCGGCGCGCCCCAGGCGGAAGCGCCGCATGATACGGCGCCGCCGGGAATCCGAACCGGCGAAGCGCCGCGGCCACGCCATCCGCCCGGTTCCGGGTCGGCAGGTACACCACGGCGCTGCCGCCCGTGCCGGCTATGCCGCCCAACAATGACACAACGGCCTGGAAGCGGGTGCGTTCATCCGGCACTCTCCGCACGTCGAAGCGCAGATTCGGCCGATCGAACGAGCCGGTCACGCGCGCCGGCCGCCTGAGGTCCAGCACGCGGATGATGTCGTCCCGCGTGGCGGGCGTGGCAGTGCCGGTGACGGCGATAGTGGGAGGACCGCCCAGCGCGTTGCGTATCACGCCGACGGTGCGATACACCGGACGAAAATCGTGGCCCCATTCGCTGATGCAGTGCGCCTCGTCCACCGCCAGCAGCGAGACCTCGACTTGCTTGAGCCGGACCGGGAGCTGCGCCAGCCGCTCCGGTGCCAGGTAGAGCAGCTTGATCTTCCCAGCCAGGACGGCATCCCACACGGCACGCTGTAGATCGGGCCGCTGGGTGCTGGACAGATATGCCGCCGCGATCCCCCGCCGCCGGAGGGCGGCGACCTGGTCCTGCATCAGCGAGATCAAGGGCGAAACGACGATGGTCAGTCCCGGCAACAAGAGCGCCGGCACCTGATAACACAGCGACTTGCCGCCTCCGGTGGGCAGGATGGTGAGGGAGTCCCGGCCGGTGAGACACGCGAGGACCGCACGGCGTTGGAGGGACCGGAAGGCGGAGTAGCCCCAATTGGCTTGGAGGGTTGCGACGGCATCCTCCAGGGCAGACACGGCGCCTCCACCGAACAGGTCGGTGGAACACTAGCGAGGTGCCGAGCCACCTCCGGCATCAACCCTACGCGTAAGCAACCAATTCATCGCAGCCCGCCGTGGTTGGTCGCCTATCGTCGGCCGCCGTCGACCCGGGCGTCCGTCAAATCATTCCACCGCGGGTTTCACCCGCTTTCGAATCCAGCGATCCATCCACTCCTTCTGTCGCCGAGCCGTCTCGTACTGGAGGCCCGGTTCGCTGGGGCCATGTCCGGACCGCGGTAGCCAGACCAGTTCGGTCGGGACGCCCAGCGCCCGCAGGGAGCGGTAGAAAATCAGCGCCTGGTTGGGCGGCACGCGCGGATCATTGCGGCCGTGGATCACCAGTGTCGGCGTGGTTGCCCCGGGCAGGTGTGCCAGCGGCGAAGAGGCCCGGTACGTCTCCCACCTGCCGTCCTCCCAGGGACCGCCCCCGAAGTATCCCTCGAACACGTGGATGATGTCCTGCGTCCCCCACATGGCGATGTTCTCGGTAATCGCGGCGCCCGCCACCGCGGCCTTGAAGCGCGTGGTCTGCGACACGGTCCAGGCGGTCATGTAGCCGCCGTAACTCCACCCCATCACGCCGAGCGAGTCGGGATGGGCGATCCCTCGCGCGATCACCGCGTCCACCCCGGCCATGATGTCCTGGAAATCCAACCCGCCCCAGTCTTCGATTACGGACCGGATGCCGGCATCGCCGTAGCCGCTGGACCCCCGCGGGTTGGGCAACAGCACGGCGTATCCGTCCGCGGCGTAGCGCTGCGCATCTGCGTTATACGACGCGGCTTGAAAGTTCTGCACGAACACGCCGGACGGTCCGCCGTGGATCTTCACCACCAGCGGGACGCGGCCGCGGGCGGGGCTCCAGCCGGCGGGGTACACCAGCAGACCCTCGATCTCCCGTCCGTCTACGCTTTTCCACCGCAGGACATCGGTGAGTCCGGGGGCCCAGCCGGTGGCCTGGGCATTGTGCCGCGTGAGGGGCGCAACATTCTTGATGACGCCCGGGGTCAGTTGGTTGGGGAGCGCGGTGGCGTACACCTCCGCCGGCTTGCTGGGGGATTCCTCCACAAAAGCCACGCGGCGCCGATCGGCGGCATACGCCGCCTGTCTGGTCACGCCCTGGGTACCGCTCAATCGCACCGGCTGTCGGGTCGCGAGGGGCATGTAGAACAGCGCCCGGGTGGTGCCCGTGGTCGCCTCGAAGAACACGGCGCGGCCGTCCGGCGTGAAGATGTAGTCTGACGGATCGAGGTCCCCTTCCGGGGTGACGTCCTCCGGCACGCCACCCGCGAGCGGTATCCGGAAGACGCGCGCCTGCCCAATGCGATACTCGGCCCCCTGGTATCCCTGGAAGTACAGGTGGGCGCCGTCCGGGCTGAAGACCGGGGAGCCGTCCGTACCGGGGTTGTCGGTCAGGCGGCGTGGGGAGGCCGCGGAATCGGTGGCGCTCTGGATCCAGAGATCGCTTTTCCACGCCTCCGTGATCCGGGGCGACGGCGCGGCCGCGAAGGCGAGCGTGGACCCATCCGGGCTCCAGGCGAACGATTGGATCGACCAGTCCGTGCCGGCCGTCACCCGGCGCGCGCGGCGCCCGGCGACGTCCAGCAGCCACAGGTGGATGTATTTCTCCGGTTGGTCCTCCACCGCCACGTCGCGTCCTTGCTCCGTGGCCGTTTTCTCCTCCGCGGTCTCCGGCTCCTCGGCGGTGAAGGCGATGCGCGTCCCGTCGGGAGACCAAGCGAAGACGCGGATGGCGGTCTGGTGCTGGAGGAGCTTCTCCGGTTCGCCGCCGGTGGGGCGCATGAGATACAGCGCCGGTTTTCCCGGGCCCGGTCCGCTGTCCCGGGCACTCAGAAACGCGAGGCGCTCACCGTCCGGACGCCAACGAGGACTGGTATCGTCCTTGGAGTGGCTGGTGAGCTGGACCTGCCGCGGCGCGGCCCGCTCCGGAAACTCCAGCAGCCAGATATCCGTGTCATACGCGTTCTTGGCCAGCACGGCATGGCGAACGGTGTACAGCAGACGCCGGCCGTCCGGGGAAAAATCCAGACTGCCCAGACCGACGACGCTGAACAAGTCCTCCAGCCGCGGGCGGGGGGTCTGGGCCTGGTCCTGGTCCTGGGACCACGCAAGCGCGGGGACCAGGCACAGAACGGCGAGTACCAATCTTCGACGCATGCGGGCTCCGGTGTGGCGGTGGGACACGGCAGCATCACCCGCCGCGGCGGGAACGTCAAGGGAGGATGGTGCTTTTTTTCAGGAAACGCTCCAGCGCCCGGCGAAACTCCGGCGTGGTGCGCGCCACGGCGTTCACTTGCGCGCCGAGCGCGATGCCATCCTCGAACGAGAGGCCTTCCAGGGCGTGTAGCTGCTGTTTGAGAAGCGCCAGGGCGGAACCGCTGAGACCGGCGAGATCGCGGAGCAATGCGGACCCGTCACGCTCAAAGCTCGCGTCCGGAAAGACTCGCGCCACCAGGCCGACCTGCCGGGCCTCCTCGGCGGAGATCTGGCGACCGGTCGCCGCCAGGTCGAACGCCACGTTCTCGCCGACGGAACGCCGCAGCATGGCCATCACCATCGCCGGGACAAAGCCCCGCTGGATTTCCGGGTAGCCGAACACGGCATCCGCGTGCGCCACAATCAGGTCGCAGGCGGAGGCGAGTCCGCAGCCGCCGGCCAGCGCGCGCCCCTGTACCACCGCCACGACCGGTTTGGGGAGGCGGCGCAGGCGGATGAACACGTCGCCCAGCCGACGCGAGCTGGCCTCGTTCTCCAAAGGCGTGGCATCGGCCGATGCCAGGAGCTCGGCCAGGTCTAGCCCGGCGCAAAAGTCTTTCCCCGCCCCGCGGATCGCCACCACGCGGACCCCTGCGTCCAGATCGGCCCCCTCAATCGCGTCGTGCAGCGCCCCGATCATGACGGCGTCCATCGCGTTGCGCTTATCGGGTCGGTTGAGCGTGAGCGTGAGCACACCGTCCGCCAGCGACCCAAGCACGCGGTTAGCGGACACGGAGCCCCCCGGGCAGGTTGATCCGCATGCGGAGCAGCGCCGTGGAAAACACCTTGCCTTGGGCGTCCGTCTTCAACGAGACGGTCCCGCCGCCTCCCAGAGCGCCATGCAGCAGAAAGTTCAGCGCGTGAAGGTTGGGCAGCTCGTAACGCTCCACGGGTCCCCGAATCACGCCGCGGAAATGCCTGGCGACGCGGGCGGCGGTGACCGTTTTCACCAGGATGGGATAGAACGCCGGCTTGAGCGCGATTAACCCGACGTTCGCCGTGTCGCCTTTGTCGCCGGAGCGGGCGTGGGCGAGGTGGAGCAGCTGGACCGTCTTCGCGCGCTTGGCAGCGGCCCTGGTCATGCCTCCCACACCTCCACCACCGGTTTCACCTCTGACTTCGGAATCAACGCCGGCCAGTACGCCACCACCTCTTCCACTTTAGGGCGCCCGCCGGCGAAGCCCGTCACGCTGGGCGGTCCGTTCAGGATGAGGGGCGCGATCTCCCTGGTGAACCGCTCCACCGGCGCGCGGTCCGGGGCGCGGACCCCCACGCGCAGCTGCACTTCAGCCAGGTCCGGGCCCGGGGCCGGCGCCAGCCTGCCGTGCGTGGCGTTCGCCCCCACGAACTCGGTGAGAATCTCCTCGTACGCCAGTCCCAGCGCGCTCAGCCTGGCCCGGAGGACCTGGTCGGCCCGGCGCGCCTTGGCGAGCGCGTCCGGCCAGGCGTACACCAGGGTCCCCACCGCCTTGAACCCACACGCGTACGCTGCCGAGACCTTCAGGAACTCGGTTGCCGGGCGGCCGCGCACGCCGGACACCTCGACGCGATCGCGCCCCGCCTGCCGCAGCTGGATGGTGGTGAAGTCCGCGATGCAATCCGGCGTGATGTACGCCCTGGGGTCGCCCATCTCATAGACCAGCTGCTCCGTGACGGTGGCGACGGACACTCGGCCCCCCGTCCCCGGATGTTTGGTGACCGCGAAGTTGCCGTCGGCGTGGGCTTCGATGATGGGATAGCCAGGGTCGTCCAGGTCGATATGCTGCCAGTCCACCAGGCAGTTGCCGCCGGAGCATTGGGCGCCACACTCGATAATGTGACCGGCCACCGTGCCGGCGGCGAGCCGATCCCAGGCGTCGGACCGCCATCCGAACTCGTGCATCATGGGCGCCAGGCTGAGGCCCGTGTCGGTCACCCGGCCGGTGATCACGATATCCGCGCCCTGACGCAGCGCCTCCACCACCGGCGCGGCACCAAGATAGGCGTTCGCACTTTGCACCGCCGGGCGCACGTCGCTCAGCGGCCGACCGGTATCGAGGTTGACCAATCCGTGCCCCGCTGCCAGGAGTGCGCCCAAGCGGTCCAGCAGATCATCTCCGGTGACCACGCCGACCTTGACCTGTCCCGCCAGGCTATGAGCCCGCGCAGCTTCTAGAACCGCCCGGGCACACCCCGCCGGGTTCACCCCACCCGCGTTGGCGACCACCCGGATCCGACGACGCGCCAGCTCCGGAAGCAGGCGCTGCATGGCGGTGACGAAGTCGGTGGCGTAGCCCAAGGCCGGGTTTCTGGCGCGCTGCTTCTGGAGGATGGACATGGTGACTTCGGCCAGATAGTCCATCACCAGATAGTCAATAGGTCCGCCTTCCACCTGGCGCGCCGGCGCTTCGAGCCAGTCGCCCCAGAACCCCTGCCCGGCTGCGATGCGGATGCTGCGTGCTGACGAGGCGGCGGGCGCCCGTCGCGTCACCGCACCCACGGTCCGGTCCGCACCGACGGGGGCCCGCTGTCCGCCTCGGCCGTCACGCGGACCAGCGGTTGATAGCCTTCAAGGTGGACCGCCTCGGCTGGTGCCGGTGTGAACTGAAGACCCGCGGAGGCCCCGGGTTCCAACCACAGGGCGGGCTCGCCGGGATTCAACCACGTCAAGGGCAACGTCTCCCGCGCCTTGAGCGTCACCGTCACCTGGGCGTACCACGCCGGGTGAGCCTCCGCGGTGGTAAACGCGGGGAGCAGCTCGATGGACAGGCGTCTGCCCACGCGGGTCGAGTCGAGCGGGAACGTCAGCCGTCCGAAGGCGTGATTGAGCGGTCCGTCCGCGATCGGCCGGCCGGCGTCGTCGAACAGGGTGACGCCGAAATCCGTGATGCGGCTCCACAGGTCCGCATCGAGACTCACGTCCACCACCAGCTCGTGTGCCCAGGCCGGAACGTCCACGCCCAGGGTCTCCGGATCGTCACGCGCCCCGTTGACGCGCACCGTTCGGACGGCACCGATGATGTCTCCCGACACCTCCGCTTCGACGCGGGTATTGGAGCGGTTGCGGACCACGACTAGAGACCCGGTGGCGAACGGCTCGACGTCCACGACGGGCAGCCCCGCCCAGAGCCGGTAGTCAGCGTCACGCGCTGGTGGGGCGACCACCACGGCCTCGTACACCCCGGGACGAAGGGTTTCCGCGGTCACCTCGATGCGCGCGCTTGCCGGGTCCGTGCCGATGTCGGTGGCAACCGCCTCCACCCGCCCTCCGGCCCGATAGGGCTGGCCGTCGGGCTCGAAGAGGTACAGCGTGGCTGCAGCCGGGGTGGCGATGTCCAGCTCCACGCGCAGGCCTCCGGCTCCGGGCGGAACGGTCAAGAAGAAACGCGCCAACCCGCCGCCCGCCAGGGAGCCCGCGGTATCCAGTGCCTGGTCCAGCGAGTGGGGGACCACGATGGTGTTGGTGAGCCGCAGCACGGGACCGGCCAGGGTATCGGTCGCCGCGCGGGCCCACACCGTTCCCACGTAGAGACCGGGTGCCGTGAGGCGGCGCGGATCGTAGGTGACCGTCACCTCGACCGGCTCGCCCCGCAGCTCAACCTGTGCGGGGGCCCGCAGCCAGGTCGCGTCGGAGACGAGGACCAGGCGGGCCACGGCCTGGCCGACCACCGGCGAGACCGCAAAGCGCTGGATGGTGTCGCCAGGGCCATCGAGCCCCGAGCGGCGATAGGCTCCCGATGCGCGCGACGTGTTGGCGCCGTCGGGCAGCGCCCGCACCACGAACTCCGCTCCCTGATGTGCCGCGCGCAGCCAGGCGTAGGCGCGCTCGAGGTTGGGCACCCCCGCCCCCATGTCGATCACCGTAGCGCCCGCCACCGGTCGGGCCGTGGCGGTGAGCGCTTGCCGCAGGTCACTGGCGCGCACCCGCCGGCCTTCCTGTGCCATGGCCGACATCAGCAGCGCCATGCCGCCGGCGATCTGCGGGGCCGCCATGCTGGTGCCGGCCGAAATCTCCTCGCCCGCGCGCCAGGCCGGCACGTTGGAGAAGGCCACCCCGGGGGCGCACAGATCGGGTTTCGCCACCTCGCCTCCCCGGGCGCTCCACCAACCGATGATGTCCGGCTCCGGCGGCAGGTTGGGGTCCGGCGGGCGGGCGAAGACGCCGGGCAGGAGCGCGCAGACCGCGATGGCGCGGTCGGCCGAGGCCGGAAACCCCAGCGTGGACACGCCGGGGCCCACGTTACCGGCACTCACCACGATCGCCACATCCGGATGTCGCAAGGCGAAGGCGTTCACCACCGAGTCAATGGCGGCCGTGCCCTCCACTTCGTTGCCCACACCGTAGCTCAAGTTGACGACCAACGGCAAGCGGCGTCGCTGCGCGAAAGCGGCGGCGTAGAGCAACGCCCGCTCCATGCTCCCGGTGACCGAAATCTTGCCGCGACCGTTGTCGGCGATCTTGATCGCGAGCACCTGGGCGCCTGGTGCCGCGCCGTCGAACCCGGCGACGCCGAAGAGGTCGTGCCCCGCCGCAATGCCGGCCACGTGGGTGCCGTGACTGGAGTTGTCGAAGTACAAGTCGAGCACGGGCCGGCCGCCCCGTTCGTCCAGTTTGGCGGCCAGGGTCATGGGTACCGAGCCCCACCCGATGGTTTCGCCCGCCGCCGCGAAATCGTGCACCGATCGTTCGTCCGCCAGGGACCCGTCGCCATCCGTATCAACCGTGACCACCCACCCATCGCTCGCTCGGGCCACAATGACCGGGAAGGCGTCGTCCTGGTCACCATCGCCGTTCAGGTCGGCGGCGGCGCCCTGGCCCAACGGCAGCTCCCGGAGAATGCCTCCGTAGAACGGCGGGTTAGCCAGCCGCGCTACGCGTCCCAGTCCCGCGAGCTGGTGCGTGCCGACCAGCACGGTACCGTCCGGGCCCTGCTCCACCATGCTGAGCGAGACCCGCCCCTCTCCCGACAGGTCCAGCACGTCGAGCAGCTTGCGCTCACCGTTGGACGTCCTGGCCAGACCGGGCACACCGGGATCCACGCCCCCGTCCAGCACGGCGATCAAGACGCCTCGACCATCATAGAGTGGATGCGCGCGGAGAAAGGCGTCCACGCCGAGGGAACGGAGCGGCATGAGGCCCGCGATCCGCGCCAGCTGCGGGGGAATGGCCGGTCGGTGCGCCACCCGGAGGAGATTGCTGTCTGAAACGCCGAGCGGCGGGGGGGATGCGGGCGGCGGCACCGGTACGGCCGGCGCCGGGCGTGACGCTCCGCAAGCCGGCGTGCAGAGCAGAGCCACCCAGATAGCAATCCGTGGCGTGCCCCGTGGTCTCATGCGGGCGCACGATCGAGGAGCGGGAGCACGAAGGGCCCGATGTGGGGTCCCCGGAACCGGTTCACCACCTGGAGGACGAACGCGAGTGCATCGCGGGTCTCCTCCGGAGTCAGGATGGCGTCCACGAAACCGCGCGCCGCCGCGTAGCGCGCGTCCAGTTGCTCGTCGTAGTCCTGGCGCATCTTGGCGACTTGTCCCGCCACCTCGGGATCACCCGCCCGGTCCCCAAAAACGGCCTGCACGGCGGAATCACCCTCCATGACGCCCATCCGACCGGTCGGCAGCGAGAAAATGAAGTCGGGATCGAAGCCCTGGCCGGCCATGGCATAGTACCCTGCGCCCGAGGCGTGATTGACGGTCAGCACGACCTTGGGAACCACGGCCGTGGCCATGGCCTCGACAAAGCGCGCGCCCGCCCGGATGATGCCGGAGTGTTCCGCGTCCGTGCCCACCATGAACCCGCTCACGTCCTGGACGAAGAGCAGTGGAATACCCTGACGGCTGGCGGTGTCGATGAAGTAGGCCGCCTTCTCGGCGCTTTCGGTGTACACGATCCCGCCCGCGCGGGGTCGCCCCGCGCCCTGTCCTTTGATCAATCCGCGCTGATTGGCGATCACCGCGGCCACGTGCCCGTCAATGGCGCCATGCCCGCAGATGATTTCGCGGGCGCGGTCGGGCTGGAACTCCTCCAAGGACCCGTCGTCGAGCACGCACTCGAGGATGGCGTGCATGTCGTACGCCATGCGGTGGTCGCCGGGAAGCAGGTCGTACAACGCCGTTGGGTCCCGTTTGGGAGCGGCGGCTTGCCGGTTGGGCTGGGCGGTGACCCCGGGCAGCCGGGCGACATAGGCCCGGATCTGCTCCAGGCAATCCGCGTCATTGGCCGCTCGGTAATGCGCGACGCCACTGGCCTCGGTGTGGGTGGTCGCCCCCCCCAACGTTTCGGCATCCACCACCTGGCCCGTGGCCCCGCGCACCAGGTTCGGGCCGCCCAGGCCCATGAACGACGTGCCGTCCACCATGTAGATCACGTCGGACAAGGCCGGCAGATACGCGCCGCCCGCCACGCACGGTCCCATCACGGCGCTGATCTGCGGCACCCGCAGATACCGCCGCATCAGCGAGTTGTAGTAGAAGATGCGCGCGGCCCCGTACTGGCCGGGAAACACGCCACTCTGGTAGGGCAGGTTCACGCCCGCCGAGTCCACCAGATAGATAATGGGGATCCGCTGGCGCATGGCCGCTTCCTGGGCCCGGAGAATCTTGGTGATGGTCTCCGGCCACCACGAGCCGGCCTTCACCGTCGCATCATTCGCCACGATGACCGCTTCGCGGCCCGCCACCACGCCTATGCCGGTCACCACGCCGGCAGCCGGTGCCTGGCCGTCGTAGCGGTCCCACGCGATGAGCAGCCCGAGCTCGATCCAATGCGATCCGCGATCGCGCAGCCGCTCCACCCGTTCGCGGGCGGTCAGCTTCCCCTGATCGTGCTGGCGCTTGATCCGGTCCGCGCCGCCGCCTTGGCGCAGCCGCTCGGCGAGTTGACGGTACTCCGCGGTGAGCGTCTGGAGGCGATTGGTCACTCGGGCCGGCTCGCCGCCCACTGTTGAATGAAGGCGACGATCTCGGTCGTGGCGGCTCCCGGCCCGAACAACCTGGCCACGCCGCGACTTTCCAGATCGGTGATATCCTCTTGGGGAATGATGCCGCCACCGATCACCAGCACGTCCCCACGACCGGCGTCACGCAGAAGCTGTTGGATACGGGGAAACAGCGTCATGTGGGCACCCGACAGGATGGACAACCCGACGACATCCACGTCTTCCTGCACCGCCGCGGTGGCGATCATTTCCGGGGTTTGGTGCAGCCCGGTGTAAATGACTTCCATGCCGGCATCCCGCAGCGCCGCAGCCACGACTTTGGCGCCCCGGTCGTGACCGTCCAGACCGGGTTTGGCAACGAGCACCCGCACCGGGCGGCGCCGGACTCCGGCGGGCTGCTGCGCGGCGGACGGCATAGTGGGCGGCAACTTAGCGGAAGCGGAACACGGCGCCCAGGCCGTCCACCGCGCCGCGGTCGTCCTGGTCCTCGATTACGATGACGTGGCTGTCCTGCCGGAGTGCGTCCTCGATGGCGTCGTCCAGAACATCCGGTACCGGGATTGCCGGGCCCTCGCCCCGACAGCCGTCGGCGCTCACGGCCAGGCGCCCCGACGCCGTGCACCGCCAGCCCGCCACCGTTTCCGCCCCGTCCACCAGGAGCGTACGGACCTGCCCGCGGGCGAGCGCTTCCAGGGCGGGCGTGACGCCGTTGGCCGCCCAGCCGGTGGCCAACCCATCCCGCATAGCCGCGACTTGTTGCCGCGCCTGCGCCCGGTCCGCAGCACCGCGCACCTCGAGCACGGCCGTCAGCACGTCCGCCGGCGATGCGGCCTTGGGGTGGAGCCTGGCAAAGCCCAGCACCCGATCGCTCACGTAAGGATGCAGGTGCGGCCGGATGGCCGCGTTATCCTCGCCGTGGCCGGCCAGGACGACGCCCCGCACCCCCTCCGCCCGCACCAATTCAAACAGGCGCTGCGCGATCTGCGCGTACAGCCGGTGCTTCTCCACCCGGATGCGCTGATTGAAATTGTGCTCCCCGATCGCCGCGTAGCTGGCGCCGCCGCGGCTGGGTAGGCTGGCGCCGCGGAACCGACCGGGGCGCGTCACGTCCGCGGCGGCGATGCCGGGAAGCTCCTCCACGGAAAACGCGGTGACTCGAAACAGCCGGGCGCCAGTCCGGTCATAGGCGGCACACAACACCACGCCGAATTCGTCCGCCAGGGCCGCGAGCTCCCGCACCAGGGGTGTGCGATCCACCGCCAGGCGGGAGCGGTACACCCGCGGTAGCGGGACCGCTTCGAACAGCCGGCGCGCCTTGCAGGCGAAGATGGCGATGCCCTGGCCGGCGGGCAGGTTGCCTGGATGCTCCAGGTGGTCCCGCACCCGCGCCAGATCGGCCGCCACGTCGTCGCGCACGGCCCGGTCCACGTCCTGGCCCTCCAGCCACGCCAGGCGTTCCTTGATGCGGTTCTTGAGCTTGATGAGGTACTTCCCGCGCGCCCGATCCCGGGGCTCCAGCTTCAGGTAGCAGGACACCACCCAGTGACGTCCGGCGTCGAAGCGCGTCAGTCGCTGGGCCAGCCCCGCACCGTCCGCGGCTGGCGCGGAACCCCTCCGCCCCCGAGCGGGCGGCTTAGAAGAAGACCGGTTCCCTGTAGGCACCGTACACCTCCTCCAGCGCGTGCCGGATCTCGTACAGCGTGCACGGCGCACGCGCACAGTCCAGCATGGCCGGAATGATGTTGGCGTCACGTGCCGCCGCTTCACGCAGCGATTCCAACCGCCGCTGCACCTCCGTCGCGTCACGGCGCGAGCGCACGGCGGCCAGCCGCTCTCGCTGCAGCGCGTCCGCTTGGTCCGACACCCGCAGGATCTCGACCGCCTGGTCCTCCCCGCCGGTGAATTCGTTGACCCCCACGACGATGCGCCGGTGTTGCTCCACCTCGTGC
The DNA here is from genome assembly GCA_036393515.1 of Gemmatimonadales bacterium. GTDB lineage: Bacteria > Gemmatimonadota > Gemmatimonadetes > Gemmatimonadales > GWC2-71-9 > JACQHC01. The sequence continues at coordinate 39,968 of DASWGV010000069.1, read as the reverse complement.
TGCGATCGCAGCGCGCTCTGTGCGATGTGCCGCTGAAACCATCCCGTCTCGATCCCGCGGACCACGCCCCCCAGCCCTTCGATCTCCCGGAACAGGGCCTCGGCCTCCTGTTCCATCCGATTGGTCAGCGTCTCCACGAAGTAGGAGCCACCCAGCGGATCCGCCACGTTGGCCACGCCGGTTTCGTGCGCCAGGATCTGTTGCGTCCGGAGCGCCAGCTGCGCCGCCTCTTCTGACGGCAAGGCCAGGGTTTCGTCCAGCGAGTTGGTGTGCAGCGACTGGCTGCCGCCCAGCACCGCCGCCAGCGCCTGATAGGCCACCCGGACGACGTTATTGAGGGGTTGCTGGGCCGTGAGGGACACTCCGGCCGTTTGGCAGTGGAACCGCATCATCCAGGACCGTGAGTCCTTGGCGCCGAACCGCTCCCGCATGTGGCGCGCCCAGATGCGCCGGGCCGCGCGGAGCTTGGCGATCTCTTCGAACAGGTCGTTGTGAATGTCCCAGAAGAACGACAGCCGCGGCGCGAACGCGTCAATATCCAGGCCGCGGGCCAACCCGCGCTCGACATAGGCGAAGCCGTTGGCCAGGGTGAAGGCCAGCTCCTGCACCGCCGTCGCGCCGGCCTCGCGGATGTGGTAGCCGCTGATGGAGATGGTGTTCCAGAGCGGCGCGTGCTCCGCCGCCCACTCGAACACGTCCACGATGATCTTGAGCGCGGGCTCCGCCGGGAAGACCCAGGCGTGCTGGGCCATGTACTCTTTGAGGATATCGTTCTGGATGGTGCCGCGCAGCAAGCGCGAATCCACCCCCTGCCGCTCGGCGGCCGCCACGTAAAAGCACAGCAACATGGCGGCGGGGCCGTTGATGGTCATGGAGGTGGAGACGCGATCCAGCGGAATACCGTCGAACAGCGTCTCCATGTCCGCCAGGGACGAGACCGCGACGCCGCATTTGCCCACTTCACCCTCGGCCCGCGGGTGGTCGGAGTCGTAGCCCATCAGCGTGGGAAAATCGAACGCCACGGAGAGCCCCGTCTGGCCCCGTGCCAGCAGGAACTTGAACCGCTGGTTGGCGTCTGCCGCCGTCCCGAAACCGGCGAACTGGCGCATGGTCCACAGCTTGCCCCGATACATGGTGGCGTGGACCCCGCGGGTGAACGGGAATGCGCCGGGGTCGCCCAGTTGGGCGTCGTAGTCAAAGCCCGTCAGGTCGGCGGGAGTATACAGGTGCCGATCAGGTGGTTTCATGGGCGTCTTCCCGTTGGACGGAGGCCACGATATCCCGCGCTAGTTGATAGGGACTGCGCGCGCCCCGGACCACCGCATCCAGACCGTCGCGCAGCGCCGATTCACCGCCACCGTGCTCCCAGACCATCCGCCGCAAGGAGCGATCCACCACTTCGCGCGTGAGACGCTCCAAGCGGGCGCGACGCCGGCGCGCCAACGCTCCTGACTCCACCAGGTAACGCCGATGGGAGTCTATCGCGTCAATGACCGCGTCCACGCCGACACCCTCCGTAGCTACCGTGCGGAGCACCGTCGGTTCCCAATCGCGCTCGTGGTCCGCGCGCCCGTGGTCCGCCGGGCCGCCGCTCCGCCGGTCCGCCCCGTGGTGGTGCGCCCCCACATGCCGATACGCGTTGCCCTTGCGCAGCCCCAGCATGACTTCGATCTCCTGCTGAAGTCGGTCCCCGCCGGGCCGGTCCGCCTTATTCACCACGAACGCGTCGGCGATTTCCATCACCCCCGCCTTCAGCACCTGAATCCCGTCGCCCGATTCCGGGACCAGTACCAGCACCGACGTGTCTGCCGTGGCCGCGATCGCCAGCTCGGACTGCCCCACGCCAACCGTCTCGATGATGATCCGGTCGAACCCGAACGCATCGAGCACGTCGCAGACCTCCCGCGTCGTCGTGGCGATTCCTCCGGCCCCGCCCCGCGTGGCCATGGAGCGGATGTACACCTCCGGATCCAAGGTGACGGACTCCATCCGGATCCGGTCGCCCAGCAGCGCCCCGCCGCTGAATGGACTGGTCGGGTCCACCGCCACCACCGCCACCCGCGCCTCACGCGCGCGAAAGCCATGGATCAGCCGCTCGGTCAGGGTGGACTTGCCGGCCCCGGGCGGGCCGGTGATCCCGATGCGGTGCGCCTGGCCCAGCATGCCGTGCAGGGCCGACAGCAAGGCCTCGTACCCGTCTCGCCCATTTTCTACCAGGGAAATGGCACGGGCGAGCGCGGCGGTATCCCGGCGCTGGATGCCCGCGAGGAGACCCTCGACGGTCATGGGAACAACTTCGCCGGTTGGCGACGGCGGGCGCAACGGCGTGGACGCCGTCACAACAGGACCCAGGTGGCCAGGCCAAGCAAGAAGAGGAAACCGCACGCGTCCGTCACCGGGGTCACGAAGATGGAGCTGGCGATGGCGGGGTCGGCGCCCAGCCGGTGAAGCACCAGGGGTACCACCGAGCCTACCAGCCCCGCCACGATCAGATTGGCCCACATGGCGAGCGTGACCACCAGCCCGAGCTCAGGCGTGCCGCCCACCAGCGCCGCGACCAGGCCCACTGCGGTCCCGACGGCGACGCCGTTGAACGCGCCGACGGCCAGCTCTTTGCTCACGACCGTCCATTCGTGTCCGCGCGGGATCTGCCCCAGGGCGAGTCGCCGCACCGTGACCGCCAGGGCCTGGGTGCCCGCGTTGCCGCCCTGCCCGGCCACGATCGGCATGTAGACTGCCAGCAGCACCAGCGCATCAATCGCATCCCGAAAGGCCCAGACCACGGAGGCGGCGAGCAGGGCCGTCAGCGTATTGACGAACAGCCATGGCAGGCGCAGGCGGGCGGCCGCCCACCAACCGCCCCCCAGGTGCTCGGTGCCGGAAACGCCGCCGAACCGAAGCAGGTCCTCGGTGCTCTCCTGTTCCACCACGTCAATCACGTCGTCGAACGTCACGCGACCCAGCAAAACCCCGTCGTGGTCCACCACGGGCAGGGCCGGAACGTTGTAGCGCGCCATGAGACGCGCCACCTCCTCCTGATCCAGGGTGGTGGTCGCCACGGCGGGCGGGGGGTCCATGATCTCCCGCACCGGCCGGTCCGGCCGCGCCAGCACCAGATGTTGCAGGGAGAGCACGCCGGTCAGGTGCCGGCCTTCGCCGACACAATACACCTGATAAAAGCTCTCCACCTCTTCGCCCTGCCGGCGAATCTCCTCGATGGCGGCGGCCGCCGTAACGTCGTCGGGCACCGCGACCAGCTCGGTCGTCATGAGGCCGCCGGCCGTGGACTCGTCGTAGCGCAGCAGCCGTTCCAAATCGGCCCGGTGCGCCACCGATGCCAGAATGCCGCTCGCGGTCTCCGGCGGCAGCTCGGCGATCAGGTCCACCGCGTCGTCCGGCCCCAGCTCCTCGACGATATCGGCGGCTTGTTCCGGATTCAGCGCGGCGAGCACGGCTTCTGGGTGCTCCTCATCCTCCATTTCCGCCAGCGCCTCGGAGACCACGTCCGGCGGCAGCGACTGCACCAGGCGGAGCCGTACCTGAGGATCCAACTGGGCCAGCACATCCGAGAGGTCGGACGGATGCAGTCGTTGCGCCTCGCGGAGAAACCGGGTGATCTCGCCGGACTCCGCGACGCGCAACAGCTCGTCGTGTCGCGGCGCCGGCTGGGTGCTCATCCCTGACCGCCCGGCAGCAAGGTCTCCAGGTCCAGCCCCTGGCGGCGCTCACCCAGCTGGCTGGCGGTGGGCGTGGTGGCGCCGGCGGAGATGACCAGCTTCATGGCGTCCTCGGTGCTCAAGGCGAGCGGCCGGAGACGGTGGTGAGGCACGATCAACAGAAAGCCCGACGTCGGGTTCGGTGTTGTCGGGATGAACACGTTGGCGCACGACTCGCCCGCGGCCTGTGACAATATCACCGGGTCCTCGTGGGTCACGAAGCCGATGGCCCACAGGCCGTCCGTGGGATAAGGGACCAGCACGGTGCGCCGAAACACCCGTCGGTTCTCGCCCACCACGCTCTGGACGATCTGGCTCAGTGCGTTGTAGATCCGGCCGGTCAATGGGAACCGCGCCAGCGCCACGTTCCACCACTGTAGCAGTTGGCGCCCCACGGCGCGGTGTACCACCCATCCCACCAGCATCACCACCAGGCCTAACAGGACGAATCCCAGGCCTGGCACGCGCAGCCCCAGAAAATTCTGTAACGGGCGGCCGAGGATCGAATCCAGGGCCTGGAACAGCCACGCCAGGATGAAGCCGGTCATGCCCACCGGGGCGATGACCACCAGCCCGACCAGGAAGTAGCGCCGCAGCCGCCGCAACGCGGGCTTCACGGCGCCTCGGTCCCCAGCGTGCGCGCGTGCACCGGACCGCGGCGCACCACAACGCGCTCCACGCGCGTCGGCGTTGCCGCCAGCACATCGAACTCCAGATTTTTGAGGACAAACCGCTCGCCGGCGCGGGGAATGCGACCCGCCAGGCGCGCGAGCATGCCCCCCACCGTGTCGGCGCCCGCCGGGAGGGTGATGCCCAGGCGTTCGGCCAGACGGCTGGCCGCAAAGGCACCGTCCACTTCGAGCAGGGCGGCGATGCCGGCGGGATCGGTGGACCAGCCCTTGACGCCCGGAAAGATCTCGGCCACCAGCGCTTCCAGCAGGTCCTCGAAGGTCACCAGGCCGGCCGTGCCGCCGAACTCGTCGAGCACCACGGCCATGTGGCGCCGCGCCCGTTGGGTCTCAAACAACAGGTCCGCGCACCGCTTGGAGTCGGGCACGGCGCTCACCGGCCGCAACCGCAACTCCCCTCCGGGACGAACGCCCAGCAAATCGAAGACGTAGTAGAACCCCGTGATGTTGTCCAATGAGTCCCGGTACACCGGCAGCCGCGAGTATCCCGATTCCGCGAAGCGCCGGGCCACCTCCGTCACGGGGGCCCCCTCCGGCACCGCCACCATGTCGGTGCGAGCGGTCATGATCTCGCGCACCGGCCGTTCCGTGAACGCGAACAGGCCGGACAACACCGTCAGCTCGTCCCGCTCAAAGACGTCAGGCCCCCCACCGGAGCGCATCACGGTGGCTAACTCGGCGCGCGGCGTGTCGGCAGCCGGGGGCAAGAGGGGCGAGAGCCAGCGCGCCAGCCGGTCCACCCAGGGGACGGCCGTTCGCACAATGGGCTCGGGCCACCGGCTGGCCACCGCCCGCGGGAGGGCGTAGGTGATGACCGCAAAGGCGGGAACCGCCACCAGCACGACGGTGACGCCGAAGGCGACCGGGACGAGCTGGTTCAGGGCTGCCGCGATACCGACGGCCGCCACCAGCGTCCCCACGGTGGCCGCGGCGCTGGCGGTGCCCAGGATCCTCCCGCTGGCACCGAGCAGGGTGCCGGCCACGCCGGCACCGCGGAGCTGCTGCGACACCCACCGCGTCAGCTCCAGGCGACTCATGGCCGCGGTCCCCATGCCCACGGCCGTACCCACACCGGCTACGACGGCGCCCGCCACCACCAGCGCCCAACTCATGACGTCCGGTCCTCGGCGGCTTCCGCCGCTTCCGACGCGGCACCCGGCGGCAGCCGTTCAAAGGAGACACGGCGTATCCGGCGGCGGTGGACCTGCTCCACCACGACGCGATAGTCCCCGATGGTCAGGGACTCGCCAACCGCCGGCACGTGGCCCAGCTCCGAATAGATGAGGCCACCCACAGTACTGACCTCATCGTGCTCGACAATGGTCCCGATGAGTGCCGAGAGGGCTTCCAGCGTCAGCCGGCCGTCCACCTGAAGGTGCCCATCGGCGTCCCGCTCCACCGCCGGTTCTTCGTCCATGTCGTATTCGTCGTGGATTTCCCCCACCACCTCCTCCAGCACGTCCTCGCGGGTGACCAGGCCCGACGTGCCGCCGAACTCGTCCACCACGATCGCCAGGTCGCCCGGCGCGCGGCGGAAATCGCGCAACTGCGCATCCAGGGTCTTCGTCTCCGGAACGAACTGCACCGGGCGGACTAGGTCGTGCCATTGCGCTGGGACCGGTGCGACCCCGGTGGCCGCGGGCACCAGGTCGCGCGCGTGCAGCGCACCAATCACGTTGTCCAGCGTGCCCTGGTAGACCGGCAGCCGCGCGTGGCCCGCCCGCCGCACGCGTTCCACGATCTCTGACCAGCTCATCCCGACATCCACGGCCGCGATGTCCAGTCGCGGGGTCATGATGTCCGCTACGGTAATATCCCCCAGCGCGAACACGCCCAGCAGAATGTCCCGCTGCGCCGGCCCCAGCACTTCATGGGGGCGCGCCTTGGGCAAGAGCGAGGTCACCACTCGCTCGGCGGCCGAGACCAGCGACAGGAGGGGGCGGAAGGCCGCGAGGCTCTTGCGTCCTAAGGGCGCGGCGGCGACCGCCAGTTCCGGCACCAGGACGCCCACCATCCGGGGAAGCGCGTCCGCGACGACGTAGAGGAAAGCGATGGCCGCGGCTGCCGATCCCCAGCCCACCACCGGCGCGCGGTACCACCAGCCCACTGCGCGGGCCGCGGCCACGCCGGCTACGATCATCAGTGCCAACCGACTGACGTGGAGCGCGCGGTAGAGCGGCAGGGTCCCCGGCTGCCGAGTGAGGTCCTCTTCCACGGTGCGGGCGATGGTGGGCGCCTGCTCCACCAGGGCCAGGACACCGGCCCACACGGCCGCGGCCACTGCGGCGGTCTGCGCCAGCAACGGCAACAGGGTTTCGATCATGGCACCAAGCGCTCGACGTAGCGTTCTTGCCGGCGCCACATCCGGGAGGCGGTGCGGGTGGGCCCGCCCGGGTGGTCGTATCCCAAACAGTGCAGCAGTCCGTGAACCAGCACGCGGACCAGCTCTTCCCGCTCCGGCACGCGCGCGGCCCGGGCGGCGCTCCGGGCACGCGTGGGGCAGACGTAGATGTCCGCCACGCGCCGGCCGCGGTGGGACAGGCCGAAGGCGATCACGTCGGTCACCGAGTCGGCGCCTAGAGATCGGCGGTTCAGGCTACGCATGTGCGGAGCGGAGAGAAACGTGACGCTCACGGTTCCCAGATGGCGCCGCTCACCGCCCCGTACCGCGGCCACCACGCGCCCGATAGTGCGGCGCGACAGCGGGACAGCGCATCCCTGGGCGGCCACGCTCAGCTCAGGCCCCAGCGGGCGCTTCCCAGCCTGCCGAGATGCCACCCGCCGCCGCGGGGTAGTTGACCCGACCGTGATACATGCCGCCCAGCACCCGCACAAACACGTCGCGCACCTGGTGAAGCTGCGCCAGCGTCATGGGCGCCTCCGCCATCTGCCCGCTCGCCAGCCGCTGTTCAATCAGGTGATCGATCGCCTCCGCCAGACGCTCTCCCGACACGTCGTCCAGCACGCGGATCGCGGCCTCCACCCCGTCGGCCAACATGGCTACCGCGGTCTCCACGCTGCGCGGGCGCGGCCCCGGATACCGGAACGGATCGCCCGCCTCGGAGGCGACGCCGCCGGCCCGGGCCCGTTCCAGGAAATAGGTGATTTCCGACGTCCCGTGGTGCTCCGGAATGAACCCGCGCACGGCAGGTGGCAGCCGGTGTTCGGCGGCCAGCGCCAGGCCGTCCCTCACGTGGTTGCGGATGATCGCGGCGGAGGCATCCGGTTTCAGTTTGTCGTGCGGGTTGGCTCCCGGTCCCAGATTCTCAACAAAGTACTGCGGCTTCCGAATCTTTCCGATGTCATGGTAATAGCACCCCACGCGGGCCAGCAGGCCATTGGCCCCGATCGCATTGCAGGCTGCTTCGCAGAGGTTCGCCATGGCAACGCTGTGGGCGTAGGTCCCGGGGGCCTCGGTGGCCAGGCGCCGCAGCAACGGGCGGTCGGGATCGGAGAGCTCCAGCAGCGTCATGTCGGTCGTCATGCCCGTGAGGACCTCGAACGCGGGCAGGGTGATGGCCGCCAACGCGGCGGACACGAACGCATTGATGCCGCCGCGCACCAGTGCGGCGGGCAGATCACCGGGCGGCAACCCGCCCCGCAGGGCCAGGGATCCCAGGGCCGCGGCCAGCGCCAGGCCCACGGCCAGGGACGCCCACAGCAGCTGGGATCGGCGGCGCACATGGCGCACGCTGATGGCGCCCGCGACCCCCCCGACCGCGGCGACGTACACCGCAGCCGCCCCGCCGTAGGCCGCTTGGGACCCGAGCAGGAGCGCGAGCACCAGGGCAGCGATCAACGCCACCCGGCCGCTGATCAGCATCCCGATGAGCATCCCCGCGAAGGAGAGTGGGATCAGCTCGGAGCCCTCGCTCAAGAAAGCCCGGTTCGCCGCCGCGCCCGCGATGGTGGCGCCCACGATGAGTGCCATGGCCCCGATCTGTCGCAGGTCATCGTACACCGACCGCCGGTAGACCAACAACAACAACCAGAGCATGGCGAGCATCAAGGCGTTGGCGGCGAGCTGACCCGCCAGGCCCGCCGTGCTTCCATCGCCCCTGCCCTGCCGCACCAGCTCGCCTCGCAGGGCCAGCAGGCGCTCGTAGATCTCCGGCGTGACGATCTCGTGCGCCGCCACGATGCGTTGATTGGCCTGGACGATCCCCTTGACCGAATCCACGCTGGCCCGCAACTCGGCGCGCAGCGCTTCCGTCGCCGGTGTGTCGGGGATCAGGCTGGGACGGAACAGGCCGTGCAGGATCTTCACGTACACTTGATCGCCCAGGGCGGAGTTGCGCGCTGGGTGCCCGATGTCCCGCCGCAGCAGGAACCGCTGGAAACTCAAGGTGGAGTCCCGGGGCACGACCCGTTCCGTCCCGTCCCGCCGTATCAGGACGTCGCGGGCCAGCTCGAACTCCATGACCCCGCTCGCCGGGACGCCCCGCTCCAGTTCGCGCCCGAAGAACCGAATCGTGGCCGAGCGGAACGCGACCAGCCGATCTCCCTCGAGCAGGAACGCTGCCTCGTCGGGCGTCAAGCGCACGCCGAAGGATCGTCCGATCTCGACGGCGCTCCCCGGCGTCCCAGCCTGTTGCAGCGCCCCAAACAGCTGCTCCGCACGCGCCGTCACGGAATCAGCCACGACGCCGCGGTACTGGTAGATAGGACGCACGGTTGCAGCCAGCACGCCGGCCTCCCGGGCGATTTCGGCCGCGTCCTTGGGAACGGCGAACCGAAAGGGCGCAAGAACGTCCACCGGCGCGACCTGCCCGGGGGCGACCAGCGCCACCTCGACTCCTGGAGTGGCGGGGTAGAGGCGATAGGTCAGCAGCGCCAGCGCCACCAGCATGGCCCAGCGAAGTCCGTGAAATCCGACGCGCCCTGGCACCGGACTGGGTGGTGGCTCGAAGGACAGACTGGACCGGCGGGACCGGGTCACGTCCCCTGATCCTCGGAGTAGGCGCGAATGATCTCCCGTACCAGGCGGTGCCGCACCACGTCGCGATCCTGGAGGTAACAGAACGCCACACCTTCGATCCCCGGAAGGATGCGCTCCACCTGGATCAGACCGGATTCCTCGCGTGCCGGCAGGTCAATCTGGGTCTTGTCACCGATCACCACTGCTTTGGAGTTCACGCCCAGTCGGGTCAGGAACATCTTCATTTGTCCGCCGGTGACGTTCTGTGCCTCGTCCAGGATCACAAACGCGTCCGCCAGCGTGCGCCCGCGCATATAGGCCAGGGGCGCAATCTCGATGGCGCGGGATTCCAGAGCCCGCTGCACCTTCTCCGGGGGCATCATGTCCTCGAGCGCGTCGTACAGCGGCCGGAGGTACGGATCGACCTTCGACTGAATGTCCCCGGGGAGGAACCCCAGGCGCTCGCCCGCTTCCACGGCCGGTCGGGCCAGCACCAGCCGCCGCACCACTTTGCGGGCCAGCGCCTCGACCCCGATGGCGACAGCGAGATAGGTCTTGCCCGTCCCCGCCGGCCCAATGCCCACCACGATGTCATGCGTGCGGAGCCCCACCACGTACTCCCGCTGCCCCGGCGTACGCGGCAGCACGACGCGTCGCATGCCCGGCAGCAGGATGCGGAGATCACCGTTGACCGCGCGTTCGGCATCCGGCGCCTCCTCGCTCGCTAACCGGCGGACGTCTTCGGGGGAGATCGCGTCACCCACTCGAGCGCTGTCAATCATGGCGCTCACGGCCCGACGGGCCCGCTCCACCGCCTCCAGCTCTCCCTGGAGCGTCAGTTGGTCTCCCCGGAGAGCCGCTCGGACCCCGGTGGCCCGCTCCAGCTCCACCAGATTGGCGTCGTTCACCCCCGTGAGCAGAACCGGGTCCGCCCCTTCGGCGGAAAGCCGGTGGATGACCGGCTCGCTCATGACCGCACGCTCAGGCCCAGGGCCGTAAGATCCTCCGGTCCCACGGTGGTGGGCGCGTCCTCGCACAGGGCGCGCGCCGCCGTCGTCTTGGGAAACGCGATCACGTCGCGCAAGCTCGCGGCGCCGGCCAGGAGCATCACCAGCCGGTCGAACCCCACGGCGAACCCGCCGTGCGGCGGCGCACCGGCCGCAAGGGCGCGCAACAGAAAACCGAACCGCCGCTCCGCCTCGGCGCCGGTGATCCCCAAGATCTCGAACACCTGCCGCTGCACCCCGACGTCCGTGATGCGAATGGAGCCGCTGCCCAGCTCGGTGCCGTTGTACACCGCGTCGTAATGCTGCGCCCGGACATGCTCCCAGTCGCCGGCCCGGAACAAGGCCAGGTCCTCCGGATGCGGCGCCGTGAACGGATGGTGCGCGAATACCAGGGCGCCCGTGGCCGGATCCCGCTCGAAGAGCGGGAACCGTTCGACCCAGCAGAACGCGTGGTCCACCGCCGGACGCAGCCCCAGCCGCTGGATCAGCGCCCCCCGCATGCGGTCCAGCGCTGGAGCGGTGGTGGCATCCCCACCGGCCACGGCGAGGAGCAGGTCGCCATCGTGGAGTCGGGCAAGCGCGGCGGTCATGCCGTCCACCTTGGCCAGGGACCCCATGAGCTGTTCGCCCTGCCGCTTCAGGGTCGCCACGCCACCCACACCGGCGCCTTTGGCCAGGTCGGTGAGCCCGTCCAGGTCCTTACGCGATAGCGTGGCGCCGCCGGGCACCCGAATCCCCCGAACCCGGCCTCCGGCTGCAACGGCGGACTCAAAGGCGCGGAATCCGCGGCCTCCGAGCACAGCGCCAAGGTCCTCCACCTCAAGCCCGAACCGGAGGTCCGGCTTGTCGGTGCCGAATCGCTCGAGCGCATCCCGATGGGCCAGGCGCGGAAAACCTGCCGTCACGGTGTGGCCGGCCTCCGCCCAGCACGCCACCAGCACTGCTTCGACCATGCGGTAAACGTCCTCGGCGACGACGAAAGAGGCCTCCAGGTCAATCTGGGTGAATTCCGGCTGCCGGTCCGCGCGCAGGTCCTCGTCCCGAAAGCACCGGGCGATTTGGAAGTACCGGTCGAATCCCGAGATCATCAGAACCTGTTTATAGATCTGGGGCGACTGCGGAAGCGCGTAAAACTGCCCGCGGTGGACCCGCGACGGCACCAGATAGTCGCGCGCGCCCTCGGGCGTCGGTTTGGTCAGGATCGGGGTCTCGATCTCATAGAAACCGAGCTGGGACAGCGTGGCACGGGCCCGCTGGAGCAACCGGTGGCGCAGCGCGATGTTCCGTTGAAGCTCCGGCCGGCGGAGGTCCAGGTAGCGATACTGGAGCCGCCGCTCTTCCGCCGGCAGCTCCTCACCCTTGGCGCGCCACACCGGGATCGGCGGCGTCTCCGCCGGCCCCACGACCTCGATGTCCGTGGCCCGGACCTCGACCTCACCGGTTGCCATCTCGGGGTTCTGGGAATCCGGAGGGCGCTGGACCACCCGGCCCCGGACCAGCAGGACCGTTTCCGCCCCCACGCCGGCCGCTTGAGCGAGCACCTCGGCGGGCGTCCAGTCGGGCCCCAGCGTCACTTGAACCAGGCCGTCGCGATCGCGCAGATCGAAGAACACCAGCCCGCCGAGGTCCCGGCGGCGATGTACCCAGCCGCCCAACCGGACGTCCTGCCCGACGTGCTCGGCGCGCAGCGCCCCACAGCGATGACTGCGAAGCGCAGTCGCCGCCGGTTCGGGCCTCACGTCAACGCCCTTCGGCTTCGCTGAGGTGGCGATGAAACTCCTCCGGACTGCGCGCCTGAAGCAGCCGCTGTCGGACCGGCTCGCGACGCACCAGCCGCGTGATGCGGCTCAGCGCCTTGATGTGGGCGCCGGCCAGCGACTCAGGTCCGGCAATCAGGAAGAACAGTCGGACCGGCAGCCCATCCAGCGCGTCGAACGCAATGGGCTCCGGCGTGATGCCGGCGGCGAGGCGGAGATCGGGCAGGCTGTCGCACCTGCCATGCGGTACTGCGACCCCGTAACCGATCCCGGTTGAGAGAATGGCCTCACGGGCGATCACCGCTTGCAGCACCTCATCGGCTTGACGTGGCTCCGTGGCCACCAGACCGATCAGTTCCCCGAGAACGGACCGTTTGTCCCGGCTGGCGAGCGGCACGCGGATCCGGTCCGCGGACAAGAGGTCCGAAAGCAGCACCGCGCTATGAGGTCCAAGTGACGATACGGCTTGAACATAATTCACCTCTCAGAGGGCAGCAAGCGCGCTTGACAGGTCTCTCGGACCCGGTCAACCTACGCCCGTGCGGATCCTTGTTCCCCTGATTCTGGCGTGGGTCCTGGGCCATACGGTGGCTGCAGCCCAGGCGCCCCCGTCCGCCGAACTGTGGCGTCTCTCCGCCGCAACCTTGGCCAGCCCGCCTGGCCTGGAAACCGGGGCGACCTCCGCCTTCTGGAACCCCGCCGGTCCTGAGCTGACGCCGAGGCTCGCGGCCGGGCTCGAGATTACCCAGACGCCGGACGTGGTGGGCGTCGCCGGTGTTGTGGCCGCGGTCCAATACCGGCTGCACCCGGCCCTCGGTGTCACACTCCAACTGGCCCGGACAGACATTGACGACATCGTGCGAACCACGACGTCCGCCACCAGCGACCTCGGGACTGTCCCGATCTACGAGCAGATGGCGGGCCTCGGGATGGTCTGGCGCGTCGGGCCCGCACGGACCGGGTTGCTGGTGCGGGCGCACGATGCCCGGTTCGACGCCCTCCGGGAATCCGGGGTGACGATTGACGCCGGAGTGCGCCTGGCGGCCCGTGACCGACTGACCGTCGCCGCGGCCACCCATTTCTTCCCGGCCGACGCCGTTACGCGCGACCTGACCGATTACTTCGTCGGGGCTGACTGGCGTCTTTTCACCCGTCGCCTCCTGGGCCAGGACGGCCGCGTGTTCGTCCGGTACGGTGCCACGCACCGGGAGCGGACCGGCACCGAGCACGGGATTGGGGCCGGCCTGCGCTTCGACGAGCGATTGAGCGCTGACGCGGTGATGGTGCGGGAGCGGGGTGAGGTGGATGCGGCGTGGCGACCGGTGGTGGGACTGGGTCTCCGGGTCGGACGGTATTTGATACGCGCCGGTCGGGGCTCGGGAATCAACGGGATCGGTGCGGCATATCGTATTGGGCTGCAGTCGGACGTGCTGCCGTGAATCTGCTCAACCTGCTACCGGGCGAGGCCCGCCGCGTCCTGGCCGAGTGGCTCGCCGAGCGACGGGAGCCGGGCTACCGGGTGCGCCAGGTGCTGCCTCGTTTGTGGCGCCGGCCCGTCCCCGCCTGGCGGGACGCTTCGGAACTCCCCGCGCCGCTGGCTGCGGCGCTGGACCAGCACGTCCCGTTGCCCCGCTTGGTCCGCGAGCGCCAACAGGTGTCCCGGGACGGGACGGTGAAATACTTGTGGCGGCTGGCCGATGGACGGGCCATCGAATCCGTCCTGATTCCGGAGGGGCGGCGCCGGACCCTGTGCGTCTCGTCGCAGGCCGGCTGTGCCTACGGATGCGGGTTCTGCGCCACGGGACTCATGGGGTTTGAGCGGCACCTGGAGCCTTGGGAAATTGTGGGGCAGGTGCGAGAACTTGCGCTGGAATCGCCCGAGAGCCGACCCACCAACGTCGTGTTCATGGGCATGGGGGAACCGCTGCACAACTGGCGTGCGGTGGACACGGCCCTCACCGTCCTCAACGATCCGGACGGGTGCGGATTGGGGGCCCGGCATATCACGGTCAGCACCGTGGGCGTCATCCCCGGCTTGCGATTGCTGGCCCAGCGGCCGGAGCAATTCAGGTTGGCCCTCTCGCTGCACGCGGCCATTCCGGCAAGACGCCGGGCGCTGATGCCGGTGGAACGCAAGTACCCAATGGCGGACGTGCTGAGTGAGCTCGGCCGGTTCAAGCGGCGCATCACCTTCGAGTACGTGATGATCCAGGAAGTCAACGACACCCCGGAGGATGCCGCGGCCCTGGCGGCCCTGGCGCGCCCGCTCGGCGCGCTGATCAACCTCCTCCCGCTGCACCCGGGTGGCGCCGGCTCCTTTCAGCCGACTGCGATGGCCGACATCCGGAGGTTCGCCGCGTCGCTCGCCGGGATGGGAGCGGCGGTGAGCGTGCGCCGCAGCCGCGGTCTGGATATCGCCGCGGCCTGCGGCCAGCTACGGGTCGCGACGGATGGCGCCGGCAGCGTCCGGACCGAGGAGCACGCTCACGTCCAGTAACAGGCGCGGGTCTGGCACCATCATGACCTGACCCAGTCCCAGCGCCAGCCGCACCCGCTCGCCGCTCGCGAGGTCGCCCCGCCGCACCAGGATGAGGGTGGAGTCCACCGCGGCGCCGCGGTCGGATCCCACGCTGACCACGTCCAGTCCGGCCCGCCGCAGACGCCGCGTCGCCTCACGTGCCAGCCCGTCCACCACGGTGGTGTTCAAGACTTCGACCGCGATCGTGTCGCGTACGCCTGGAATCGGGAGCGCGGCCGGCACAGCGTCGGCTCCGCCGATCACCAGCCACGCCGCGGCGCCCACCAGCGCCACGCCCGCGATCCCGATCAGGACGGGGACGAGACGAGCGCGTTCCAGAAGTGGTACGTCTCCCCGAGCAGTGGACGCCCGCCGTCAATCACCCAACCCACCCGCTCGCGCGCCACCGCGTACAGGATTGCGCCGGGCTCCCGCGGCACCCGCTCCGCCAGGGCCCGCCGCTCATCCCGCCGGTAGGTGCGCCCCGGCTCCAAGTAATCCGCGAGATACAGCATGCGGCCGACCTGGTCCCAGCCGGCGTATCCCACCGAGTGATACCGCACCGCATCCAGCACGCCCCCGTCGCCTTCGCCCTTCCGCTCCGCCATGACCGCGGCCGCGGGGCCGTGTTGCAGTTTCGGGCTGTGCGACCATCCGGGCGCCAACGACTGGAGCATCTCCCGATCCGCGTCGCGCAGCGCGTCGTGCAAAAGGGCGGCGCGCATCCATCGCTCGCGCTCGCTCGCGGGCACCGCCAGGACGGTGGCCCACTCAGCCAGCAATGCCGCCACCCGCTCGATGTGCGCCCGCCGCGCCTCCGACACCCGCGCCCACGGCGGCAGTCCCGGCGTCACCCACTCTCCCCGGTCACTCGTTCGTCGGCGGCCAGACCCTGACCCAGCACAATGTTGTCAATCAGACGCGCCGGCCCCACGCGGGCCGCCAGGGCGAGCAGGGTGTCCGGACCAGCCACCTCCACCGGCTGGAGGGTACGCGGATGCACCGCTTCGACATACTCCATGGCGATCCGGGGCTGGTGATCCACCACCTGCCACACGCCGGCGATCAGCGCGGCCACGCTGGTTTCCCCGCTGCCGAAGGCCTGGTGGGCGGTGTCCAGCGCCCGCGACAGGAGCGTCGCCACACGGCGTTCCTCGGGATCCAGGTACCGGTTGCGCGAGCTGAGTGCCAGGCCGTCGGCTTCGCGGACGATGGGCGCCACGTCAACCGTCACCGGAAAGGCCAGGTCGCTCACCATCCGCCCGATCAACACGGCTTGCTGCGCGTCCTTGCGCCCGAACACGGCGATGTCGGGCTCCACCACGTGCAAGAGCTTCGCGACCACCAGCAGCACGCCCTCGAAATGGCCCGGTCGTCGCGGTCCGCACAGATGGGTAGTCAGTTCGCCCGGAGCGAAACGGATGGCGGGGGGATGCGGGTACATGGCCTCGCGGCGAGGCGTGAAGAGGCAGTCCACACCGCGCCGGCCGGCCAGGTCGCGGTCACCCTCCGGATCGCGGGGATACCTCTCGTAATCGTCCCCCGGCCCGAATTGCAGAGGATTCACGAAGGCGCTCACCACCACGCAGTCCGCCAGGCGCCGGGCCCGGTCCACCAGGCGCATATGACCCGCGTGCAGCGATCCCATGGTGGCTACCAGCCCGACACGCCGGCCCGCCCCCCGTTCCCGCCGCGACCAGGACCGCATGGCCGCGAGATCGGCAATCTCGATCACCGCTCGAAGCTGTGCGCGGCGTCCGGGTAGCGGCCCTCCCGCACGTCCGACCCGAACGCCTCCACCGCTCGACGCACCTCCTCGGCGAGGCCCGCGTAGGCCTTCACGAACTTCGCTTGAAAGCGGTCGTTCAGGCCCAGCATGTCGTGCAAGACCAAGACTTGCCCATCACACGAGGGGCCCGACCCGATGCCGATGGTGGGGATGGACACCGCCCCGCTCACCGCGGCGGCGACCGGGCTGGGCATCAGCTCGAGCACCAGGCTGAACGCACCCGCTTCCTCCAGGGCGCGCGCGTCGGCCACGAGTCGCTCGGCCGCGTCGGGCGCGCGTCCCTGCACCCTCGGCCCACCCAGGGCGTGAACCGACTGGGGTGTAAACCCCACGTGGCCCATGATGGGCACGCCCAGCTCAACCAGTGCGCGTACGGTCGGGGCCACCGACAGGCCGCCTTCCAGCTTGACCCCGCTGGCGCCGGTGAGTTGCATGACGCGACCCACGTTGCGTTTGGCATCCTCTACGGACACCTGGTAGGTGAGAAACGGCATGTCCACAATCAGGAGAGCCCGCTCCACGCCGGCCCGCACCATCCGGGCATGGTAGATCATCTGCTCGAGCGTGGCCGATAGGGTCGTAGGCTGCCCGGCCAGCACGGTGTTGAGCGAGTCGCCGACCAGGATGACGTCCACGCCCGCCTCGTCCACCAGGCGGCCAAAGAGCGCGTCGTACGCCGTGAGCGCCACGATCTTCCGACCCTCGCGCTTCCAGGCCAACAGGTCGAGTGTGGTAACGCGCTTAGTCGCGGGCATGGGGCATCAACTCACGCAACTCTCGCTGCCAGAAAGGGCGCCGGCCCAGCTCCGGATGGGGAACGACCAGATCGGCCTCCGTGACGATGGCGTCTCCGTATCGTACCAGGTCCAGGTCCAGCGTGCGCGGGCCCCAACGCTCACCGCGCGTCCGACCGCGCGCCCGCTCCACCGCCAGACACGCCGACAGGAGATCACGGGGCGAGAGCGCGGTCCGCACCAGCACCATCTGATTGAGGTAGGGGCCCTGCGAAACGGGCCCCAGGGGTGCGGTCTCTTCCACGTTGCTTGCCGCCACCACCTCGGTGTCCGGCAGGAGGGCCAGCTGTTCCCGAGCGAACGCCAGGTGCTCTTCCCGCGCACCGAGGTTGGAGCCCAGGGCAACGAAGGCCCATTCACGCACCCGGTCCTCGCGTCCGGTCCAGCACGACCTCGACGTAGTCCAGCGGACCGTTGATTGGGGCGTGGGGCTTGCGTGCGGCCACGCGCACCCGGGTCACTTCGCCCAAGGCGAACGCCCGGGCCACGACTTTCTCGCACAACGCTTCCAGCAGGCGATGGTGGCTGGCGCCCACGGTGTCGGCCACCGCGTGATACAACTCACGGTAGTCGAGCAGCGCGCGGGGCGAATCCGTCTCGCCCACCTGACGCAGGGAGAGCCAGACCGTGAGGTCCAGCTCGAGCGGTTGCGGCACGTGTTGCTCGTGCGGCAGGACACCCACGAGCGTGTGGAACCGCATGCCTTTGAGGGAAATGCAGTCACTCGCGGCCACGAGGGGCAATGGTAGTCTACCGGCCGGGGTGCGTCAAAACGGTCCGAGGCCGCCGCGCAGCTCGGCCAGCAAGACGCGGGCGGGCTCGAGCCCCTCGGCCAGACGCTCCACCAGGGCCGAGCCCACGACAACGCCATCGGCGAAGCGGGCGATGGCCCGCACTTGATCCACCCCCCGAATGCCAAAGCCGACGGCCAGCGGTAGCCGGGTGACGGCGCGCATGCGCCGCACCAGGTCTTCCGCCCCGCCCGTAGCGTCCGTTTTGGGACCGGTCACACCCAGCCGCGCGATGGCGTAGACGAACCCCGACGCATCGGCCAGGATCTCGATGGCCCGCGTGCTGGTCGTGGTCGGGGCGACCAACCGGATGAGATCCAGGCCGCCCGCCCGCACTACGGCCGCGAGCCCCGGATCCTCGCCGCCCGGCAGATCGGTGACCAGGACCCCGGCCACGCCCGCCCCGCGCGCGTCGCGCACAAAGGCCTCGAATCCATAGGCCATGAGGGGATTCAGGTAGCTGAACAGCACCACCGGCACGGCCGGCCGGCCGGCCTCCACCAGCCGCAGCGCTCCGGTGACGGACATGCCGCCCCGTAGCGCCGCCTCCGAGGCACGCTGAATCACCGGCCCGTCGGCCAGGGGGTCGCTGAAGGGGACGCCCAGCTCGATGATGTCGGCCCCGCCCTCAACCAGCATGGCGAGGGCCTCGCCGGTCGCCGAGGCCGTGGGGAATCCAGCCGTCAGATAGGGAATCAGCGCCGCCCGGCCGGCCCCGCGCGCCATGCGGAACCGCGCCGCGATCGGCGCATCAGACAAAGTAGTCCGCGGGATTGATTCCGTACTTGGCGGGATCGGTCACCTTAATGATCGTGCGCTTGAAGTTCCCGTCCGGTCCGGTCTCCGCCAGATCCACCAGATGACCGGGCCGCAACACGGCCCCTTCGGACGTGCCCACGACGCGCACCATGGGACGCGCCAGCTGCGAGATGTCCGAATTGGCGGCGTGCACGATCCCCACTTCGTAGGTGTCCAGGATCACACAGGTTCCGACTGGATAGACGCCCAATAGGTTGATCATCGCTTTTACCAGGACCGGATCCAGCCCGCGGCGGGGGTTGGTCCACATCTCCCGCAGCACCTGATCCGGCTGGATGGGCGTGGTCTGGTACGCTCGCCGCGTGGTGGCCGCGTCAAAGCCGTCCGCCACCGCCACGATTTTGGAAAAGACCGACAGCTTGCGGTTCCGCAGGGTCTTGGGGTACCCGGTGAGGTCGGTCTTCATGTGGTGCTCAAAGGCCACGATCATGCCCCGGTAGGGGACTTCGCCGTAGCCCCGCAAACCGAACAGGGTTAGGACCCCGAGCCAGGGATGCGCCTGGATCACCCGCCATTCGTCTTCGTTGAGCGATCCGGGCTTGTTGAGCATCTCCACCGGGACGCGGCTCTTGCCCACGTCATGAAACAAGGCGGCCAGGCCCAGATCATACAGCTGAAGCTTGGTGAGTCCCAAACGCCGGCCGATCGCGACGCTGAAAATGCACACGTTCACCGAATGGGTGAAGGTGTACTCGTCGTAGTCGCGGATCGTCGTCAATCCCATCAGGGACGTCTCATTGTTGAGCACCTGATCCACAATGCCCTGCACCGCCCGTTTCACCTTCTTGACGCTGGCGCTCCGCCCCATCCGAATGCTGCTCACCACCTCCTTGGTGACGGCGACCGACTGTTCGTAGGTGCGCTTGGCCACCTCCTTGGCGCGCTCCTCGTCTTCGACGTCTTCTTCGCTCTCGATGGGCGAATCCACTTCGATGTGTGTCACCTTGCTCTGCGCCATCGCCTGTTGGAGCTCGTACAGCCGGCTGGCGCCCGCTTCACGGGTGGCGGCACTCAGCAGCAGCGAGATGAAGACCTGCCACTGGCGGCGGTCCACGTCCTCGTCTATCCGGACCACCCCCACGCCGGAGTGGCGCAGAGTGCTGAGCACGTGGCTGAACGAGGCGTAGTTGTCCAGGTCCAGGCGGAGCCGCGTGGAGTTCACGAAGATGAACTCGCCGGACAGCCGGAGCTCCAGCTCCTCCTCCACCTTCAACAGGGCCTTGGCCGAGTGCGCCAACTCGTCCAGGGTCCGCTGGACCGCTTCGTTCTCCAGGGGATAGAGCTTGAGGCTCCGGAGCGCCGCATAGAACGCCACCAGCAGTTCGCGGCCTCCATGTCGGAGCATGCCCTCCGTGCTTTGCATGGACTCCGCCATGGAGGTCCGGGTCGGCCGGGAGGTTCGCGGGTCGGTCACCTCAACCGATCTCCCGCAGCGCCTTGTTCACGGCGTTCCGTACCAGCGCGTCCTTATCCTTGGCCGCCTGTTCCAGCAGGGCCCGCGCCTCAGGGGTCTTGATCTTCCCCAAGGCCATGGCCGCGCACGCCCGCGTCTCGGGATCCTCCTTCCGCTTCAGGAACCCTCCGGTCTCCAACATGGGCGCCAGGCGCGGGACGCCGGCCGGGCCGGCCATACTCCCGTACGCTTCGAAGAACGCCATCTTCTCCGTCAGGTCCGCCGACCGGAGGGCCTTGCCCTCCATCGCACTCGAGATTTTTGGGAACGCGCCCCGATGGTTGCGGCCGGCCAGCACTTTCACCGCGCCAATCCGGACTTCCCGGTCCGGGTCGTCAATGGCGTGTTCCAGCTGTTGCATGGCGCCGGCGCTGCCGATGGCGGCCAGCGCCTCCACCGCCGCCACTTTCACCGGGGTGCTGGCCGTGGCGAACAGCGCCCCCAGCCCCGCCGCCGCGGGCGGCAGCTTGAGGCGCGTCACCAGCCGCACGGTTTCCAGCAACATGGGCTCGTCGTCGGCCTGGAGGGCCTTGGTGATCTCTGCCGGGTACGCCTGCGCCAATCGTTGGGCGGCGCCGTACAGCAGGTCCCGCACGCGCTGGTTGGCCAGCTTGGGCAGCCAGGCCAGCACCGTGCCCAGCGCCGCCGGGAGGAACTCGCGGAACAACTCGCCCAGCTCGTCCTCCGTCGGATGCACTGAGGCCTCGTCCAGGGACTGCAACAACTGCGACAGCGCCTCCGGATCCGACAGCTTGGCGGGCAAGCGTTCCAGTTCCGCCCGGTGTTCCGGCAACAACTCGCGAGCGCGCTGCAACACCACGCGCATCTCTCGACAGGTGTATGCCACGGAGCGAAAGTCGCCGACTGCCAGCAAATGGGGGATGAAGTTCTGCACAATGCTGATCAGCTCCGCCCGGACCGCCGAATAGGTCTGCAGCTCCAGCAGATCCATCAGCATCGCGAGCACGTTACCCCGAAGGTCCTGCCCGTATTCCCGCTGGATTTCCTCCTGGAGATAGGTGCGCTCGGGATCGTCCAGGAAGTACAGCGTGGAGTCGAAGTCCTCCAGGCTGACGATCCCTTTGGGCGGCTCCGGCGTCTCCGCTTCTTCCTCGACTTGGCGGCGCCGCTCGTCCGGCGGCGGTGGCGGCGCCGGCTCGGATGGCTGAAGGGGTGCCGCGTCCGCCGTGGCCAGCTCCATCACCCGGAACTGAATCTGATGGAAGTCCTGCTCCCAGAGCAGGGTGAGTAAATCGTCGTCCGCGTCGGCGGGGAGCTGGCGCGCCTTGTGAATCACGGTGAGGAACCGGGGTAGCTCATCCTCCTCCACGCTGGTGCGCATGGTGAGCGCGCGCACCCCGTCCTTGTACAGCACCCACGCGATGCTGTCCGACCGGCTGGCCTGCGACAGCACGACCCGCTTTTCCCACACGAAGTCGGACTCCGTGACGGTGAACACGAGTTCGTCGCATCCCTCCCATACCGCGCGGAACGCCGCCCGCACGTTGTGCATGGCCTGCTGATAGACGGGGTTGTTGGGCAGGTAGAGCTGCGTGGCCCGCAGCCCCTTCACCAGGGTCTGCATGAGCGCGTCAACCAGCGCCGGGTCCCAGCCTGTAAACGATGCCGCGCTTTCGGTCACCCGTTCGCTCCGAGCAGTCGAGCCACGTGGGCGACGTCCTTGTCGCCCCGGCCGCTGAGGTTGATCACCACGAGGTCGCCGGCGCTCCCCTCGGTCCGCCCGAGCACCCACGCCACGGCGTGAGCGCTCTCCAGCGCCGGAAGAATCCCTTCGAGCCGAGCCAGGGTCCGAAAAGCCGCCAGGGCGTCGGCATCCTTGACCGCGTCGTACCGCACGCGCCCGCTGTCGCGCAAATATGCATGCTCGGGACCCACACCGGGATAGTCCAGCCCGGCCGAGACCGAGTGCGCCGGCCGCACCTGACCGTCGTCGTCTTGCAAGAGATACGACAACGACCCATGCAGCACGCCCGGCCGGCCCGCCAGGAGGGATGCCGCATGCCGGCCCGTCTCTACTCCCTCCCCGGCGGCTTCGACACCCACCAGCCGCACCTCCTCATCCGCCAGGAACGCCGCGAACATCCCGATCGCGTTCGAGCCACCCCCCACACAGGCCACGACCTCGTGCGGCAGCCGATGCGCCAGGGCTTGCACCTGCGCCCGCGTTTCCCGTCCAATCACGCTCTGGAAATCGCGGACCATTCTGGGGAACGGGTCCGGCCCCACCACCGAGCCGATCACGTAGTGGGTCTGTTCCAGGTTCGTCACCCAATCGCGGAGCGCTTCGTTGGTGGCGTCCTTGAGGGTCCGCGTCCCTGCATGGACCGGAACCACGCGGGCGCCCAACAACTCCATCCGAAACACGTTGAGCCGCTGGCGGTCCATGTCCTCCACTCCCATGTACACCACGCAGTCCAGCCCGAACCGCGCGCACGCGGTTGCCGTAGCGACGCCGTGCTGCCCGGCGCCCGTTTCGGCGATGATCCGTCGCTTGCCCATCCGGCGCGCGAGCAGCACTTGTCCCAACGTGTTGTTGATCTTGTGGGCCCCGGTGTGTGCCAGGTCCTCGCGCTTGAGCACCACCCGGCACCCGGCGGCCTCGGAGAGCCGGGGCGCCTCCGACAGCGGTGTGGGCCGGCCGGCGTAGGTTCGGAGCAGACCATCCAGCTCCGCCTGAAAGCCGGCATCCGCGGCCGCGTCGTCGTAAGCCCGGGCCAGGTCTTCCAGCGCACCCACCAGGGTCTCCGGCACATACCGGCCGCCATACGGCCCAAAGCGCCCGATCATCGGCTCTGGCGCGCCGTCCCCGTCAGCGCGCGCACCGCCGCGACTGGGTCGCGTGCCGCGGCGACCGCCGTGCCCACCAGCACCGCGTCCGCGCCCCAACCCGCGACTCGCTCCACGTCCGCGGGGCTGGCGAGTCCACTCTCCGCCACCGCCACCATCCCGGGAGGAATGGCCCGCAGCACCGGCTCGCTGGCGCTGAGGTTGACCTCAAAGCTGTCGAGATCGCGTGCGTTCACGCCGACTATCTCCGGCCCCACCTCCAGCGCCCGATCCAGCTCCCCCAGCGAGTGCACTTCGACCAAGCAGGCCAGCCCGAGTTCCCGCGCCACCTCGCGCAGGTCCCGCAGGGCCATGCGGTCCAGCGCCCGGACGATGAGCAGGACGGCGCTAGCCCCATGCACCCGGGCCTCCGCCACCTGAATGGCGTCAAGCACGAAGTCCTTGCGAAGCACGGGAGCGCTCACCCGAGCCGTGACCGCGGCCAAATCCGCCAGGCAGCCGCCAAAGTGGCGGTCCTCCGTGAGCACGGAAATAGCGCGTGCACCGCCGGCGACATACGCGGCCGCGTGATCTCCCGGATCCAAGTGCAACGCGATGGCGCCAACCGACGGAGATCGGCGCTTTACTTCCGCGATCACGGCCACGTCAGGTCCCTGCAAGGCGGGCAGGATGGGGGGGGGCGGGGCCACGGTCGCCGCCGCCCGGAATAGCTCGGCCTGGTGCCGGCGCAAGGGGCCCAGGCGCTCCCGCGTCGCCGCCAGGATTGAGGCCAGGGAAGTGGTCGGCTGCACTCTGGTTGCGCTTCGGTATGTATTCGGGTAGATTCGATTCGGTGTCTATTCGGTGAACCCACCACCAGCCCCGGCCCATGCCCCTCACCAAACGCCAGAAACAGATTCTCGACTACCTCGAAAGTTACATCGAGACTAACGGTTACGCCCCGTCGTTCGAGGAGATTGCGGAGCACTTCCAGTTCGGCTCGCTCGCCACGGTGCATGAGCACCTGACCAACCTGGAGAGGAAGGGCTACATCACCCGCACGCCTAACGAGAGCCGGTCCATAGAGGTACTCCCCAAGCCGGGCAGGAGCGGGGCGCGGGAGCTTCCGCTGTTGGGGCAGGTAGCGGCCGGGCAGCCCATTGAGGCCGTGGCTACGGACGAGACCATCGCCGTGCCGGAGGATCTGATCCCGCGGCGCGGGTCCTCCTATGTCCTGAAGGTCCGGGGCGATTCCATGATCGGCGAACACATCCAGGACGGAGATCTGGTGGTCGTCCACAGCCAGAACCGCGCCTCCGAGGGCGAGATGGTGATCGCGCTGGTCCAGGGAACGTCGGCCACCGTCAAACGCATGTTCCGGGAGCAGAGCGGCTGGGTCCGGCTGGTCTCCGCCAACGAAGCGGTCCCGCCGCTCCGGGTACATGAGAACGACCTGCTGATCCAGGGCGTCGTCGTCGGGGTCATGCGGCGATACTGACGGCCGCCTGGCGAAATTGGGTCAAGGCCCGCGCCGCCGCCCCGGAGTCGAGCGCGGCCGCAGCCATCGCCACGCCTTCCTTGAAGCCCCTGGCCAACCCGGACACGTAGAGCGCCGCACCGGCGTTCAACACCGCCGCCGCCCGTCCTACGGCATCCCTGGCCGGCGCCTCCACAAGCCTCTCCAGCCTGGCGGCGTTTTCCTTGGGCTCGCCACCGGCGAGGCCGTCCACCCCGGCGTGCTCGAGCCCGTGCGCGGCCGGCTCGATCGTCCAGGTGGACAAGGCGCTCGCGCGGATCTCCCACACCTCGGTCAGCCCGCAAGGGGAGATCTCGTCCATGCCCACTGTGCCGTGAACCACCAAGGCGTGCTCCGCGCCCAGGCGCCGGAGCGTTTCGGCCAGGACCGGAGCTCGGGCGCGATCGGCCACGCCGACCACCTGCCGCCGAACGCCCGCAGGGTTGGCCAGCGGGCCGACAATGTTGAAGAGCGTGGGGACCGCCAGCTCGCGCCGCACCGGCGCGGCAAACCGCATGGCGGGATGGAAGGCGGGTGCGAACAGAAACGTGAGGCCAGCGACGTCCAGCAGCCGCGCGGCGGCGACGGCGCTGAGCCCCAGCGGGATGCCCAGTGCCTCGATCACGTCGGCGGACCCGCAGCGCGAGGTGAACGACCGATTCCCGTGCTTCGCCACTCGGGCACCGGCGCCGACCGCCACCAACGCGGCCGCCGTCGAAACGTTGAACGTGGTGATGAGGCCGCCGCCGGTTCCGCACGTATCCACCACCGAGGGATCGGTCACCGGCACGCGGACCATGGCCTGGCGCATGGCCTGCACGGCGCCCGCCAACTCGTCGGCGGTTTCCCCCCGCGCCCGGAGGCCCATGAGTAAAGCGGCCATCTGGGTGTGCGTGGCATCGCCGTGCATCAGCTCGGCGATCGCGTCAGCCGTCAGGTCCATGCCGAGGGACTCGCCGTCCGACAGCGCCCGCAACGCTCGGCCGACGGCGGAGAGGGGCTGGGTCATGGGCGAAGGGTCGGGAGACGGGATCGGGGGTAACGCAACGTACGTCGTCAACGCCCGGGCCCGCAACAACACCGGCTTGCCGCCCGCGTCGGGTATTCCTATCTTCGGCGCGCATGCAGGGCACCTCCTGCTACGCGGTCCTCCAGTACGTGGGACATCCTTTCGCAGGCTGGCAACGCCAGGCCGCTCAGCGGACCGTCCAGGGAGATTTCGAAACCGCCCTGCGCCGGCTCACCGGCAGCCGCGTGGTCACCCACGCCGCAGGCCGCACCGACACCGGGGTCCACGCCCTCGGCCAAGTAGTGAGTTTCCGCGTGCCGGCTCGTTGGCAGCCGGCGCGGCTGCACCGGGCCCTGAACGCGGTGCTCCCGCGCGAGATCTGGGTGGCCCGGCTGGCTGGGGCTCCCCTCGGCTTCCACGCCCAGCGGCACGCCACGTCACGGTGCTACCGCTACGTGATCGGCTGCGACCCTGCCGCGGCGTCGCCGTTCCGCCGCCCGTTCGAGTGGCCCGTCGGCCCGGGTCTGGATGGCCCCGCGCTTGCCGCCGCGGCGGCGCCCCTCCTAGGCGAACACGATTTCCGGGCCTTCGCCGCCGTCGGGCAGGCCAAGGCCCATCACCGGTGTCGTATGCTGGTGGCGCGCTGGGAGACGCGCCCGGCGGGCGAGGGGTTTATTTTTACCGTCGAGGCGGACCGATTCCTCCACCGAATGGTGCGGTTCCTGGTCGGCACCATGGTGGAGGTCGGGCGCGGGCGTCGCCCGGCCAGCGACGTCGCGCGGCTGTTGGCCAGTACCAGCAATGCGGACACGAGTCCGCCGGCACCGCCGGAGGGGCTGTATCTCGTGGGCGCACGCTACCCCCAACTGGAGAAGGACGCCGACCGATGAAATTCTTCCTCGACACGGCCAACCTGGCCGACATCCGCTGGGCGACCCAGGCGGGCCTCATCGACGGCATTACCACCAACCCCACCCTGCTGGCGCGGTCCGCGGGTGACGTGGAACCCAACGACGTGCTGAAGGAGATCTGCTCCCTGGTGGACGGACCGGTGAGCGCGGAGGTGGTCGCGCTGGACACGGCGGGCATGTATGCGGAGGGTCGTCAGCTGGCCCGGCTGGCGGACAACATCGTGGTGAAGATCCCCATGCTGGAGGCCGGCATGGCCGTGGTGCGGCGGCTGGCGGCGGACGGGATCAAGGTCAACGTGACGCTGGCGTTCAGTTCCGTGCAGTGTCTCATCGCGGCGAAGGCCGGCGCCACGTACGTCTCGCCGTTCCTAGGACGCCTGGACGACGTGGGCGAGGACGGCATGAACGTGATCCGGGAGACCCGCACGATCTTCGACAACTACGGCTACAAGACGGAGATCCTGGCCGCGTCCATCCGCCATCCGCGCCATGTGGCTGAGGCCGCCATGCTCGGAGCGGACGTCGCCACCATGCCTACGGACGTCCTCAAGAAGCTCCTGCACCATCCGCTCACGGACCGAGGGCTGGAGCAATTCCTCAACGACTGGAGCAAGCTCGCCGCCGCCCGGACCAAGGTCACGACGACGTGACGCTGCGTGCCGGCCTGGCCCTTCTGGCGGTGTTGGCTTGCGAGTCGCGCACGCCGGCGGCCCAGGCAGACGTGCCTCAGAGCGCCACCACCAGCGACGAGCGACGCGAGGCCGGCCGCCGCCTCGACGAGGGACGCCGCACGGCCATCGTGGAAGCGGCGGCTCGCGTGGCACCGGCGGTGGTGAGCGTCAACGTGGTGCGCCGGGAGCGCCAGGTCCCCAGGACGCCCTTCGACTTCTTCTTCGTGCCGCGGGGGTACGAGCGCGAGGTCAAGGGACTTGGTTCGGGCTTCCTGGTGTCCGCGGACGGGGTCGTCATCACCAATCAGCACGTCGTGGAAGGCGCCCAGGAAATCGTGGTGACCACTCGCGAGGGCCGCGACTTTCAGGCTCGACTGGTGGGCGAGGATCCCCTGACCGACATCGCGGTGCTCAAGGTGGACGCCCGCAATCTGCTCAGCGCGCCGATCGGTCGCAGCACCGATCTGATGATCGGTGAGTGGGTGGTGGCCATTGGTAACCCCTACGCCTACCTGCTGGGGAACAGCGAGCCCACCGTGACGGCGGGCGTGGTGAGCGCCGTGGACCGCAACCTGCTGCCGACCGGCGATCAACCCGGGGTCTACGTCGGCATGATTCAGACGGATGCATCGGTGAACCCGGGAAACAGTGGCGGGCCGCTGGTCAATGCCGTTGGTGAGGTGGTTGGCGTCAACAGTTCCATCTTCTCGAACTCGGGCGGCTCCATCGGCATCGGGTTCGCCATTCCCATTGAACGCGCGTTGCGCGTGGCCAGCGAGCTCGAGCGGCACGGCATGGTGCGGCGGGCCTGGGTCGGGCTGGACGTCACGGGCGCCGACGAGCTGCGGGAGTGGAAGCAGTCCGGCGGGCTGCGCGTCGCGCGGGTGGCTGCCGGTGGCCCAGCGGCCCGCGCCGGCCTGGCGGCCGGCGACATCCTTCTGCGGGCCCAGGAGCGCGATCTGCGCACCTTTCTCGATTGGGAAGCGGTGAAACTGGACATCGGGCCCGGCGACTCGCTGAAGATTATGCTGAGCCGATCCGGACGCGAGCGGACCGCCACGCTGGTGGTGGAGGATCTGCCGACGTCCCGCGCCCCGCGGGTTTCGGCCCTGGGCGACGTCGAGCTCATCTCGGTCACGCCGGCGGTGCAGCAGGAGCGCAGGCTGGGCCGGGCGCGCGGAGCGCTGGTCGTGGCGATGGGCGAGGAGACGCGCGCGGCGACCGGCTTGCAGGTGGGGGACGTCATTCTCCAAGTGAACCGAGCCTCCATCGAGAGCGCTGAGGATGCCCGGGCGGCCTTTCGGGCCGCCGCCGGCGGCCGCGCCATCCGGGTGTATTTCGAGCGGCGACAGCAGCTCGCCTACAGCGATTTCTACGTTCGATGAGCGACGCGGACTCTTATCAGTCGGTGCTCGCCACCCGCTACGGCTCGCCCGCCATGGCGCGGCTCTGGAGCGCGGCGCACCGGACGCGGACCTGGCGGCACCTGTGGCTCGCGCTGGCCCAGGAGCAGCGCCGCTTGGGCCTAGCCATTCCCGAGGCGGCGCTGGAGGAAATGCGGGCGCACCTGGAGGATGCTGACCTGGAACAGGTGCGGGTGCACGAACGCCGCCTGCGGCACGACGTGATGGCGCACATCCACGCCTTCGGCGAGCAGGCCCCGGCCGCCCGTCCCTACCTTCACCTCGGCGCCACCAGCGCATATGTGACGGACAACGCCGATCTGCTCGTTATGCGGGACGCCCTACAGCTCCTGCTCGGTCGGTTGGTGGCGGTGATCGTGGCGCTGCGGGACTTCGCGGTACGCTATCGGGCCCTGCCCACGGTCGCCTACACCCATTTTCAGCCGGCTCAGCTCACCACCGTGGGAAAGCGGGCGGCGCTCTGGCTCCAGGATTTCGCCATGGACGCGGCGGCGCTCCAGGAGCTGGCCGAGCGCTTGCCCTTCCGCGGCGTGAAAGGCACCACCGGTACGCAGGCCTCGTTCCTGGAGCTGTTTGGCGGCGACCATGCCAAGGTGGTGGAACTCGACCGCGGCGTTGCCGCGGCGTTCGGGTTTCGCCAATCCCTGCCGCTCACCGGCCAGACCTACACCCGCAAGATTGACTCGCAGATCCTGGACGGCCTGGCGGGACTGGCGCAGTCGGCCGCCAAGTTCGCCACCGATCTCCGGTTGTTGCAGCACGAGGGCGAGGTGTTGGAGCCGGCGGAGGCGGAGCAGGTCGGCTCCAGCGCCATGCCCTACAAGCGCAATCCGGTGCGGGCCGAGCGGATGTGCGCCCTGGCCCGTTACCTCATCGCCCTGCGGGAGAACGCGGCGCAGACAGCGGCGGCGCAGTGGTTGGAACGAAGTCTGGACGACTCGGCCAACCGCCGGCTTTCCCTGCCGGAGGCGTTTCTGGCCGCGGACGCCATCCTGGTGCTCGCCACCAATGTGGCCGCTGGTCTGGAGCTGCGTGAAGGCACCTTGCGGCGCAACCTGGAGCGGGTGATGCCGTTCATGGCCACAGAGCGCTGGTTGATGTTGGCCGTCCAGGCCGGGGGCGATCGCCAAGCGCTTCACGAAGTCATTCGGCGGCACGCACGCGCCGTGGCGGAAGAGGTGGAGCGGGGCCGTCCCAACGACCTGCTGGACCGGCTGGCGCGCGACGCGTCGTTCGCCGGGGTAGATGCGGCCGCGCTTGCCCGAGAACTGGAACCGGCACGCTACACGGGCCGCGCCACCGAGCAAGTTCGGGAATACGTGGAGGGACCCCTCAGAGAGCTGCTGGCGCGACTGGGGGGCTACGCCCCGCGTACCGAGGCGGAGGTCACCGTATGACGCGCGCGCCGCTGCTGGAGAGCGCCCTGCCCCTGCCCCGGGTGACTCGCGGCAAGGTGAGGGAGATTTATGCCGTGGACGACGAGACGCTGCTCCTGGTGGCGAGCGATCGGATCAGCGCGTTCGACGTCGTGCTGGCGGAGGCGATCCCCCACAAGGGTGCGGTACTCACCCAGATGAGCGCCTTCTGGTTCCGGCGGCTTTCCTCCCTTCTGCCGAATCACCTCCTGACGGCTTCGACCGACGAGATTCTGCGGCGGGTCCCTGCGCTTCAGGGATACCGGGACACCCTCGCCGGCCGCGCCATGTTGGTGCGGCGCGCCACGCCCATCCCGTTCGAGTGTGTGGCGCGAGGCTACCTGGCCGGCTCGGCCTGGGCCGAGTATCGGGATTGCGGCACCCTGGCGGGCGAGTCGCTGCCCGCGGGCCTGGGCGAAAGCGCCCGGCTGGATCCTCCGTTGTTCACCCCGGCCACCAAGGCCACCACGGGCCACGATGAGAATATCACGTTCAGCCGGATGAGCGACGAGCTGGGCCTCGCCCTGACCCGCCGTCTGAAGGAAGCCACCCTCTCCCTGTACGGAACGGCCCGGGAGCTTGCCCTCGAGCGCGGCATCATCATCGCGGACACCAAGTTCGAGTTCGGTCACGACGCGCGCGGCACGCTGCTGCTCATTGACGAATGTCTCACGCCGGACTCGTCGCGGTTCTGGCCTGCCGACCTGTATGTGGCTGGGCGGGGCCAGCCCTCGTTCGACAAGCAGCCGCTGCGGGATTACTTGAGCGGCATCAAGCGGCGGGGTGGCTGGGACGGAAACCCGCCACCGCCGGCCCTGCCCGCGGAAGTGGTCCATGCCACCGATGTGCGGTACCGGGACGCTTACCTGCGGATCACCGGCGAGCCGCTAGATCCGGGCGCGTGAGAGTCGCGCGGGAGGGCCGGCCGTTCATCGTTGCCAGCACCGCGGTACTGGCCGGTTTGCTTGGGCTCGAAGCCCTGGTTCCCGGCCGGTGGTGGCTGGCCGCGCTCGCCTGGACGCCCATCGCGACCTGGACCCCCGCGTTCTTCCGCGACCCTGAACGCAGCGGCCCGCGCGACCCCCGGCTGGTTCTGGCGCCGGCCGACGGGAAGGTGGTGAGCGTGGCGGAGGTTGACGAGCCGGACTTTCTCAAGGGTCCGGCCACCCGGGTCTCGGTATTCATGAACGTGTTCAACGTCCACATCAACTACTGTCCCGCCGATGGCCGGGTGGCCTATCGCCATTACCGGCCGGGGGCCTTCTTCAATGCCACATTGGACAAGGCGAGCGACCTGAATGAGCAAGCGTCCCTGGGCATCCAGACCGAGCGGGGCCCCGTGCTGGTGCGACAGATCGCCGGGCTCATCGCCCGCCGGATCGTGACGGATCCCGCGCCCGGTGATGCCGTGCGGCAGGGAGCACGGCTCGGTCTCATTCGGTTCGGCTCGCGGGTGGACACGTTCGTTCCGCGGGGCGCCCGGGCGGCCGTACCGGTCGGGGCCCGGACCACGGGCGGCGTCTCCGTGATCGCGGAGTGGGCATGATGCGGCCCCCCCTGCCCGGACCACGGGTGCGTCGCGTGGTCATTGTCCTGCCCAGTCTGTTCACCCTGGCGAACTTGTTCTTCGGCATCTGGTCTATCGTGCTGGCATCTCAGGGTGCGTTCTATCGGGCCAGCTGGTTCATCGTCATTGCCGGCGTGCTGGACACCCTGGATGGGTTGTCCGCGCGAATGGGCAGGTTGGGCACGCGGTTCGGCGCCGAGTTGGACTCGCTGGTGGACGTGATCAGCTTTGGCGTGGCTCCGGCCGCGTTGATCCATTTCCTGCTCTTGGCACAACTGGGCCAGTTCGCCTGGGTGTTCTCGTATGCCTTTGTGGTGTGCGTGGCCCTGCGCCTGGCTCGGTATAACGTGCAGGCGTCGGGAGAGCATAAGACCACCTTCACCGGAATGCCATCACCGGCGGCGGGCATGACGCTTGCCACTTACTATCCGTTCACCCAAACCTCGCTCTATCAGGAGCGCCTGGCGGGCCTGCCCTGGTCACAGCTCGTCATCTTCTTGATGATCGCGCTCAGCCTGGTAATGGTCAGCAGCGTTCGCTATGCGCGGCTGCCACGCATCGGCCTCCGCACGCTGCGTGGCCTTGGCGGTCTGGCGGTGAACCTCACAATCCTGGGATTCGGCATCTGGGAACGGGACGTCTTCTTTTTCCCTCTGGGTATCGCCTACCTCACCTATGGGCTGGCACGGGCGGCCGTGGTGGGGTTTCTGGAACGGACGGACGAGCCCCAGGTCCCGATCGGCATCGTGGCCGACCACGACCATGACGCGCCCGCGGGCGGGCGAACCCGTGAGCCGCCGGCGCGGGGCGGTTGAATGCCCCGCTTTGAGATTGAGGTTCGCGTCATGCCACGAGCCACCTTGCTCGACCCTCAGGGCCAGGCGGTCGAGCACGCCCTCACCGCCCTGGGCTTCGAGCGGGTGGCGGGGGTGCGGGTCGGACGCTCGCTTCTGCTGGCGATGGACCGGCCCAACCGCGCCGCGGCGGAGCACGACGCGCGGGCCATGTGCCAACGGCTGCTCGCCAATCCAGTGACGGAGGATTTCACCGTCGCCGTCCGGGAGGTGCCCTGATGCGGGTGGCCGTCGCGCAATTTCCGGGATCCAATTGCGACGCCGACACGTTACGCGCGGTGACGCGCGCCGGAGCCGACGGGTACTACGTCTGGCACCGGGAGGCCTCCCTTCAGGGCGCGGACGCCGTGGTCCTCCCCGGCGGATTCGCCTACGGTGACTATCTCCGGGCCGGCGCCATTGCTCGGTTCAGCCCGGTGATGGCGGCCGTGCGGGAGTTGGCCGAATCCGGTGGGCCGGTGCTGGGGATCTGTAACGGCTTTCAGATACTGTGCGAAGCGGGTCTGCTGCCCGGCGCCCTCATGAGGAACGCGGGCCTCACCTTCGTGTCGCGGCCGGTGCAGGTGCGGGTGGAAGCGACCGATACGCCGTTCACCCTGGCGTACGAGGCCGGTGCTATTATTGAGATGCCGGTGGCGCATGGCGAGGGCCGCTACGTGGCCCCAGCCGACGTAATAAGCGCGTTGGAGCATCAGCGGCAGGTGGTCCTGCGATACGTCGGGGGGAACCCGAACGGATCCATGAACGATATTGCCGGAGTCACCAACGGTGGCCGCAACGTCGTTGGCATCATGCCCCATCCCGAGCGCGCGGCGGACGCCGCCCTGGGTCACGGTTTGGGGGCAAAGTTCTTTGAGTCGGTGGTTCAGAACCTGGCACTCTCCCGAGGAGGGGTGCGATGACAAGGATCGCTCGCAAGGCCGCGCCGGCTGCACTCCTGGTCCTGTTGGCGTGCGACAAGCTCCCGTTCATTGGCAGGAAAGACCAACCGCCGCCGGACACCGCGCAGGCTGCTCCCCCTCCTCCGGATACCATGATGGCGGCCGAGCCAGTCGAAGCACCGTCACCGCCTCCGATCGCCCGAATGCCGGCGGCGGACGAGCCCTGGAGTCCCGTCGACACCGGAACCGTGGCGCCGGGCATGACTCGGGACGATGTCATCGCGGTTTGGGGCGTGCCGGTGGCCGAGCGGACCGCCGGGACCAGGGGATACCTCTACTTCCGGAACGGCTGCGAGGTGTCGTGCGGCACGTTCGATGTGGTGTTGCTGGAGAACGGCCAGGTGGTGGACGCTATCGTCCGCGGTTCGGGCCACAGTTACGCTGGGACCTCGTCATCGCCGCCCGGTCGCCAGCCCACGGCGACACCGCCCCAAGTCCCCGGCTCCGGGGACACGCCGTGACCGACAAGCCCAGCCGGAACGAAGATGAGTACTTCGCCAAGCGGGAGGCGGACATTCTCCGCGCCCGCCGGGAGGCGTCGGCCGCCGCCGAGCGCGACGCCGCGCGCCGCAGTCATTTCATGAAGTGCCCCAAGTGCGGCGCCGACTTGAAAACGGCTGAGTGGAGCGGGATCCAGGTGGACCGCTGCCCCGAATGCCTGGGCGTGTGGTTCGACGCCGGCGAGGCAGAGGACCTCATCAAAGAAGAAGCCCGGGCCGGTGGGCTGGCCGGCGTATTCACCGCCCTGGTGCGCGGCGTGCGCGGATCGGGACGAGCCCCGGGCCCGGATGCCCACGCAGGCTGATCCCGTTCCCGGCGACCCGGCAGTCACGCCTGCCCTGGTCGCCGAGCACGGCCTGAACGCGGAAGAGTACACGCGCATCGAGCGCATGCTCGGCCGGCCACCGACTTTCACTGAGCTGGGCATCTTCTCCGCGCTGTGGAGCGAGCATTGCTCCTACAAGCACTCCAAACCCATCCTACAACGCTTCCCCACCACCGGGCCCCGGGTGCTGCAAGGCCCGGGTGAGAACGCCGGGGTTCTGCGGCTGCCGAACGGGTGGGCGGTGGCCTTCAAGATTGAATCACATAACCACCCCTCCGCGGTGGAGCCGTATCAAGGTGCGGCGACCGGCGTGGGCGGCATCTTGCGGGACGTCTTCACCATGGGCGCCCGGCCGGTCGCGCTGCTCAACAGCCTGCGCTTTGGCCCCCTGTCCGAGGCCCGTAACCGGTATCTCTTCGCGGGCGTGGTGCGTGGCATCGGTGACTACGGGAACTGCGTCGGTATTCCCACGCTCGGGGGGGAGGTGGAGTTCGGGCCCTCCTACGGGGGCAATCCGCTGGTGAATGCCATGTGCGTGGGCCTGTTGCGGGAGGACCAGTTGATGCGCGCGGTGGCGTCGGGCGTCGGCAACGTGCTGCTCGTGGTGGGGTCGCGCACGGGGCGGGACGGCATTCACGGCGCCTCCTTCGCGTCCGAAGAGCTCACGGCGGAAAGTGAGGCGCGACGGCCGCAGGTGCAGGTGGGCGACCCGTTTACCGAGAAGCTGCTCCTGGAAGCCAGTCTGGAGTTGATCGCGTCCGGCCATATTGTCGCGATCCAGGACATGGGCGCCGCGGGACTCACCTCCTCCTCGGCCGAGATGGCCGCGCGTGGCGGTGTCGGGGTAGAGATTGACACCAGTCTGGTGCCGGTCCGCGAGCCCGACATGACGCCCTACGAAATCCTACTGTCGGAATCGCAGGAGCGCATGCTGGTGGTGGCCCGCGCGGATCGACTGGCCCAGGTGTGCGCCATCGCCACACGCTGGGAACTGGAGGCGACGGCCATCGGGCGCGTGACCGGCGACGGCCTCTACCGCGTGCGCCATGGTGGCCGAGTCGTGGCGGAGATCCCGGGCACCCCGCTGGTGGACCATTGCCCCGTCTACCAGCCGGACGCCGTGGAGTCGGCCGAAGCCCGTGCCCGCCGAGCCGCCGCCCCCACCGGCCCGACACCACCCCCGGAGGAGGCGCTTCGCCGGTTGCTGGACACGCCGGGCATCGCCAGCAAGCGATGGGTGTACGAGCAGTACGACTCCACCGTTCAGGCATCCACCGTGCTGGGACCGGGCGGCGGTGCGGGTGTGGTGCAGGTGGGCGACGAACCGTTCGGGCTGGTGCTCGCCACCGACGGCAACGGCCGCCACGTCTTACTTGATCCGTACGAGGGCGGCAAGGGCGCGGTGGTGGAGGCCGCACGTAACGTGGCGGCGACCGGCGGGCGCCCCATCGGGATCACCAACTGTCTCAATTTCGGCAGTCCGGAGCGGCCCGACATCTACTTCCAGTTCCGCGAAGCGTGCCGCGGCATCGCCGATGCCTGTCGGGCCCTCGCCATTCCGGTGACGGGAGGGAACGTTTCGTTCTACAACGAGAGTCCGGCAGGCGCGGTGGACCCGACACCCGTGATCGGCATGGTCGGACTAATTGAGGATGTGCACCGGACGGTCCGCCCATGGTTCGCCGCGTCAGGGGATGCTGTCTTCCTGCTGGGCCGCACCAGCGGGCACCTCGGAGGATCGGCCTATTGGGCGCACGTTTTGGAGGCCGTCGCCGGGGCGCCTCCGCCGGTTGACCTCCGGACGGCCGCGCGCCTGGTCGAGGCCCTGGTCGAGCTGGCCGCCACCGGGTGGTGTGCCAGCGTGCACGACCTGAGCGATGGCGGCATCGCCGTGGCGCTAGCGGAGGCATGCATCGGCGGCCCGTATGCCCGGGCCGGCCTTGGCGCGCGCATCGACTTGAGCGGGCTCCGCGGGACATTGGGCGTGGATGCGCTCCTGTTCGGCGAGGACCACAGCCGCGCGCTGCTGTCCCTGCCTCAGGACCGCGCGCCGGACCTGGTTGCGCTGGCGGATCGACACCAGGTGCCCGTGGCCCGCATCGGCACGGTGGGCGCCGCCGGCGGTAGATTAGAAATCGCCCTGGGTGACGGAACGCTGACCTTCCCAGTGGGCGAGCTCAGTGACCTGTACGGCGGCGCGCTCCCGCGCCGGATGGAGACCATGGCCACGCGGCAGGCGGCCTGACATGTGTGGGATCTTCGGCGTTGCCGGTAGCGATGACGCAGCGCAGCTCACGTATCTGGGCCTGTACGCGTTGCAGCATCGCGGCCAGGAGTCCGCTGGCATTGTCGTCCTTGACCGGGCCGGCCACGTGTCCGCGCATCGAGGCATGGGCCTGGTGCAAGACGTCTTTCCCCCGGCGGTCCTGCAAACACTCAAGGGTGATGTGGCGATCGGCCACACGCGCTATTCCACCACCGGCAGCTCCGTCCTGGCCAACGCCCAGCCCGGCGTGGTGAATTACCACGCCGGCCCGCTCGCGCTGGCCCACAATGGCAACCTCACCAACGCGACGGAGCTGCGCGAGGATCTGGTTCGCAAGGGCTCCATCTTCCGCTCCTCGTCGGATTCCGAGGTGATCGTGCACTTGATCGCCCGGTCAGAAGCCCGTCTCCCGGAAGATCAAATTCTGGATGCGCTGGAGCGGGTCGAGGGAGCCTACACGCTGCTGCTCACCATCGGCCGCACCCTGTATGCCATGGTGGATCCGCGGGGCTTCCGCCCACTCACCCTGGGCCAGTTGGGGCGCGCGTATGTGTTGGCGTCGGAGACGTGCGCGTTGGACATCCATGGCGCGCGCCCCCTGCGCGAGCTGGGGCCCGGGGAGTGGCTCAAGATCGAAGACGGCAAGGTGGTGGACCT
Source organism: Gemmatimonadales bacterium (assembly GCA_036393515.1). Taxonomy (GTDB): domain Bacteria; phylum Gemmatimonadota; class Gemmatimonadetes; order Gemmatimonadales; family GWC2-71-9; genus JACQHC01. The sequence goes on along the minus strand of DASWGV010000069.1, from coordinate 2,873 downwards.
TCCGCCCCTGCCCCGGCAGGAGTCGCGCCGGTGCGTGTTCGAGCTCATCTATTTTTCCCGACCCGATTCCGTGGTGTTCGGTGAATCCGTGGATCGGGTGCGTCGTGACCTGGGTCGCGAGCTGGGGCGCGAGCAGCCCACCGCCGGTGCGGACTGCGTGTTCTCCGTCCCTGACTCTTCTAACGCCATGGCTCTGGGGTACGCGGAAACGAGCGGTCTCAAGCTCGAGCACGGCCTGATCCGCAACCACTACGTGGGACGCACGTTCATCAACCCGAGCCAGTCGGTGCGAGACTCCAAGGTCCGGATCAAGTTCAATCCGGTGCGGGACGTCATTCGTGGCAAACGCGTCGTCATGGTGGACGACTCCTTGGTGCGGGGCACCACGTCGCGCGGCCTGGTCCGCATGGTGCGCGAGGCGGGCGCCCGGGAGGTTCATTTCCGCGTCGCCTCGCCACCCATCACCGGGCCCTGTTATTACGGCATCGACACGCCGACCCGGGAAGAGTTGATCGCCGCCACGCACGATCACGAGGCCATTCGGAAGCACCTGGGCGTGGAGACACTGGGATATCTCTCGGTAGAGGGCATGCGGCGGGCGGTGAGCGGCGGGCCATGGCCGTTCTGCGACGCCTGCTTCACAGGGAACTATCCCACTGCGGTACCGGAAGCGGCGCTCCACGCAGCCGAACCATAGGAGGCGTGCTGGCCGTGCCTGACGTCTACTTCTTTGCTGACGGCCAGGCGGATGGCAGCGCCGAGATGAAGGACGCGCTGGGCGGCAAGGGAGCCAATCTTGCCGAGATGACCAATCTGGGAATCCCCGTACCACCCGGGTTCACCATTTCCGCCAAGCTCTGCGTCGCGTATCTGCGCCAAGGCCAACTCCCCGGCACGCTGCGCACCGAGGTGCAAGGCGCCATCAGCCGGTTGGAGCGGGTCACCGGGAAGCGCTTCGGCGATCCGGAGGCGCCCCTGCTCGTGTCCGTCCGGTCCGGCGCCAAGTTCTCCATGCCCGGCATGATGGACACCATTCTCAACCTGGGACTGAACGACGAGGTCGTCTCCGGACTGGCCCACACATCGGGTAACGCGCGGTTCGCCTACGACTCCTACCGCCGTCTCGTTCAGATGTACGGCGAAGTGGTCTTCGGCATCAAGGGCGCCGACGGTCGCGCTGATCCGTTTGACGCTGCCTTGGTCGCCTTGAAGGAAGCTCGTCGCGTCACGGCCGACGTGGACCTGAACGCGAACGATCTCCGCGACCTGGTCGGCACCTACCAGGACATTGTGTTCCGCGACACCGGAAAGCCCTTCCCGCAGGATTCGTGGGAGCAGCTGTGGGGGGCCGTTCTGGCGGTGTTCAAGAGCTGGCAGACCAAGCGCGCCGTGGACTATCGCAGGGTGCACGGAATCCCCAACGACCTCGGCACCGCGGTCAGCGTGGTCGCCATGGTCTACGGCAACATGGGTGACGATTGCGCCACCGGCGTGGCGTTCACCCGCAATCCGTCCACCGGCGACCGCGGGCTCTACGGCGAGTTCCTGGTCGACGCCCAGGGCGAGGACGTGGTGGCCGGCATTCGTGATCCGGAGCCCATCGCCGATTTACGGGCCCGCATGCCCCCAGCCTATGCCGAGCTGGAACGGGTGTGCGGCGCGTTGGAGCGGCATTACCGAGACATGCAAGATGTGGAGTTCACGGTGGAGCGTGGTCGGCTGTACATGCTTCAGACCCGGACCGGCAAGCGGACGGCGCAGGCCGCCGTACGCATCGCGGTGGACATGGTGGAGGACGGGTTGATTGACCGGCGCGAGGCGCTGCGACGCGTGGAGCCCGACCAAATCAATCAACTGCTGCATCCCACGCTCGACCCCGACGTAGCCGTGGACGTCCTCACCACCGGCCTGCCTGCTTCTCCCGGGGCAGCCGTGGGAATGGTGGTGATGGACGCCGACACCGCGGTCGCGCGTGCCGGCTCCGGTGACAAAGTGATCCTGGTGCGGCGCGAAACCAGCCCGGACGATTTCCACGGCATGGTCGCCGCCCAGGCGATTCTCACCGCGCGCGGGGGCATGACCAGCCACGCCGCGGTGGTGGCCCGCGGGATGGGCAAATGCTGTGTGGCCGGGGCCAAGGACATCCAGGTGGACGAAGGCGGGCACGCCCTGCACGTCAACGGCCGCACGGTGCGGGAGGGCGAGTGGCTCACGCTGGATGGAACCACGGGCCGGGTGATCGTGGGACAGGTTCCGCTGGTGCGGCCGGGGCTGAGTGAGGAGTTCGGCCAGTTGATGGTGTGGGCCGACGAGGTCAGGATGCTACGGGTACGGACCAACGCGGACACGCCGGAAGATGCCGAGCGGGCGCGCACGTTTGGCGCGGAGGGCATCGGGCTCTGCCGCACCGAGCACATGTTCTTCGAGGGCGACCGGATTGACGCCGTGCGTGAAATGATCCTGGCGACGGACCTGGAGGGCAGGCGGCGGGCACTCCTGAAGCTGCTCCCCATGCAACGCCAGGATTTCGTCGAGATCTTCCGCGCCATGGATGGCCTGCCGGTGACCATCCGACTGCTGGACCCGCCATTGCACGAGTTCCTGCCGCGCCACGAGGAAGAGATTCGGGAGCTGGCCGGGACGCTGGGGGTGAGCTCTGAGCGGCTGCACCATACCGTGGACGTGCTCACGGAAGCCAATCCCATGCTGGGCCACCGCGGCTGCCGGTTGGGGATCACGTATCCGGAGATCACCGAAATGCAGGCGCAGGCGATCTTCGAGGCCGCCTGCCAGGCGGCCGGCGAAGGCGTAGAGGTAATCCCGGAGGTCATGGTTCCGTTGGTGGCGCACGTGGAGGAACTGCGGCGGCAGGC
>DASWGV010000068.1:0-2958 GCA_036393515.1 Gemmatimonadales bacterium | reverse complement strand
CCCGCACCACATCCAGGCGCGGTGGCTAAACTACTCCAGCGATTCACTGCAAATTCATCTTCCGCACAAGCGCTTGGAAGCGCGGTTCCTCTCGGAGGGGATCCATTTCAGGGGCCACGTTGAGATAGGACAAATAGCCGGCCCGGCCTTCGAACGCGCGCTCGAGCCAGTCGAGGGCCCGGGTGGCTTCCCCCAACCCGATGTAGATCTCGGCGATTTGATAGGCGGATTGCTCGGGAGCCGGTCTGCTGATGAGTTCCTCCAGCACCCGCTCGGCTTCGGGCCCGCGCCCGGCATGCGCCAGGGCTCGTCCGAGCTGGCCCAGGTAGAAGGGCGTGCGGTTGGCCAGGCGCACGGCGGTCTCCATCTCCCTCACGGCCTGGGCGTACTCCCCCCGCTGAACGTGAAGTCTCCCCATACTGTAGTACCCGTTGGCGAACTGGGGCTCCAGCTCCAGGGTCCTGCGCACCCATTCGGTGGCCTGGTCGTAGTCCCTGGCCAGGTAGAAATGGAGCGCCACCACGTTGGCAATGATGACGGAGACGGGGTCCATCTCCCGCGCCAGCATGATCTCCCCATGCGCCTCCTCATGCCGGCCAAGCGACATCAGCATCACCGCATACCAGTGGTGCGCTGTTGGATAGCGTGGGTTCAACTCGATGGCCCGGAGAAACTCCCGCTCCGCCCCGGCCCAGTCCCACTCGAACCGCATCCTGACGAACCCCATGGAGGTGTGGGCTTCGGCGGACCCCTCGTCGAGTTCCACGGCCCGGCGGGCGGCGCGCCCCGCCCGGCTCCGGGCGTCGGTCGGCGCCACGGCGCCCGATCCGAAGTAGCCCAGCAGACTGTAGGCGTCGGCCAGTCCCGAGTGGGCCGGTGCATACAGGGAATCCCTCGCGATGGCCCCCTCAAAGTAGGTGATGGCCCGGTCCAGGTCCTCCGCGCTCCGCTTGGCGAGATAGAACCGGCCCTGCAGATACCGGGAGTAGGCCTCCGCATTCACGGGTCGGACCGCGGCCAGTCGTACCTGCTCGCCCGGCGTGAGCTGAGCGCTGACCTCCTGGGCGATGGCCTGCGCCACGTCCCGTTGGAGTTCCAGGACATCCTCGAGATCGCGGACATAGGCCTGGGCCCAGAGAGTTCGATCGGTCGGACCGTGAATCAACTGCACCCTGATGCTGATGCGGGCAGCCGATCGTTGCACCGAGCCGGTGATCACCCCGTCTACGCCCAGCTCGCCGGCGATGGCCGGGAGCGACTGGGTCGAGCCCTTGTACCGCATCGCCGAGGTGCGGGAGGTGACCCGCAGGGCGCGGATCTGGGTCAGGTTTCCAATCAGCGCCTCGGTCATGCCATCAGCGAAGTACTCCTGTTCGGGATCGTTGGACAGGTTATCAAGGGGAAGCACCGCGAGGGATTCGATTCTGGGGGCACCGGCGGCTCCCGCACGATGCCGCAGGTTGCCGGGATTCGTCGCCAGAACCAACGCGGCCACGACCAGGACCGCACCGACGCCCCACACCGCGCGACGGCGGAGCGCGGGGGTCCGCCCGGTCCGGGATACGCTCGCCGGCGGCAACCCGGCTGGCGGCGGGGCTGCGGCCTCGGACCGGAGCGAACGGGCGAAGGCCGCCGCGGAACCGAATCGGTCTGCCGGCGCCTTGGCAAGGGCCCGCTCGATTGCCCGCGCCACCGGCGCCGGGAGGCCGGGCCGGGCGGCCTCGAGGGACGGCGCCCTGTCGATAAGGTGGCGGGCAATCACCTGCTGGGCAGTGGTGCCGGTGAACGGCGGGTGGCCCGCCACCATCTCGTATAGCACGCAACCGAGCGCGTACAGGTCGCTGCGGTGGTCCAGCTCTCCTTCTCCCGCGGCCTGCTCCGGGCTCATGTACTCCACCGTGCCCACTACCACGCCGGTCGCCGTCAGCTTCTCCCCCCCGGTGAGACTCGCTGCTGTGGCGATGCCGAAGTCGGCGACGACGGCATGCCGGCCATCGAGGAGGATGTTCTCCGGTTTGATGTCCCGATGGACGACCCCCAACTGGTGGGCGTGGTCCAGGGCGTCGGCAACCTCTTCGGCGATCCGGACCGCGTCCTCGATGGCCAACTGCCGCTCGCGGCGCAGCCGGTCCCTGAGCGACTCACCTTCCACGTACGGCATGACGTAATACAGCAGGCCGGCGGCCTCACCCGAGTCGAGCAGAGGAAGGATATGCGGGTGGCGGAGTCGCGCGGTGAGCCGGATCTCACGGAGGAAGCGGTCACCGCCAAGCGCCGCGGCCAGCTCGGGGAGCAGCACCTTGAGGGCCACGTGGCGCTCGTGCTTGAGGTCCCAGGCCAGGTAGACCGTGGCCATGCCGCCCCTGCCCAGTTCCTGGTCGAGCCGGTATCGCCCGGTGAGAGCCGTGTTCAGCGCGTTTCGCGGATCAGGCATGTCCCAGACTCCTTCGCCAGCAAGGCACCAGGATCCACCTCCCCCTCATGGTCATTGCATTGACCGCTCACTCGGCTCTCCAAACGTACGGCTCGGTGCATGGACCGTCCAGCGACGGGCCAGGGCAGTGCCGTGCGTGAGACATCCGAGTCGGCGCCGCCGGCCGTGTCAGTCGGTTGTCATCCGACTCGCGGCGGGGTGAGGCGGGCCACTCCATCCTTGACCGAAGAGCCGGCAAAGCCGCAACACCGTCGCTGACCTGACGCCCCCGGCGACCGCGGGGGAATTCGTTGACAGAGGGGGTTACCTTGGAGCCAGTCGCCTCATGCCGCCTCTTCGACTCCCCTCGCCCCGTGCCATGATCGGGCTGGCCCTCTTCCCGGCGGCGTTTGGCGGGCTGATGTTGGGCTACCGCTACGGCGACGTACTGGCCCGGGGACACCTAGAGCCGGCTCTGGGAATCCTGATCGAGGAGATGACCGGGGCCTACGCTGGGGTGCCCAGTCTCCTGGTACTGCTCGGCG
>DASWGV010000067.1:0-23455 GCA_036393515.1 Gemmatimonadales bacterium | reverse complement strand
ACCAAGAACAACCCGGTCTTGATCGGCGAGCCGGGCGTGGGCAAAACGGCGATCGCGGAAGGCTTGGCACAGCGGATCGTCAACGGGGACGTACCGGAGTCTCTGCGGGGCAAACAACTGGTGGTGCTGGACATCGGGCAGTTGGTGGCCGGCGCCAAGTACCGGGGTGAGTTCGAGGAGCGGCTCAAGGCTGTGCTGAAGGAGATTACCAGTCAGGAAGGACGCTTCGTCGTCTTCATTGACGAGCTGCACACCATCGTCGGGGCCGGGGCGGCGGAAGGTGCGGTGGATGCCTCCAACATGCTGAAGCCGGCGTTGGCGCGGGGCGAGCTGCACGTGGTGGGCGCCACGACGCTGGATGAGTACCGCAAGCATGTCGAGAAAGACAAGGCGCTGGAGCGGCGGTTCCAGCCGGTGCTCGTGGGTGAGCCATCGGTGGAGGACACCATCGCGATCCTCCGGGGCCTCAAGGAGCGCTACGAGGTGCACCACGGCGTCCGGATCACGGATGCGGCGTTGGTGGCCGCCGCCACGCTCTCCGATCGCTACGTCGGGGACCGGCATCTCCCGGACAAGGCCATTGACCTGATGGATGAAGCGGCGAGCCGGCTGCGAATCGAGATTGACAGTCTCCCGCAGGAGATTGACGAGATCGAGCGCCGGATGGTGCAGCTCCGTATCGAGGAGCAGGCCCTGACGCGCGAGACGGATCGAGCCAGCCGGGAACGATTGGACGTGCTGCGGCGAGAGGTGGCGGAGCTGGGCGAGCGATCCCAGGCCATGAAGGCGCAATGGCAGGCCGAGAAGCAGGCCATCGCGCGCCTCCGGGAGAAGAAAGCGGCGCTGGAGGAGGCTCGGACCGAGGCGGAGAAAGTGACCAGGACGGGGGACCTTCAGCGAGCGGCCGAGATCCGCTACGGCACCGTGCCGGCGCTGGAGCGGGAGATCGACGCGGAGAAGAAGCGGTTGGGCGAGATCCAGGCGACTGCCAAGTATCTCAAGGAGGAGGTGGACGCCGAGGACGTGGCGGAGATAGTTGCGCGGTGGACCGGGATTCCCGTACGCAAGATGCTGGAATCCGAGCGGGAGCGGTTGACCAAGCTCGAGGCGGAGTTGGGCCAGCGGGTGATCGGGCAGGAGGAGGCGCTGGCGGCGGTGTCCAACGCGGTCCGCCGGTCGCGGGCGGGGTTACAGGACCCCACCCGTCCGGTGGGCAGCTTCATCTTCCTGGGACCCACCGGCGTGGGTAAGACCGAGACGGCGCGGGCGCTGGCCGAGTTTCTGTTCGACGACGAGCGCGCGATGGTGCGGCTCGACATGTCGGAGTACATGGAGAAGCACGCCGTGGCGCGCATGATCGGGGCGCCGCCCGGGTACGTGGGCTATGAAGAGGGGGGGCAACTCACCGAAGCGGTGCGGCGCCGCCCCTATGCCGTTCTGCTGTTCGACGAAATCGAGAAGGCCCATCCCGACGTATTCAACGTGTTGCTTCAGATCCTGGACGACGGCCGTCTGACCGACAGCCAGGGACGGACGGTGAGTTTCCGGAACACCGTCATCATCATGACGTCCAATGTGGGGAGTCAATGGCTGCTGGAGGCCGAGGAGAACGCCAAGCCCCGCGTGTTGGAGGCCTTGCGTCAGACCTTCAGGCCCGAGTTCCTGAATCGGGTGGACGACGTGATTGTGTTCCGTCCGCTGGCGCGCGGGGACCTGGGCCACATCGTGGATCTCCAGGTGGATCGGGTGCGGAAGCTGCTCGCCGACAAGCGCATCCGGTTGGAGCTGACCCCGGAGGCCAAGGAGCTGGTGATCGCCGAAGGGTACGACCCGACCTACGGAGCGCGCCCGCTGAAACGGGTGATTCAACGCCGCATCCAGAACCCGCTGGCGCTGGCCATTCTCGAGGGTGTTTACGGCGAGGGAGACGTCGTGCGAGTGGTCCGTTCCGCGGACGGGAACGACCTGGAGTTTGTGAGACGGGGTGCGGAGGTGAGAGACCCGGCTGGCGTTTAGCGCCGGCACGTGACAGCTTGTCCTGCAACACATTTCCCCCTCCCTGATGCGACTGATTCTGATATCCGGCGTCCTGAGCGCCCTGGCGGCCAGTCCCGGCGGGGCGCAACTCCTTCCCATACGGCCCGGCGACCACGTTCGCGTGGCGAACGCAGATTCCGCGAGCCTGGGCCTGTGGCGTGTTGGGACCGTGCTGAACGTCAGCCGGCGCGCCCTGGTGTTCGCGAACAACGGGGGCGACTCCGTTTCGGTTGAGCTCGGTCCGCGTTGGCGAGTCGGCATTGGGAGCCCCTCAGCGGGTCATGCGTTGCTGTGGGGAGCGGTGGGCCTGACGGCAGGTGGCGCGCTGGGCGCGACGGTGCTCTCGCGCGCGTTCGATGGCGAACAACTGGGACAGGGAAGGGGGCTGGAGACCATCGGGTTTGCCACCATCGGCGGCTTATTGGGTATTGTCGCCGGGATGGCTGCCGGACCGCGCCACTGGGAGGATGTTGAGCTGACAGCGGAGGGTATTCCGGCGGCGCCATTGACCGTGGCTGCGTCCCAGTCGGCGCGCATCGGGGAACGAGCGTACTGGCGCCGCTTTCCCGCTACCGGCCCCGATTTTGGCGCGTTCTTCCAAGCGTATGAGGATAGCCTGGCACCGGTGGAGGGGGTCTGGGAGATACTTACCGCCGGCTCCGTGGCGCCTCGCCATCTGGCGATCGCCCGGGATTCCCGCTACGCGGGCTTTGACTACGTGGCCGTTCAACTGCCTCGCCCAGGGGCGTCGCTGGCCACCACGCGAGGGCGGATTGCCTGGGCGCTTCGCGGGGAGGAGTCCCCCACCGCCTTCACCGTGCAGCCACCCAATGGGGGCGCCGCTCTCCGCGCCGACCTGCTGGGGACGGAGTTGATCCTGTACCGGCTTGACGGCACCACCGAGAAGTGGATCCGGCTGTTTCCGGTGATTGAGAAGTAACTGATGAATCGCCGGCGCAGCGTGGGTGTTCTGGTGAGTCTGATGGCGTGGGCCGCACCGGCCGGGGCGCAGCGCGTGCCGCTGCGGGCCGGCAACACCGTGCGGGTGGCGAGCGCGGACGCGGCGGCGCCTACGGTCTGGCGAGCGGGCACCGTGCTCCGGGCCACTCGACTTGGCGTACTCCTCCGGGCGAGTGGGGAGTTGCCGGATACGTTCCCAGTACCCTTCGACGCTTCCGTCCGCGTGCAGCTCCGCCGCCGGCCCAACGGTCCCTTGTTTCTGGGCATTGGACTGGGATTCGTGAGCGGCGCGGTGCTGGGAGCGACGGCGTTCAACTCCACCTTCGGACCGAGCTGGGGCGACCCCGGCGTGTGGGCCGAAGTGATAGGGTTTGGGCTCCTCGGAGGGATGGTGGGCGGTGGCGTGGGGCTCCTGACGCGGCCGACCCACTGGGAGGATATCCTGGTCTCAGGACTTGCCATAACACCCCGGGCGCGGCCGGTCAAGCCGGTTGCGTTTTCCAAGCGGGAGCGCTGGCGCGAGTTCGAGCCCACGGAGGCTGACTTCGCCGCGTACTTTGCGCACTGGAAGGACAGCCTGGAGGCCGTGGAGGGCGTGTGGGAGTTCGATGTCCTGTGGAGCGGGAGCGCGCTGAGCCGGGTGCCGCGCATGGCCATCGTGCGGGACGGCCGGTACGCCGGCTATGACCTCATTGCCGTTGCCCTGCCTCCGCGCGGGGTTCCGGCGGCTTCATCGAGGTATTACGGCCTGGTGGAGTTCGCCATGCGACAAGCGGAACGCCCCGGGACCTTCGAGCTCCGCCTCACCGGCTCGTCGCGGGGCGGCGCCCACGGCGACTGGGCCGAGTTCAGGGATGGACGGCTGGAGTTTCATCATCGCGGTCAGCCCCTCACCACCCGGTGGGTCAAGCTCGAGCGCAGTCCGCCGTGACCACGCCGCCCGGGGAGAAGCGGGCCATGCTGTCCCCGCTGGACCAGGCGGGGATGAAGGCGGCGCTGGACCAGGCGCACCACGCGGCGCTGATCGGCGAAGTGCCGGTCGGCGCCGCAGTGTCCATTCACGGTCGAATCATCGCAGAGGCCCACAACGAGACGGTCAGGAGCCGAGACCTCACCAAGCATGCCGAGCTGCTGGCGATTCAGCGGGCGGTCCAGGCGGCGCGAACCGACCGCCTGGAATACGCCACCCTGTATGTCACCCTGGAGCCGTGCGCGCAGTGTGCGGGGGCGATCGTCCTGGCGCGCGTGGCCCGGGTGGTGTTCGGGGCCTACGATCCCAAGGCGGGGATGGCCGGGAGCGTGGGTGATCTGCTGCGCCACCCGCAGCTCAACCATCATCCGGAAGTCATGGGCGGGGTTATGGAAGAGGAGTGCGGCGCGCCGCTCCGCCGGTTCTTCGAAGCCCGCCGCTAGTCCTATCTCCCCCGCCTGGTCCACACCACCACCACGCCGCAGCGCGTGAAGGGTCCCATGCCCCCGAATTGCGCCGGGACCTGGGCACCGCTGCGGTACACTTCGATCGCCTCAATATCCCGAGGGTCCACCACGTCGTCCACCGCGGGCTCAGGGGACCGCGGGTCCTCCTGGTTCAGCTCGTCAATGATCCCACCGCCGGGCGTCATGACCACGGGTTTGGCGTCCCCCTTGATGGCCACCAGCCCGTCCACGAACACTCGGGGCTCGCAGAGCCCGCCGAACGTCGTTAGCGCGCTTCTGAACTGGAGCAGCATGCGGCCGAGGCGCGTGCCGTCCGGCACGAGGCGCACGCCTGCCACCGTGCTCAGCACGTCGGTGACTCGTGCGGCGCGGCGTGCTTCGATTTCGTCCCGGGTGATGAAATGCCCGAAGTCGCTATACTGGCGGTGGTAGAATCCCACACGTTCCAGGTAACGCAGATTGAGGTCTGCCTCGATCACCACGGGATCGAGCGTGACCGGGATGGGCGCAAGCCGCACGTCCACCTCGAGACCATCCCCCCCGACCTCGACCTGCACCCAGCGCGGCTGATAGCCCAGTCGGCGAATCTGGAGCCGGTAGGAGCCCGAGCGGGGAGCCCGGAGCGAGAAGCGTCCGGTGCCGTCGCTCTGAGCCACCGCCACGGCGTTTCCCGCGGCGCTGAGCAACGCCACCTGCGCGGCGGGCACGGGGTTGTCCGATTCCGCTTCGATCAGCCGGCCCCGGACCGCCTGGGCCCCCAGCGGAGGTGCCAGGCACAACGCCAGCAGGGCAGCGTAAACTGCCGCGCCGCGCCGGGGACGCTTGCCGCTCATTGCGGGCCAGCGCATTCTACGGTGCACCGTAACGGGGGGCTGTCACCGCTATGCGGACTTGGGGCGCACCCACCGCCGCCCGCTGGTTGATTGCGACGCTCGCCACTGCCGCGTGCGGGTCCGAAGCGGTGATGGTGACCGGCGAGGAGCCAGGAACCCCGCTCCCCGGTCTCACCCAGGCGGAGATCTCGCGGTTTCGCGCGGGCCAGGCCGTGTTCAACCAGGTGTTTACGCCCGAGGCCGGGCTGGGTCCCGCATTCAATGAGGACCAGTGCAGTGCCTGCCACACCGATCCGGCCAGCGGAGGGACCGGTGAGCAACGCGTGGTGAAGGCCACGCGGTTTGACGGCGCGACGTGCGATCTGCTGGTGGACCAGGGCGGGCGGAACGTGCGGACCCAGGCGACGGCGGCCATGCAGGCCTATGGCATCGAGCGGGAAACCATACCGCCGGCGGCCACGGAGCGCGGCCGCTTTACCGTACCGTTTCTGTTCGGAGCGGGCCTGGTGGAAGCCATTCCGGAAGCCGACATCGAGGCTCGGGCGGATCCCGACGATGGCAATGGCGACGGGATCTCGGGACGGGTGGGCCGCACGGCGGACGGTCGCCTGGGCCGGTTTGGGCGCAAGGCAGACTTCGCGACTATCGAAGACTTTAGCGCCGGCGCCCTGCTGCTGGAGATGGGGTTGACCAACCCACGCGAGCCGGAGGAAGCGCGCGTAGCCGGCCATCCGGTCCCCCCCGGCGCCGACCCCGTCCCGGATCCCGAGATAGATGCGGCGACCCTCCAGGTCCTGGTGGACTTTGTCCGGTTCCTGAGTCCGCTGGCGCCGCGGGACCCCGGCTGGGCCGGCGCGGCTGACAGTATCGCCCGCGGGGAGCGGCTGTTCACCAGGGCCGGGTGTCCCTCGTGTCACGTGCCCGTCCTGACCACCGGTAGAAACCCGGTGTCCGCCCTGGACCGCAAGCCGGTGGCGCTGTACTCGGACCTGCTGCTCCACGACCTGGGACCCGCGCTGGCCAATGTGTGCGCCCCCGGGGCGTCGCCCACCGAGCTCCGAACCGCCCCCCTGATGGGCCTGGGCGCGCGCCGCGTGTTCATGCACGACGGCCGCGCCCTGAGCGTGCGCGACGCGATCCTGATGCACGGAGGAGAGGCCCAGAGGTCTCGCGACGCGTTCGCCAATCTCCATTTCCTGCAGCAGCTGGAGCTCGTCAAGTTCCTTGATTCCCGCTGAGCGCTTGGCTCAGCGTCCGGGCGACCGCCCCGTGTAATCATGCGCTCGATCATCATTGCGTAGCGCGTCCTCATCCACCCAGTAATACGGCCCGAACGGCGTGGTGTTCGGCCAGATCTCGTCCAGTGTTGCTGCGTCGTACAGCACGCCGCCCTTCATCACGTATCTCAGATTCATGGTGTTCCGGATGTTCTCCAGCGGGTTTGCGTTCAGCACCAGCAGGTCGGCCAGCTTGCCGACCTCCAGTGAGCCCAAGTCTTGCTCGGCGCCCAGGAAGTGCGCTCCGTGGAGGCTGGCCACCCGCAACGCGCCCAGGGGTCCCATGGCCGACGCGGCCATCCACACCTCCCACTGGGGCGCCAGGCCGAGCTGCTCTCCATGGGAGCCGATGCTGCCGTAGCCGCCCTCCGCGATGATGTCGGCCATGCCCTGCGCGAGCAAGGGAAAACTGTAATCCGTTTCAGGCCGCAGGGTGCGCCGCCGCAGGTGCCCCACCATTTGCCGCCAGGGCATCCAACGCTGGTACTTGGGGTCCTTCCAGACTTCGGACTCGGCGAAGAAGTACTCGATGTTCCAGGGTCCGGGTCCCGCCACCACGAACGTCGGCGAATAGACCGCGCCCGCCTTGCCGTAGAACATGGCCGCGTCGCGGTAGACCGGGATCTCACTCATGGGATGCTCCCAGCCGGTCTGCCCGTCCATGATCATGCTCAGGTTGTAGTTCAGGTCGCCGCCTTCCGCGGTGACCATGAGCCCCCGGGCACGGGCAACGTCGGACACCCATTGCCGCTGGTCGCGCCGGGGCTGCATGTATTGCTTCAGGGAAACGGCGCCCCACGACTGAAGCCGGTCCACGTTGTCCTGGGCCACCTCCCGGCTGGACAGCAGGTTCTGACGGGCCGCGTCACCGGAGTAGAGCGGATCCCCGGAGCTGAAGGTGCGCGGCCCGATCATGTCGCCGGCTTCGATCAGCTCCGCGGTAGGGAAGATGTTCTGCGACCACATGGAGTTGTCGAGGCTGGTGGTGACCCCGTAGGCCAGGTAGGAGGCCACCTCGTAATCGCGCAGCGGTCGGTACCCGCGGTGCTCGCGATAGTGGTGGCTGTGCATGTCCACGAAGCCGGGGATGACGGTGGTGCCGGCCGCGTCCATCACGCGCCCCACGCCGGAGGTGGCACAGTCGCCGACGCAGGTAATCCGGCTGCCCGTGACCACCACGGTGCCGCGCTCGATCACCTGATCGCCGGCCAGGGTGACGATGCGCGCTCCGGTCAGGGCCACGGATCCTGATGGGACCCGGCGCGGGACCGAGAGGCGGGCGACAACCGTGTCCGCCGTCTCCGGGCCGACGCGGTAGGCGAAGTACCGGTTGCCGCTCCCGAACTCGACCGTGGAGGAGTCTCTCCAGCGGGGGAACAGCCCTCCAGCGCGGGAGAGCTGCTTCACCGGCAGCTTGCCGCGCCGCTTGTTGAGGTCCACCGGCATTTCGCCGGCGCCTTGCCACGGGAGGGCGGTCAGATAGACGTTGTCGCCCTCTTCAAAGGCGAGCCACTTGCCGTCAGGCGAAGGCACGGCCTCATCCGCCGAGGGAAGCGACAGGTGCTCCCGGCGGTCTGAGCCATCGGGCTTGACCGATACGACGACCGTGCGGTTGGTCCGGCCGCTCCGCTGTAAGTCCGGGAAGAACACCCGGCCTTCCGGTCCAAACGACGGCGCCAGGATGGCGCGGCGCGCCACGTTGTTGGGACCGGCCTCCACCGGCAGCGCGGCTCGGGCCACGACGGTGGGCGCACCGCCCGCCGCGGGCACGCGCACGATGTCCCACCACGGGTTGTGGGTCAGGGTTCGGCCGTGCTCGGTGGCCCCGGCGCCGCGCGCCAGGACCAGATCCGTTCCGTCCGCGCTCCAGGCGGGGTGGACGTACTCCGCCGCCTGGGAGGTGAGGCGCTGCGGTTCACCGCCAGTGGAGCGCATCTTCCACAGGTGACCGCCCTCGAGGTCATCCCAGGTGGTGAAGGCGATCCAGCGACCGTCCGGCGACCACGCGGGGCCGAACTCCTGCGGTCGGAACGACGCCGCGGTGAGCCGGCGAGGCGTGCCAGACGGGAGATCCATGGTCCAGATCCGTCCAACCCCCTGGAAGGCCAGGCGTGAGCCGTCCCGCGTGGCCGTGTGCCAGCGCAGGAACTTCGCTTCAAAGGGACCGTCGCCGATCCGGAAGGACCGGTAGGCCATTTCCGAGATGGTACGGTGGACTGGGGCGGTGAAGGGAATGGGTTGAACGGTCCCGCTCGCCACGTCCAGCCGGCGGAGCTTCCCGCCCTGGGCGATGACGATGGATCGGCCGTCAGGCGTCCAGTCATAGCCCGGGATGATGCGGAGAATCTTGGAGCCACTCTCCACGGCAACCGTGATGGGGTCCATGGCCAGCCGCTCCGCGCCGCTTTCCAGGTCGCGCAGCCACAGGGCGGTGCGCGGGCCAAAGCGGTGGCCCTTGAAGGAGATGGTGCCGTCCGGAATCTGGCGGGCAAACGCGAGCCAGCGGCCGTCCGGGGCGGCTTCCGGGGCCCAGGCGCCGCCGGAGGAGACGCGATTGGAGGCCGGGCCGTCCGCATCGCCGGCCGTGACGGCGATGCGCTGTCCGGTGCGGAGGTCCAGACGCTGGACTTGATAATGTCCCCTCAGCCCGTCTGAGCCTCCCGAACGCATGTGGTAAAAGACGTAACGGCCGTCCGGCGACACCGAGGGCCAGGTGGCGCCGGAGACCTCGGTACCGATTAAGGCGATGCCTTGACCGCCGTCCCGGTGGTACATCCAGATCCCGCTCCGTCCCTGCGGTCCCTGTTCGTCCGGGCTCAGCTCAGGGGACGCGTCCGCCACACTCGACTGCTGGTCCTCCTGCCCCACGTAGTCCCGGCGCACCAGGATGTACTGCCCGTCGGGGGTCCAGGCCGGAACGGCCGCGCGAACGTCCAGGTCGGTGAAGACCGGCCGGGGATCTGAGCCGTCCGCGTTCATGAGCCACAGGTTATTCTGTCCCCGGCGATCCGAAATGAAGGCGATGAGGCGGCCGTCCGGGGAGATGCGCGGGTGGTAGTTGACGGCCACGCCGCTGGACTGGGTGAGCGACTGCGCCTCGCCCCCTGCGATGGGCAGGCGGTAGATGTGCCCCAACAGGTCGAAGGCCACCCATTGGCCATCGGGTGAAACATCCACCGACATCCAGGTGCCTTGGTCGGTGCTGAAGCCGATCTCGCGAGTCTGGCCGCGCGCCAGTGTCACATCCCAGGCCGGCCGCTCCTGGTTCTGCGGGGACTGCGCGTCGAGCTGACCGGGGTTGAGCAGCAGCGCACACGGAAGGGTGATCAGAGCAACGGCGAGCGGGTGTGATGGTGTGGCGATCATGGGCGCGGATCACGGGCTCCAGCAATAGGTGGCGTCCGTCCCTCCATCCGGGGATGGGGGTGAGAGCGAAAACGAGAAACGGTGGGACGGTTTCCCGCCCCACCGTCTCATTCCTCAACCTACGGGACTCAGCTCGGCTTCAAGTCCCTGACGAATGGGTTCCCGTCATACTCTTCCAGCGGCAGCGGGTAGCAGGTGGCGTCGCCATAGTTGAGCCACGCGGCCGCCGGATAGTTCACGTGCTGCCCGGACGGGAAGAAGTCCCCAGTGCCGTTCTTCTTCCAGCGGCGCAGGTCACCCAGGCGAAAGCCGCCCTGGAACAGGTCTCGGCCCCGCTGCTCCCGCAACTCGGCCATCATGGCCGGGTCGTTGGCCGCGAAATTCATGGCGGACTGGAACCCCACCGCGCGCCGGGCGTCAATGAACGCCGACGTGGCAGCCGACGGGCCGGTTGCCTCATACAGGTGGTGCTGTGCCTCCACACCGTCCGCCAGCAGGATGTCCGAGCCGCGCGCATAGGCCGCCGGTGTGGTGCGCGGGACTGAGCCCCAGCGGTTGCCGTTGTAGCCGTCAAACCGCAGGCCCTGGCGGATCTTATACAGCTTGGTCAGGGCGTTGTGGCCGGTGGCCCAGTTGGTGTCCGCCTGGATCCGGGGGTCGGTCTGCGAAGCCACCAGCCGCTGGGTCCCGAACGCGGCGCCGCCCGTTTGCAGGAATTTGGGGGCCATGCCCAGGCGGTGGTTGGCGCCGCTGATATTGGTGAACTGGTTGTTGTTTTCCCGGGTGGTGGCGTCGGAGAAGTCCAGCCACCACTTGAACGCCGCCGGCACCGCGCCGGCCTGGGTGATGACCGTTGCGTTCTGGCCAACACCAAGGGCCGCGCGCGCCATGCCGACCCGAGCCAGGTTCTGGAGGTTGGCGTCTCCCGCGGCGGTCGCCACGGTGAACGCCTGACCAAACCGGGCAATGGCCCGGAGGAACAGGCTGTCCGGAGACAGCAAATACTCTCCGAACTGTACCACACCGGTGGTGATGTCAACCTTGGAAACGACGGCTTCGCACATGGCCTCACCCATCGCCACGTAGCTGTAGCCGGCGAAGTTGAGCACTCGGGCCACGTCAGCGTCCGTGGCGGGGTCGGTCACCAGCCCGAGCAGGCGCTCATGGACATCCTCGGCCTGGCGGAGGGCCCGGCTGATCGCGGAGAACATTCCGTCCGCGTCGCCCTCGGTGTACTGCACGATCCGGAGGTTCAGCCGGGCGGTCTGCTCCCAGTTGACTCCGGTGACCTGCTCATCGGTAAACATGCTCCCCCGCCAGATGAACGGGTCGTCGTACATGTGGGTGAAGTCGCCAACCGCGCCGTTCACCAGGGCGGCAATCAACGCCGGCGAGTTCTGGTTGAGATCCGTAATGGGGATCTCCTCCGGGTTGTCCACCTGCAAAAGGTCGCCGCAGCCCAGCAGGGCCACCAGGCCCGCCGCGGCGAGCGCCGGCACGGACCGTCTATGGGATAATCGCAGATTCATGGTCGGGTCCTCAGAAAGTGATCCGGACCGACGCGAATACCTGCCGCATGGGCGGCACGGAGGCGTAGTCCAGACGGGTAAAGTCGGAGGTGGCGCTGAAGTTCACTTCGGGATCGCCGGTTCCCTCGTACTTGGTCCACGTCTTCAGGTTGCGCCCGGCCAGCGTCAGCGCCACACGATTGGCGCGGAACGCCCGGCTCCAGGAAGAGGGCAGCGAATAGCTCACGCTGATCTCGCGCAGCTTCAAGAACTCGCCGTCCATGATCCAGGTCCGGGTCTGGAGGCTGGTGTGCTGCAGCACCTGCAACGTGTCCCGGTCCGGGTTGTTCAGTTCAAAGGTGTTCAGGTCCACCCGTGAGCGGATCGAGCACAGGGCGCACCAGACCTTGAAGCCGCCCTTGTAATCCAGGTGGGCGAACAGGCGCAGATTGCCCAGGATGGTGAAGGTGTTGGTGAAGGCCATTTCACGCGTGGGCACGGCCGGACCGGCGTAGGTGTACTTGTTGATATCCACCGTCACCCCACCGGCGGCGGTCAATAGCGGACAGCCACCGGGCAAAGGACCCGGCGTGCCGAGCGTGGCTCCGGCCGGGCTCTCAGGCGCCCAGGTTGCGGGACACTGTGCCAGCGTGCCGGTGCCGTCCCGCTCTATGTCGTTGAACCAGAAGCCACCCAGGGGGTAGTCCTCCAGGTGCTTCTGGACCGTGGCGAAGGCGCCAAAGGTGACTTCATCCCGCGCCCCACCGAAAGACACCAGGCGGTTCTTGTTGGTGGAGATCGACGCGCTCGCATCCCAGGTCAGCGCACTGGTGTTCACGGGCGTGGTGGTCAGCAACAACTCGAGGCCCTGGTTGGAGACTTCACCGATATTCTCCAGGTGCTCGCCATCGAACCCAGTGGACCGCGGGTCGGGCACGCCGATCAGCGCATCCTTGGTGATCTTGTTGTAATAGGTGAACTCCAGCCCCAGCTTGCCACTGAGCAAGGACGCGTCGAACCCCGCCTCGTACTCCACGCCTTCCTCGGCCTTCAAGTTTGGGTTGCCGTACTCCGAGGGGGTCAGCTGGCTCACGGTGGACTCCGTGGTACCGACCTGGCCCGTCGTGGTGTTGGTGGTGAAGGTGCGGTCCGCGCTGAAGGGTTGCGGAGCCTGTCCGGCCTTGCCCCATGCGACCCGCAGTTTCATCTGCTCGATGAAGGGCAGCGGGAAGAACTCCTCCTCCGAAATCACCCACGACAGCGACGCCTTGGGGTAATAGACCAGCGAGAAGTCCGAGCCGAACGCCGAGTTGTCATCTATCCGCAGGGCGGCCGTCAGGTACATGCGCTCCCGCCAGCCCACCTGCTCCTGGACGTAGAAGCCCAACGACGTCTGCTCGGTGAAGTCCTCATCGCCGCGCTGGACTGCCGCGCCGCCCACCAGGTTCAGGGTGTTGGCGATCAGGCCCTCCCCGGTGGCTTCGAAGGTCCGCCGGCTCCGAGAGTTCAGCTGCATCCCGCCCGAGAATGCGGACGTCAACGTGGGCGAGAGGTCAAAGTTGACCGTACTGGCCAGATCTGCCGTCCAAACATGCGTGGTCGGCATGAAGTGGTCGATCACGCCGGTGGCGTTGGTCGCACCCCAGGGGGACAGGAACTGTGGGGTCAGCGCTGGATTCCATTGTGCAAGCGTGTCAATGGCATAGAACTGCGTGTTCCGCAGGTCTTGCTTGTCCAAGCCCAGCGTGATCCGGTTCTGCATGAAGCTGAAAGGCCGCCAATTGCCCGTCAGACCAATCGTCGTCCGTTCAATCCGGATCTGATTATCGAAGGAGTTCGAGAGGTCGGGCGCGAACCCTCGCCACCCGGGTGCACCCACCGATGACTGGACCGGCCCCTTGGCCTGGCCGCGGAAGCCGTTCCGCAGGATGCCGTTGGACGCGTTGTCCTGGAGCGGCTGCGCGCCGTGATTCCGGGTATACCCGAAGGTCACGCCGATGTCGTACTTGTCCGAGGGCGTGAACTCGATGTTGGCGCGGCCGCCCAGCCGGCGGTCAAAATTGTTCCAGAAGACGCCGTCTTCGCTGTAGCGGTCGAACGACAGGTAGTAATTGAAGAAGTCCCCGCCGCCGCGCGCCGAGATGTCGAACTTGTAGAGGTCCCCTTTGCGGATCACCGGCCGCCCGTCCAGCATGGTGTCTTCACGGATGGGATCGTGAGTCAGGAAGCGCTGTGACTCGGGAGAGGCCGGGTCCATGCCGGCACAGCCGGGGTAGGTCGCCGGAGCCGCGATTTGATTGGGGCGGCAGAGCCAGTAGTTCTTCGGGTTCCCGATGCCGGTGGTCCACTCGGTCTGCCCCGTCTCGGCCCCGAAGGTCCATTGCACGCCCGCACCGCGGCGGCCCTTCTTGGTGATGATCTGGATGACCCCGCCTGCCGCGTCCGCCCCGTACAGCGTGGCGGCCGAGGGGCCTTTGATCACTTCCACGCTTTCAATGTCGTCGGGGTTGATGAACGAGAGGGGATTGGTGGCCTGAACCGTCGAATTGCCCGTGCCAAAGCCCGTCTGGAGCCGGCTCTCAAACCGGATGCCGTCAATGTAGTATACCGGCTGATACCCGGCCTCCACCGAGCCCGCCCCACGGATGCGGAAGTTGCTGCCCGCGCCGGCCTGCCCGGAGTTGGCGATCACCGTGAGGCCAGGCGTGCGTCCGGTGAGCAGGTCCTGCACGTCCGCCACCACTCCGGCTTCGGCCACATGGGCCGCGTCAATCTTGCTCACGGAGTTGCCCAGGGTGCGTTTCTCCGTGCGCCCCGGCTGCCCCGTGACGACCACCTCGTCCAGCTGCATGGCCGCCGGCGCCAACGTGAAGTCCACCGTTTGGGCCTGTCCAGGCACCAGGTTGACGCTGGCCTCAAGCCGGGTGTAGCCGATCATCAGGGAGCGCAGTGTCTGCGCCCCGGCTGGCACCCTCGGGATGGTGAAGCGACCCTCTCGGTCAGTGCTGACCCGGATGTTGGTGCCGGCGACGCCGACCTCGGCGCCCTCCAGGGGCCGTCCCGAGGAGCGATCGGTGACGCGGCCCGTAACCGAGCCGGTCGCCTGCGCCCAGGCCGCCCCGGAGCTGGCCAGCGCGAGGCCGACCGCAAGGCCGGCCACCGCCAACCACTCCTTCCAACGGACATGGTTCATAACTGCCTCCCATGAAAAAGGGCAAACGAAAAATGGACCGTCAAGACTGCACGAACCCGAGCCGGGCTCGACCAAACACGACGGCGCGCCCCGCAAGAAGCGCTGCGCCGGGGGGAGCCACCTGGGCGCCGGCGATGGGGCGTAAGGCCTATGGATGGGGCCAGGATAGGACCCCCATGTATACAACTTGGGCCAAAGGTGTTGATGGGGCCACAGGACTGTCAAGAGGGAGGGGGAACGGGGGAGACCGGGGGTACGGACAGGGTGGGATTCGAACCCACGAACGGGTTACCCCGTTACACGCTCTCCAGGCGTGTGCCTTCAGCCGCTCGGCCACCTGTCCTTAGGCACCCGGCACCGATGTGCCCGCTGCAAGGTAACGAGTCTGCGACGCCATGAAGGGGATGCCAGGTAGAGCCCGCCGCCTCCCTCGGCCTCGGGTTAGATTGCCGGCGCGCGGTCTATGGCCAGTCCGTTACACCCACGAAGGATGAGGGAGGCGTTAGCGGCCTCCGTGATCTGCGTCATCGGGACGGCGTGTGCCGCCTCCGGCCCGTACCGCCTCAGGACTCCCGCCCCCGCCGACCAAAACGAGGTGTTTTTCTGCGTCGTCGCGGCGATGACCCAGCACGGCTATCGGGTGGAGCGCCGGGACCGCGCGGCGGGCGTTGTGCGCGGCCGCGCCATCCGACCGCGCGGCCGGACGTCACGCGGCGACCCGCGGTACGATGAGCTGGCCGTGACACTGCTGCACGACCCCGCGGGAGATTTCCTGCTGATCACGGCGGACGACCGGGGCCACGCGCAGGAGATCGCTCAGCGCTGCGGGAAACCTTCCTAGCGTCGGTGAGCAAGTCGCAGCGGTGGGTCCCGAGGGACGCGTCAGTGAGCCGCAGTCACGGCCGTGCCGGAATCGCGGGCCGGAAGCTCGAGTCCCGGACCGCTATCTGGCCCTGCCGCGCGTAGTCCATGGCCTCACCCAGAATCCGCGCGGCTTCTTGCGGCGCATGGAACCCCATGGAGTTCTCCGCTTCAATGAAGTCCACGTAGAACTGCGCCCGGCGCTGGAGCCGGCGCGCCGTTTCGAGCTCCCGATCCGGCCGCCCGGCCTGGCGGGCAGCCCGCAGGTCGCCGATCAGCGCGATCAAGGCGTCCATGGCCCGGTTCCGCAACCGGAACGTGTTGGCCTGAATCGCTTCGGCCCGGGCGATCAGCTCGGCCTCCGCGATGGGATGGCAGGTTTGGCAGGCGCGGCTCGGGTTGAGTAACGGGCTGCGCACGTGATGGTCGCTCACCTTGAGCGCGCCCACCCGCACGTAGGGCATGTGACAATCAGCGCAGGCGACCTGGGAGCGTGCGTGCACGCCCTGGTTCCACAGCTCGAACTCAGGATGTTGCGCCTTGAGCACCGGAGCGCCGGACTCGGCATGGACCCAGTCACGGAAGTCCAGGCTGTCGTAATACGCCAGGATGTCGTCCACCCGCAGTCCCCGGGCCCAGGGGTACACCAGACGTTTCTCGGCGCCCCGAACGTAGTACTCCACGTGACACTGCCCGCACACGAACGCGCGCATTTCCTGGCGCGAAGCATCTCGATTGACCTCGTAGCCCGTCACGCCTTGACCCGCCTTGAGGGCGCGGATCCCTTCCAGAAACCCGGGCCTGGTGACCCGCAGCCGCATGGTTTCCGGATCGTGGCAGTCAATGCAAGCCACCGGATGGGAGACTAAGGCCCGCGCGTCGGTGTAGGGCATGGGGTTTACCCGCTCGAAGCCCCGCACCAGGTCGCCCCCGCCCTGACGCAGGTAGGGCACGTACACCGAGGCGTGGCAGTGCAGACAGGCACCGGGCTGGGGCACCTGCTGGCGTTCCGTGTACGTCTGATCCGCGAGCATGTGCGCGTGCCCCCGCTCCTCGCGGAAGTCCCGGGCAAAGGCGTACCCGGCCCACATGGTCCGAAGCCGCGAGTCCTCTTCCAGCCGCGATTGGGAGACCACGGACCGCGGATCGGCGGCCGTGGGTGTGCGGGGCATCGCTTCACTGCCGCCGAAGCGCGTTCGCACCTGGTCCACGGTTCGCCGGTAGGCGTCGTATTGGTGGGGGAAATTCTGGCCCCACACCGCGGGGTCCTGGGTGGTGTCGGAGAGCGCCACCACCCGGAAGAATGGCTCGCGGGCCTCCTGCTTCCGCTCCACGATGGTGATCAGGAGGGCGATCGCGCCCACCGCGGCCACGGCGGCGGCGGCCGCCACGATGAGGTAGAAGCGCATCTGGCGACCACTATCGGGCATGGCCCACCTCCGCGTGGCAGGTGATGCAGGGACGCGGGTCCCGCGCGCCGGCGGTGGCTTCAATCATCTCCACCATTGCGGCGTGGCAATCGCGGCAGCGCCGCTCGGTGACCGCCAGGTTCCGCGGCTTGATGCGTATGGGCTCGTGAAACACGCCCGTGGTGAAGGCGAACGAATGCCAGAACCCGTTACTGGCCTTGGTGGCGTACTTGGCGGCCAGCGCGTGGGGTGTGTGGCAGTCGTTGCATGTGGCGGCGGCCCGATGGCTGCCTCGCACCCACCCGGCGTATTGCGCGTTCATGATGTGGCAATTGGCGCACGCCGCGGGATCATTGGTCAAGTACGACGCGCCCCGCCCGTACCAGAACGTGTACCCGCCCGTGCCCGCGGCGATCCCGATCAGCGCAGCGAGAAGCGCCGGGCGGGTCGGCTTCAGCATTCACTAAGTATCCGCCGGTCAGCGTTCGCCGCAACCGCCGGCAAATGTCCAGATCCGGTCGCCACCGCAACAGGGCCGCGCCGCGCGGCGTAGTACTGGGACCGCATCGAGGTGATGGTCGCGTGGAACGCTCGACACCGACCTGGGACCGGGTAGATTGACCTATCTCGGCTCCGAGCCGCTCATGTCCGTCCTGGTGGTCGAAGACAATCCAGAGGTGCGCGCTGGGCTCACCCGGATCCTGACGCGGTCGGGGTTCGAAGTGGACCAAGCGGAGAATGGGCTCGTCGCGCTCGCCCGGATTCAGCAGCGGTCCTACGACGCTGTGGTGTGCGACATCATGATGCCCGTGATGGACGGGATCCGGCTGTACCAGCTCCTGGCCCACCAGTATCCCGAGGCTGCCCGCCGCGTCCTGTTCGTGAGCGCCTGGTTCGACGACGCCGACGTGCGCGGATTTCTGGAACGCACCCAGCGACCGGTACTGCGCAAGCCCTTCGACATTGAAGAGTTCCTCCGGCTGGTCCGGGGCGTCGCGGCCGGAGAGCCTTCCCCAGCCGCCGGCGCCCTCGAGTCCGCATGATCTGAGTCGGGTGCCAGCCGGAAGCCAATCAGCGTAACCTTCCGAGGGGTCGAACGATCGCCCCTCAGACCGCGTAGTCATGGGTAGGAGCCGAACCAGTGCTTGAGACCATCTTCGCGGTGTTCTTCAAATACCGCCCGCTGGTGTTCCGGCGCGGGGACCTGGTTTTCTCATCCTCGTGGGCGGTAGTGCTGGCGCTCGCGGTGGTTGGGGCCACCGTGGTCTGGCTGGCGCATCGGCGCGTGGCCGGCGTGCCGGCCCGGGACCGCCTGGTCCTGACCGGGCTGCGCCTGACAGCCCTGGCCTTCCTGCTGTTCGCCCTGGCGCGCCCGACGCTGGTGGTGCCTACCGTGGTCCCGCAGCAGAACACGCTCGGCCTTCTGGTGGACGACTCACGCAGCATGCGCGTGGCCGACGTGAACCAGCGTGCCCGCGGAGAGTGGGTGACGGCCGCGCTGGCGCCCGGCGGCGACGACCTTCTCGGGCGACTGAGCCGGGAGTTCCGCGTGCGTCCGTACCGGTTCGCCGGCGGGGCGGAACGGCTAGACGCGGGCCGCGCCCTGGCGTTCGACGGGGAAGGAACCGACCTCGGAGCGGCGCTGGAGCGGGTGCGGCAGGACCTGTCGGCCGGGCCGCTGGCGGGCATCGTGGTGTTTACCGACGGCGCGGACAACAGCGGCGGAGGGCTGGACGACGCGGTGCTCCAGCTGCGCGCCAGCGGTGTTCCGGTGTACGCGGTGGGCGTGGGGCGGGACCGCTTCGCCACGGACATCGAGGTCTCGCGGGTGGAAGTGCCGCGCACCGCGCTCAAGGGCGCCACGGTGGTGGCGGACGTGCTGGTGAGTCAACGCGGCCACGCGGGGCGGACGGTGCGCCTGACAGTGGAAGACCACGGCCGCATCCTCGCCACCGAGCCGGTCCGCCTGTCGGGGGATGGAGAGGCCACGGTAGCGCGGATCGCGTTCCCCTTGAGCGATGCCGGACCGCGCGCCCTGCGTTTCCGCATCCCGCCGGAACCGGGCGAAGAGATCCTGGAGAACAACGCCCGGACGGCGCTGGTCGAGGTTCGGGATACCCGCGCCCGGGTGCTCTATTTCGAAGGAGAGCCGCGTTTCGAAGTGAAGTTCTTGCGCCTGGCCGTGGCGGCGGATCCCAACCTCCAGGTCGTGGTGCTCCTGCGGACGGCGGAGAACAAGTTCCTGCGCCTGGACGTGGATCACCCGGACGAGCTGGCCGCCGGTTTCCCGCGCACCCGCGAGGAGTTGTTCGCCTATGACGGACTGATCCTCGGCAGTGTGGAGGCCAGCTTCTTCACGCACGACCAGTTGCGCATGCTGGCCGAGTTCGCGGGTCAACGAGGCGGCGGCCTGCTGCTCCTGGGCGGGCGGCGTGCGTTGGCGGAAGGAGGTTACGCCGGCACGCCGCTGGCCGACGCCCTGCCGGTGGGTCTGGAGCCGGGCGATGACGCCGAGTATTACCGCGAGGTCTCCATCACTCCCACGCCTTCCGGCCGGACCCATCCTGCCCTCCAGCTCGGCCCCACGCTGGAAGAGAGCCAGGCCCGGTGGGAGGCCCTCCCCGTGCTCTCCGTGGTGAATCGCGTCGGTCGGGCGAAGCCCGGCGCCAGCGTGCTGCTGAGCGGCGCCGGCGAAGGTGGGGACGTACCGGTGCTGGTGCATCAACGGTACGGCGCCGGACGCGTCGCCGTGTTCCCCGTCCAGGATACCTGGGCGTGGCAGATGCAACTCGACGTGGCCGACCTGACCCACGAAACGCTGTGGCGCCAGGTGCTGCGCTGGCTGGTGAGCGATGTGCCCGGTCGGGTGGAGACCGCGGTGGAAGACCAGCGCGTGGCGGTGGGGGGGCGCGCCCGGCTCGCGGCGATGGTGCACGACTCCAGTTTCCTGGGCCTGAACAACGCCACCGCCACGGCGCGGGTCACCGGGCCCGCGGGAGCGGAGCGGGCGCTTCCCCTTGCCTGGGATGTGACCAAAGACGGCGAGTACCGGGCCTCGGTCGACGTCACCGAAGCCGGCCTGCACGAGGTGACGGTGGAGGCGCGCCTGGGCGAGCGCGTGCTGGGCCAGGCCACCACGCACTTCACCGCGGGCGATCCCGCGGCGGAGTTTTTCGGGGCCGAAATGCGGCGGGTGGCCTTGAAGCGGCTGGCCGACGAGACCGGTGGCCGCTTCTACACCTCCGAGACGGTGGGGTCGCTGCCGGAAGACGTGCGCTACACTGAGCGTGGCAACATCGTGCTGGAACGGTACGACCTCTGGGATATGCCGATTGTGCTGCTGCTGGTGCTGGGCACGTTGGCCACCGAGTGGAGCGTGCGGCGCAGCAGGGGCCTGGCCTAGGCGCGGATGACTCCGAGCGACGGGGGCGGACGTCTTTGGGTGAGGGTACTGATTAGTACCACCGTTCTGCTGTGCTCCGCATCGCCGGTGGCGCGGTGCCAGACGTCTGTCGTGGTGGTGCGCGGGCTGGCCGGGGAAGCGACCTATGCGCAGCGGTTTCACGATTGGGCCACCACCTTGCGTGCTGCCGCCCTCCGGCTTGGCCTGGCGGACTCCCAGGTCATCTACCTGGCCGAGGACCCGGAGCGGGATCCGGCCGCGATCAGGGGACCGGCCACCAAGGAACGCCTGGGACTCGCGCTCCGCGACGTGGCCCAGCGCGGTGGCTCGGATGCGACGGTTTTTCTGGTGTTGTTGGGGCACGGCAGCGACCGCGGCGAGCCGCGCCTCAGCTTGCCGGGACCGGACCTGAGCGCCACCGAGCTCGGGGACCTCTTGAGGGTGTTCGCCACGCAACGCGTTGTGGTGGTCAACGCCGCCAGCGCCAGCGGCGGCTTTCTCCCGGTGCTCTCCGGACCCCGACGAGTCGTGGTGACCGCCACCAAATCCGGCTTCGAACAGAACCACGCCCTGTTTGGGGGCCATTTCGTGGAGGCGTTCGGCAGCGATGACGCCGACCTCGACAAGGACCAGCGCGTGTCCGTGCTCGAAGCCTTCCTGTACGCCAAAGGAGCGGTGGCGAGGGCGTACGAATCGGACCGCCGCTTGTTGACGGAGCACGCCATGCTGGACGACAACGGGGATGGTCAGGGCACGGGCGATCCATCGGCCACGGGCCAGGACGGCTCCCAGGCGGCGGTGGTCTACCTGGCCTCGGCCGTGGCGGTGGCCGCGCTGGCGGGTGACTCCCTATCCCTGGCGCTCGAACGGCGCCGCGCGGGACTGGAGGAACGGATCGGCGGTCTGCGCGCACGCAAGGACGCCATGCAGCCGGAGGCATACGAGCGCGAGCTGGAGGGACTGCTGGTGGAGCTGGCCGAGGTCACGCGCACGCTGCGCGAGCGCGCGGCCGGGCGTCCACCGCGATGAGACCTGATTTCCGGCTCGCTCTGGCGGTGGTGGCCACGACGCTCGCAGCGCCGCTCCGGGCGCAGGAGCCGCAGGCGCAGGCGGCGGCGCTGGCCGGACGGTACCAGGAGGCCATTGGCCTGTACCAGCGCGCCGAACGCGTGACCCCTTCGCCGGCGGTCGCTCGCGGGCTGGCGGGCGCGCTGCGGGCGGTTGGTCGGCTGCGCGACGCGGAGGCCGCGGTCACCCGCTGGCAGGAAGCTTCGGCGGCGCGGCCGGCGCGGCCGGCGTGGTGGAACCTGCTGGGCGAGATCCGTCTGGAACGGGGGGACCGCGCCGGTGCGGAAGCGGCATTCGGTCGGGCGCTGGCGGCTAAAGAACCCGACAGCCTGCGGGCGCGGCTCAACCTGGCGGTCCTCCGCCTGGAACGGGGTGAGCGGGACGCCGCGTTCGCCGAGTTCGACAAGTTCATTGACGTCCATAACCGGGCGTCCCGCCTGACGTCCGATGACCTGGCGGCCGTCGCCGAAGCGGTCTGGCGGTTGGGTGCGCGGGACCCGCAGCTGTTCAAGGACGCCCTCCGCGCTTTTGATCGTGCGATCATCCTGGACTCGCTCAACCTGGACGCCCAGGTGCGCCTGGGCGACCTGTTTCTGGACAAGTACAACGGTACCGAGGCGGTGGCGGCGTTCGACGCCGTGCTCCGGCGCAATCCTCACCATCCGCTGGCGCTGGTGGGCCGGGCGCGTGCCGCGCGGTTCGAAGGATCAGGCGACGCACAAACGCACCTGGACCGGGCGCTGGAGGTGAATCCGTCGCTAGTGAGCGCGCGGGTGTTCCAGGGGGAATTACTGTTGGAGCAGGAGGCCTACGGAGAGGCCCTGAGAGAGGCCGAGCGCGCGATCGCGGCCGACAGCACCTCGCTGGAGAGCTGGACGCTCTTGGCCGCGGCGCGGTTCTTGACCAACGACAGCGCCGGATTCCGCGCGGCGGAACGCGGGGCCCTCACGCTCAATCCGCGTTCCGCCGGGTTCTACACCCGGCTGGCGGACTTTGCGGCGCGCAACCGGCTATACGCGCGGGCGGCCGTCCTGGCGGAGCAGGCGTTGCGGCTGGATTCCTCATCGTGGCGGGCCCACGCGGCGCTGGGCATGAACCGTCTACGCCTGGGTCGCATGGCGGATGGACGCCGAAGCTTGGAGCGCGCCTTTGCCGGTGATCCCTACGACGTGTGGGCCAAGAACACGCTGGACTTGCTGGACGTGCTCGACCGCTACCGCGAGGTCGCCCTGCCGCCGGTGACCGTAGTGGGGTCTGCCAACGAGGCGGACCTGCTGGCGCTCTACGCGGGACCGCTGGCGCGCGAAGCCTACGACTCGCTGGCGCGGCGGTACCAGCACCGGCCCGCTGTCCCCATCCGCGTGGAGGTGTACGCGCGCCACGCGGACTTCAGCGTCCGAACCGTTGGGTTGGCCGGCCTGGGCGCGCTGGGCGCGAGCTTCGGGCCGGTGGTGGTGATGGATTCGCCGTCAGCCCGGCCCGAGGGTGATTTCCACTGGGGCTCCACCTTGTGGCACGAGTTGGCGCATACCTTTCACCTGGACCTGTCGCGCCATCGGGTGCCCCGGTGGTTGAGCGAGGGGCTGGCCGTGTACGAGGAGCGGCGGGCGCGGCCAGGGTGGGGGATGCCGCTGGACCTGGGCTTCCTGTCGGCGCTCCGGGCGGGGGAGCTACATCCGGTCAGCCAGATGAATCGGGGGTTCCTCAGCCCCAAGTCGGCGGAGGCGTTGGGGCACGCCTACTTCCAGGCGGCGCTGGTGTGCGAGTTCTTGGCGGCCGAGCATGGCGACGGCGTGTTCCGCGAGATGCTGGCGGCTTATGGACGCGGCGCCACCACGGAGGCCGTGTTCCGGACGGTGCTCGCGGTCGAGCCGTCGGCTCTGGATGATCGGTTCGACGGCTGGATGCGGCGGCGATACGCGGCGGCCCTGGCGGCGTTGCCCCGGCCCGGCACCACGCCGCGGGCGGAGGACGCCGAGGCGATCATTGCCCTGGCTCGCGTGGCGCAGGGCGATTTTACCGTGCAGCTGGCGGCCGGTCACGCCCTGTTGGCCCGCGGCGATTTGGCGGCCGCACTGAGACCCCTGGAACGGGCGGCGGAGC
>DASWGV010000066.1:0-6449 GCA_036393515.1 Gemmatimonadales bacterium | reverse complement strand
GCGGGGCACAGTACGCCTGGGTCCGTGCTGGCATCGGATGCGTTCTTCCCGTTTCCCGACGGCGTCGAGCAGGCTGCCGGCGCCGGCGTGTCCGCCATCGTGCAGCCGGGCGGGTCGGTCCGGGACGCGGAGGTGGTGGAGGCGGCGGATCGGGCGGGGATCGCGATGGTCATGACTGGCCAGAGGCAGTTCAGGCACTAAGCGGACGGTCGGGGCAAGCCTGTCCCCTCCTGGGGACATTCACCAGGTTGCATCGGTTCAAGACCGCTTTCCCTGGTCGTGGCTACGTTCGGAGTTGTGGAATGGGGGGGATTGGGCCGAGCGTTGGCCTTGCCTGGCTATTGACAACCCAGGTACCCAGGCCTAGCGTAGCCGCCAGTGGGGGTATCTTCTGCCCCCCCAAGGCCATCGGCCCCGGGTGACAAGCCCTTGGGCCCTGTCCGGGTTCGCGTTTCACAAGGAGCCGTCCCTTCAATACCCAGCTCCTGCAGGTTCACGCTCGAGTTCCCTTAACCGTACCCCAATAAGGAGGGCGGGTTATGAACTCTCGTACGTTGTTGAGGTCAGTGCTGGCGCTGTTCGCGGCGATTGCCGTGTTCAGCGTAGGCGCGACGTCGGCGGCGGCGCAGCAGCGAGGCACCATTCGCGGAACGGTCCGCGAAGCTTCGTCGCAGCGTCCGGTCCCCGGCGTACAGGTCTTTATTCCCGGCACACAGACGGCGACCGTCACCGACGCTCAGGGTCGGTTCGAGTTCGCCGGTGTGCTGGCGGGCGGCACGCAGATCCGCGTGCGGGCGGTCGGGTACAGCGCCGCATTGGCCACCACGACGGTGGTCGGTGGGCAGACCGTCAGCGTGGACTTCGCCCTCAACCAATCGGTGATCGCCTTGGACGAGGTGGTGGTCACCGGCACCGGCTCGACGGTCGAGCGTAAACAGCTCGGCAACACCATTGCGACGGTGCAAGCGTCGGTGATTCAGGACGCGCCGATCGTCAACTTCTCCGAGGCCCTGGCGGGCCGGGAAGCCGGCGTCAACATCCTGCCGTCGTCCGGGCTGGCCGGCGAGGGCGCGCGTATCCGCATCCGCGGGAACGCCAGCCTGTCGCAGTCCAATGAGCCGGTGGTCTACATTGACGGCGTCCGGGTAGACAACGGTGGTGGGTTCACCAACGTCGGATCCGGCGGTGGTGGGGCTCCCTCGAGGCTGGATGACATCAATCCGGAGATCATTGACCGGGTGGAGATTCTGAAGGGCGCCGCGGCTGCCACGCTGTATGGTTCCGAAGCGTCTGCCGGCGTGATTCAGATCTTCACCAAGAAGGGTACCCAGGGCCGTCCCCGCTTTTCCTTCCGGATGGACCAGGGCGTCTCGAAGTATCCCGAGGACCGACTCGAAATCAATCACGGTTTTGCCCGGACCGCGGCCCAGTCGGCCCAATTGAACGCCATTTTCCAGGGCACGCACATCAACGATCCCAACGGCAACGGGACTATCGAGCCGTTCGAGGTGGTGGGTTTCCCGACTGCCTCGCCGACCACGCTCTACAGCACGGGCGTGAATTCCACCTACTCGGTGACGGTGAGCGGTGGCGGCTCCGACGCCGTGTACAACGTCGCGGCGCGGTACACCCGAGAGAACGGACCCTATGACGTGACCGACGTGGTCCAGGGCACCAGGGCGGACGGGGCGTCTTTCCTGGACCTGCTCCCCTACACGGCAGACCAGGTTGACTTCAACCGCCGGTACCAAGGCTCCGCCAACGTGACCATGTTCCCCAAGGAGCGGGTGACGGTGAGCGCCAGCTTGCTCTTCTCTGACCTGCACCACCAGACGCCGGAGAACAACAACAACATCTACGGCATCCAGTCGCTCCTCCTCAATTCCAAGGCAGAGAACGCCAATTGCACGGGGAGCGTGAACAGCCTGGCGGCACTCCAGGCCCTGGGCGTACCCGTGGGCACAACCTACGGTGAAGACACCACTCGGCCCGGGCGATGCGCCGGCGCCGGGAACCCCACGGGCAACCTGGCCTTCTCGACCGTGCGTGAGTCCGCCTATTCGCGAATCATCCAGGACGGCGAAAAGGTCAATGCGAGCGTGAAGGCCACCTATGAGCCCCTGCAAGGGCGGCTCCGGGGCGACCTCACCATGGGCGTGGATGTGTCCAATACCCGGGATGAGGAGTTCAAGCCGTTCCGCTATGACATGGACAACTTCGTCACCAACCAGCGGCTCGGCTCCAAGGCGTTTGGGTCCAACTACCACCGCGAGCTTTCCATGGACGCGCGGATGAACTGGACCGAGTCGTTCGGCGTGTTCGAATCCCAGGTCACCGCGGGCGGTCAGGGCTTCCTGACCAGGAACTATGCACGTGGCGGTACGGGGCAGGACTTCCCGGGACCCGGCCTTGAGGTCGCGAACGCCGGCGCCAACCGATCGGCGCTGTTCGAGACCATCAGCGACATCGCCAACATCGGGCTGGTGGGCCAGTGGCAGCTGGGCTACAACGATTGGGCCTTCGCGACGGTCGGCGGCCGGTGGGACCGCAATAGCGCGTTCGGCGAGAACACCAGTGGCGCGTTCTACCCCAAGGTGAGCGGATCGCTGGTGATCAGCGACATGGCCAACTGGAACAGCACGTTGCTCTCGACCTTCCGGATCCGCGCCGCGTTGGGCAAGTCCGGGTTGCAGCCCGGCGCCTTCGACCGGTTTACCACCTTCCAGGCGGGCACCTCCGAGTTGGGCGCCGGCCTGCGCCCCGCCAACCTGGGTGACCCGGATCTGAAGCCCGAGACCACAACGGAGATCGAGGCGGGCGCGGAGATGGGGTTGTTCAACAACCGCATGGCGTTCGACTTCACGTATTGGGACCGCACGACACTCGACGCCCTGGTGGAGCGGCAGTTCCCGCCCACGGGGGGGTTCCTCCAGCGCCAGCTCAGCAACATTGGCGAGATCGAGGCGCACGGGTATGAGCTGAAGGTCAACGCCCTGGCGATTGACCGGTCAGGCTTCTCGGTCAACCTGTTCGCCAATGCGGCCTATCTGTTCCAGCGCATTGTGGACCTGGGCGGCGCGGCTCCCATCAAGTCCGGTGGCAGCTACCCCCGGTATCGCAACTGGCTGCGGGAAGGCCAGGCCCCCGGCGTGCTCCTGGGCGCACTGCTGTTGCAGCCCTGCGGGACGACTCAGTACACCCGCTGCCTGGGCGCCGGCCAGTTTGCCTATGACACCAACGGCGACGGCCAGCCTGATACCCGGGCTGAGCTCGAGGCCTTTCTGTCGGTCCCGCGGGGCATTGACATCTTCAATTCCACCACGGGCATTGGGCCGCTGCTGGACGACAACGACAACAACAAGGACTTCTTGGACAACTGCATGGGCCCCATGTTCTCGCCCGCTAAGGGGAACGTGAAGATCATGAAGGACAAGAACGGGGCCGACTACGAGTACTGCCTGACCAAGCCGACGCCCGACTGGACCGGCGCCTTCGGGACCGACCTGACGTTCTCTCGGAACATCAAGATCACGTCGGTCTTCGAGTACAAGGCGGGGAACTTCTTCGTCAGCAACCTGACGGACGGGTTCCGCAACACCCACCCCGCGATTGGGCGCAACAACAAGCGGCCGGCGGAGATCGAAGCCGTCCTGCTGGACCCCGCGTCCACCGCGCAACAGCGGGCGGACGTGTTGATCGAGTGGGCGGAGCAGTACAAGGAGTTGACGCCTTACGACGGAATGAACCTGGCCGAAAACGCCAACTTCATCCGGTGGCGTGAGTTGGGTCTGACCTACACGCCCCCGGCCTCGTTCGCCGAGAAGCTGGGCTTTGGGAGCATGGCGTTCAACGTGTCGGGTCGGAACCTGGCCCTGTTGACCGGCTACACCGGCATTGACCCCGAGATGAACAATATCGCGCGGGGCAACGGCGGGAGCAATTTCGAGAACAACTTCCAGGACTCGATTGACGCCTGGGGCTTCCCGCTCCCACGCCGGTTCACCTTCTCGGTGCGGCTGGGTTTCTGACCACCAGCACGACTAACGGAGATCACTGATATGATTCGCACTTATAGACTCTATGGGCAAAAGGGGCGCTCCGTCTGGAGCGCCCCGGTCTTGGGGTTGCTGGCCGGCGGCCTGCTGGGCTGCGGTGGCCTCTTGGACACGACAAACCCCAACAATGTCCCCATCGAGGCCATTCAGGATCCGACGGCCGGCGCCGCGCTGACGAATGGGGCGCTGCGCCAGGTCGGCTTCGGCGTGGCCGCCGTGCACCTGGTGTACGCCACCGCCACAGACGAGCTGGACTGGGTTGGCTCCCGGGATGGTTGGCGGGAGCTGGCGCAGGGCAAGTTCTCCAACGGTTATAACGAATTCACCGACGCATCCATGCCGAATCTGGCCGAGGGCCGGTGGTTGGCCGACGAGGCGATCAAAACGCTGGAGGCCCAACAGACCGCGGGCAGCCTGGTGAGCCCGCTTGACCTGGCCAAGGGGTATATGTGGGGCGCGCTCGCCTACATCACCATAGCCGACATGTTCGACGACTGGGCGCTGTCAGACAAGCGTACGTCTGCGGCCCCAGTCGGACAGGCGGCCATGGGCGGGTTTTACGACGTGGCCATTGGGTATTTGACCAAGGCCGTCCCGCTCGCGGGCACGCTGGCCTCGTCCAACGCGCTCGCCGTGCAGGTGCGGGGGATGCGGGCGCGGGCGAACTTCAGCCGGGCCATTTGGGACCTGGTGGGCCAGCGGCCCATCAGCGCCAACCGCATGGTGAGCGGTGCGTCGTCCTACGTGACGGCCGCCGTGGCGGACGCTCAGGCCGTGCTGGCCAACGTCCCCAGCGCCGATTGGACGTTCAAACTCAACTGGAGCGCGGCGACGGGTGAACCCGATCACAGTGCCTGGATCCAACAGCGGCAGGAGATGCGGATAGGGAGGGTGTACGCCCAGCCGAGCGCGACCGCGCCTACCTGGCTGGACAACACCGTCTTGCTGGACCCCATCAACACGACCACCAAGGCGGCCGTGGTGGACGCGACGCAGAAGGCCTACAAAGTACGGTACTCGTCTTACACCGTGGCATCGGCGCGGGAAATGCACCTGATCCTGGCCGAGGCCGCGCTACAGGGCGCCGCAACGGGTGGCACCTTCACCTCGCACATCAATAACCTGCGCGCCATCGACGCCGGTCTGACCGCCTTTTCGGGGCAGATCACGGATGAGGCCATGCTCGTCTATTCACGGCAAGCAAACCTCTACCTTCAGGGCCGGCGGCTGGCGGATCACTACCGGTTCCGGCTTGCGGCGCCGGACTGGCTGCCTGGTTCGCAGGGACTCTCTGGCGGTTGGTTCTTCCCCATTACCGCTCGCGAGTGTCTGGCGAACAGCGAGATCACTGCGGCAGGGTGCTCGACCTGATGAGTTGGTAGACCCGGCAATCGCCGGAGAGTAGAAGAAGACGGGGCCGGATGCGCAAGCATCCGGCCCCGTTGGTTTGTGGGTTGCCTTCGTTCGGTCAGCGCGGCGCCACAGTCGACGTGGTTGTAGGCCCTGGGTCGCCCGGCCCCGTCCCGGACGCCCCCACCAGACCGATCACGCCCAGGAGCAGCGCCCCCGCGGCGACCCCTACCCCGATGGCGAGCACGGTCCGCCTCGGCGCCAGGCGCCAACCGTCCATGCTGGCGATTTCGCTTCGGGGAATGTAGAACGTGGCTCCGGCCGCGTCGTATTTGCGGCCGAGCCGAGGACGGATCCACCGAGCCCAGATGCCCAGCGTATCCTCCGTGGCTTCCGCCACCGTGCCCTCGATCACCGTCACCTCATTCAGCGTGAACTCGCCCATGGGAATATCCCGTGGGCTGGCCAGCTCGACTCGCACCTCCGAGTTCGGCTTGGGCGCCGGAGGGTAGGATCCCGGCACATACTGAAAGCATCCCGTCACCAGGAGCCCCGCGGCAACCGGGCGGCTCAACTGGCGGAGTCGAAGGGAATAGCCTGACGATGTGCCCACGTTACCAGCTCCTCAGCAATGTCCCATGAAACCGCTTCACGGTTGTCCCGCCACGCGAACCGGTGCGATGGCAAATGCGTTCTGGCCCTTGGACCCGTCACCCAGCTGGCCTTCGGACCCCAGACCCCAGCAATACGCGTCGCCGTCGGTGGTGAGACCACAAACGTGCTGGTTGGCAGCACTGATGGAC
The DNA here is from genome assembly GCA_036393515.1 of Gemmatimonadales bacterium. Lineage (GTDB taxonomy): Bacteria > Gemmatimonadota > Gemmatimonadetes > Gemmatimonadales > GWC2-71-9 > JACQHC01. Next base: position 241 of record DASWGV010000066.1, on the reverse strand, counting down.
TGGAACGCCAGACCGCCGCTCACCGGGCTCGGCTCGAAGGCGCACTGGAAAACGTTGCCGCCCGCATCCTCACACCGGCCCGTCACGTTCGCCCCCAACTGGCCGCTGCCGTTGTTGCCCCAGCAAAAGGCCGCGTTGGTCCCCTGCTCCGCCGCGCAAGAAAAAGTGGCGCCCACGCTGAGGGTGGAGAAGAAGTGGCCTCCCAGCACCGGCACCGGAGCCGGCTCCTGTATAAGGCCTT
>DASWGV010000065.1:0-5888 GCA_036393515.1 Gemmatimonadales bacterium | reverse complement strand
GTGGCCGGGACACTCAATCTCGCCTCCAACTTCACACCCGCGGCGGCCACGTCCTTTGCGGTGCTCAACTATGCCACCCGCACCGGCGGATTCACCACCATCACCGGACGGGACCTGGTGCCCACCCGGGGCGCGGGGATGTCCCTGGATACCGCTTGGAGCGGAACGGCGCTCAATCTGATTGCCCGCGGGCAGATCCTGTTCCACGGCGACTCCGGGGGCGGGCTTTCCCGCGGGATCTTCCGGGTCTTGGGCGACGCGACGGGCAGAACGCCGATCACGCCGGAGTATTCCCTCACCGGCCACGGGCAGCCGCGCTGGTCCCCGGACTACAAGTGGGTCACCTACGGCGGGAACGTGTCCAGCGGGAACAATTTCCTGCACATCGCCACGCCAAACGGCGGCACGGTCTATCACGTGGTGAATGACATCAGCACGCGGCGGGCGCGGTTCAGCCCCAGCGGTGCGCACATCGCGGCCGAGTGCGGCGCGACCTATGGCGACGTGTGCGTGGTGACCGGCGTCGCGTCGCCGTCGGACGGCCAGGGGGATGGCGCCGGCAAGATCCTGGTAACGCAGTCGGTGAATCCGCTCCTCACCGGGGCCGGCGTGTTCGCCTGGAACCCGACCGATCCCGACCAGCTGGCGGTAGTCCGCGACACCACGGTGAATGCGACGCGAACGTCCGCCATCTACACGGTGAACTATGACGGGACCGGCGTAACGCGGATCGCAGTGCTGCCGGAGGGCTCCACGGTGGAGGGGACCATAGACTGGTCGCCGGACGGCACGCTGCTGGCATTCAGCACGGTTGACCCATCGTTTGTCACGACGCTCTACACCATCGCGGTGGGCCCGCGAACACTCACGCAGATTGGCACCGCGGATGACCGGTGGCCGGTGTTCTCACCCGATGGCGGCGAGATCCTGTTCCTGAACGGCTACGACTCCTGCGCCGCGAACTACTACGCCATGCGGCCGGACGGCACGGGACGCCGCCAGCTCACCAACGACGACATGTGTGACTTCACGGTGGACGACCTGGGGCACGACTGGTCGCCGGACGGGGGCTGGATTGTGGTGATGGCGGTGAATCAGCCGCCGCCCAGCGGAACCAACCCCGACGCGATCTTCATTGCGCCGAGTACGGTGAACCCGACGACCTACGCGTCTCAGCGCATCCTGGTGCGGGGCGGGTTTGTCCGGGACATCCAGCCGAGTTGGCGGCCGTGATCGAGATGGCGGGTGAGATGGGCTGGGCGCGAGGCGGCCTCACACCATTCCCTTTTTGATCACGCCTTCCATGGCGCCAGCGAACGCGTCCACCTCCGCCAGGGTGGTGTAGACATTCGGTGTGACGCGTAGGCCAGGGCAATCCGGATGCCCAATGGGCGTCACGATGATCCGGAACTTGTCAAACAGGTACTCGCCCAGCTTCCCCGAATCCACCCCCGCAAGGCCCACGTTGGCCAGGCCGCAGGACATGGCCGGATCGTAGCTGGTGTAGAGTTTGATGCCGGGCTGGCCGTCCAGGCGTTTCATCCAGCGGTCCCGCAGAAACCGCATCCGCGCCGCCCGCCGCTCCACGCCAATGCCCTCGTGAAACGTGAGCGCCTCGGCGATAGCGTTGTGGTTGGCGGCCGGGTGGGTGCCGATTTCCTCGAATTTCCGAATGTTGTCGTCCATGCTCTCCGGCGCAGCCATGAGAGGCCACAGGCCCTTCACCTTGGAGCGCCGTACGTAGAGAAATCCCGTCCCGATGGGCGCCAGCAGCCACTTGTGCAGCGAGGTCCCGTAGTAGTCCACGTCCAGATCGTCCCGGGTGAACGGGAAATGAGCGAACGCGTGGGCGCCATCCACGATGGGCTCAATGCCGCGTGACCGGGCCAGCTGGCAGATCTCCTTCACCGGAAAGATCTGGCCAGTCAGGTTGGTGATGTGGCAAAAGTGAATTACTCGGGTCCGGGGCGTGATGGCCTTGGCGAACAGATCCACCAGGTACTGCATGCTGGGCGGCGGCGCCGGGAAGGGCACCTTCTTGATCACAATCCCGTTGCGCCGCACCCGCTGCTCCCAGGTGGTGAGCATGCGCCCGTAGTCCTGATCGGTCGTCAGAATCTCGTCGCCGGACTTGAGATCCAGCCCGAACTGGCAAATTTCCAGCGCCTCGCTGGCATTCCGGGTAATGGCCATCTCTTCGGCATCACACCCGAAGGCGCGCGCCAGCCCCCGGCGCACGCTCTCGATCTGCGGCTCCAGGTGTCGCCACATCATGTACACCGGCGCCTGGTTCGAGTAATCCAGGTGTCGCTTGAGCGCGTCGTGCACCACGCGCGGACTGGGCGACACACCGCCGTTGTTCAGATTGATCAGGCTGCGGTCCACGGTGAACGCCTGCTGCACCTCGAACCAGTAATCCTCATCACTCGCGACGGCCTCTGGCGTGCGGTGCCGCACGTGGCTGCCGGCGTCCAGGACGCGCTCCAACCCGTTGTCGCGGAACGCGGGAACGGCTGCGGGAACGGCGAGCAACGAGCGGACGAACTGGCGGCGGGTAGTCACGGGACGGGACTCCGGTGGAAGTGCGTCCTGCGAGAGTGGCCTGCGTGGCTCGCGGTGTCAATAGGCGATGCGGAGACGCGGCGATCGGTCGTCAGCTATCAGCTGATTTGCTGATCGCTGATAGGCTCCCTGCCCGGCCGCCCAGACGATCGGAACAGCACCACCGACCCCACCAGCGCGATGGTGCCAAAGGCGAACCACTGGATGGCATAGGAGACGTGCGGCCCGTCCGTCAGCTCGGGAAGCGGGACCGGGCGCAGTGATGCGGCCGTCGCGGAATCCCGCCGCAGGATGAGGGGAACGAGGGGATAAGGATAGCGGGGGCCCAGGAAGCCGGGATCAGCCGCTCGAACGCGAATCGGCCATCCTTCGCTGTGAGTGGCGCCACCTCCCCGCGGGACCACCAGCACGCCGGCGACTTCCGCGTCCGCCGGCTCATGGAGCGCCGTCAGGTTGACGCTGCGTCCGTCGGGCGACCCCGCCCAGCCGCGTTCCACCAGGATGGCCGCCCCACCCCCTCCGGCCTGGACCAGCGGCGTAACCAGATGAACCCCGGGCACACCCCCCAACGTGCGCCCGACGACAATCACCTCGCGCTCAAAGTCGAAACGGCCCGCCAGCCGCGCGCGCCGGAAATCCAGATCATGGGCTGTTCCCTGCGCCGCCCCCCACACCACCTCGGGACTGACCGCCGGCTGGGCCAGCCCGGCGGCAACGCCGGCGTTCAGCCCTCGGCGCTGCCCCAGTCGGTCCAGCTGCCAGAGCCCCAGCCGCCCGCACACCAGCGCGGCCACCACACCCAGCGCCACCACGGAGTACCGCGCCACCGCATCCCTCCCCTTGGCACCACGAGACCATCAGCGTCCGCCCTTGCGGATATGCAACGCTCGCACGAAGTTAGCTGGTCTGTCTCTTCGCCGGAGCCTGCGTGCGACGTTTGCGAATCGGCATCATCGACCTGGTAACCAAGGGGCCCACCAAGGCCCTCTACGCCCGCGTCATGCACGCCAACCTGGCCGGCATCATGGCCCAGGTCGTCGGGGTCTGGTGCGAAGAGGAGGGCCACGACGTCGAGTTTCTGTGCTATACCGGGTTCGAGGACCTGCTCCAGGAGCTCCCCAAAGATCTCGACGTGGTGTTCATCGCGGCCTTCTCGCAGACCGCGCAGCTGTCCTACGCCATCAGCAACATGTTCCGCCAGCGGGGTGCCGTCACCGCCCTGGGCGGCCCGCACGCCCGCTGCTACCCGCAGGACGCGCAGCGCTATTTCGACTACGTCCTGGGGTTCACCGACAAGAACACCGTCCGTGAGGTGTTGCAGGATCGCGCGCCGCACCGCCCGTTGGGCCTGATGCTCGCAGCCGCCCGGCAGCCGGATACGCTGCCCGGCGTGCGGGAACGGTGGCGGTTCATCGAGGCCACGCTGCGCAAGGCCCCCGCCATCAAGATCGTCCCCATGATCTCGAGCCTGGGGTGCCCCTACACCTGCAGTTTCTGCATTGACTCCACCGTGGATTACGCGGCCCTGGGTTGGGAACAGATCACCGAGGACCTCCGGTTCCTGCTCACCAAGTTCAAGCGGCCGCGGGTGGGCTGGCACGACCCCAACTTTGGCGTCCGCTTCGACGAGTGCATGGACGCCATCGAAGCCGCCGTGCCGCCCGGCCGCATCGACCACGTCGCGGAGAGCTCGCTCTCGCTGCTGTCGGAACGCCACGTCCAGCGACTCCAGCGCAATGGGTTCAAGGCGATCCTGCCGGGCATCGAGTCGTGGTACGACCTGGGAAACAAATCGAAGACCGGAAAGCAACGCGGCATCGACAAGGTGCGCAGCGTGGCCGACCACGTGAACCTCATCATGCGTCACATCCCCTACGTGCAGGCCAATTTCGTGCTGGGGCTCGACGTGGATGAGGGAGATGAGCCGTTCGAGCTGACCAAGCAGTTCGTGGACCTGGCGCCGGGAGCCTTCCCCGGCTATTCGCTGCTCAGCGCGTTCGGCCAGGCCGCGCCGCTCAACCTGGAGTACCAGCGCGCCGGCCGGGTGCTGCCGTTCCCGTTCCACTTCCTGAACAACAACCACGCCATGAACGTCCGCCCCCAGAACTATGACTGGCGCACGTTCTATGACCACGTGGTGGACCTGTCGAAGTACACCTTCTCCTGGCGCGCCATCGCTCGCCGGTTCACCGCCGTCTCGGACACCATCCCCAGGTGGATGAACGTGGTGCGGGCCATATCCTCGGAGGGGTTCGGCCGGATCCGCTATCATTCGCTGATCCGCCGCCTGCTGGACACCGACCGCTCATTGCGGCGGTTCTTCGAGGGTGAAACCCAGGTGATCCCGCAGTTCTACGTCGATCGAGTGCGGCAGGACCTGGGCGCGCTGTGGAAGATGCTGCCGGCCGGCGCGCTGGAGCATGACCACACGGCGTATCTCAGGAACCAGGGTGGGATGGTTCAGTTGGCCCTGGCGGCGCCCGCGCCGGTGGACTGAGAACAGGACGGACGGAGACGGACGAGACGGACAGGCAGACGGACGTGGAAGTCCGATATGGTGCGCAGGACTCCGCGTGTCCGTCCCCCGGTCCGTCTTGTCCGTCTCCGTCCGTCCTGTTCTGTCCGTCTTGTCCGTCTCCGTCCGTCCTGTTCTGTCCGGCTTGAGCTACCCTCCGCCAACGATCACCTCCGGCTCGAACCCGAGAAACAGCCCCGTCTCGATAACGCCCGCTCGTGAGCGGAGGACGCGATTCACCAGCTCCGGGTCCGCAATGCCGCCGGCGAACTCGCAGTCGATGATGTAATGCCCTTCGTCGGTGCGGTACGGCTCACCGCGCTCGTCCACCCGGAGCCGGGGCTCGCCTCCCAGATCGCGCACCGCGGGCTCGTGCACTTTCCATCCGAACGGCACCACTTCCACCGGCAACGCGCGGGTTTGGCCCAGGCGCTTCACCATCTTGGAGGCGTCCACCACAATGGCGAGCCGCCGGGAGGCGCTGGCGACAATCTTCTCCCACAGCAGCGCGCCGCCGTGTCCCTTGATCAGGTTGCGCGCCGGATCCACCTCGTCCGCCCCGTCAATGGTGAGGTCCACCACGGGGTGCCGCTCCAGTGAGGTGAGCGGCACGCCGGCCGCCGCGGCCACATCGCGCGTTGCCCGGGACGTGGGAACGCCCTTGATGTCGCGCAGCTGGCCGGCGGCCAGCCGCCGGCCGATCTCCTCCACCGCGAACCGGGCCGTCGAGCCGGTGCCCAAGCCCACGACCATCCCCGCTTGCACCAGCTGAACGGCGCGGAGCGCGGCGGCCCGCTTGGCGTCCTGTCGT
>DASWGV010000064.1:0-23178 GCA_036393515.1 Gemmatimonadales bacterium | reverse complement strand
ACGAACCGATCCTGTGCCAGAAAGCCGCCGGCGACGCGCTTGAAATCGAGGGCAGCACGGGCGGCAGCGTCCGCGGAGGCGTACGGGATCGCCGCCAGTCGGATTACCCGGAGGTTCTTCTTGCGAGAGAGCCGGGCCAGGGCGCCAGCGGCGAAGCTCGGGGCGACGATCGCCTCCACGAACAGGTCCTCCAGGGCCTCGGCGGCCGCGGGGCTCACCTCCAGGTTGAATCCGATCACCGAACCGAAGGCGGAGGTCGAGTCGGTGGCGAGTGCGCGCCGGTAGGCGGACGCCGCGTCAGATCCCAGGGCAATGCCGCAGGGCGTGGTGTGTTTGATGATCACGCAGGCCGGGCGCGCGGGCCAGGGATGGAGCGCCGCCACGGCGGCATCCAGGTCCAGCAGGTTATTAAAGGAAAGCTCCTTCCCCTGGAGTTGCTCCAGGCCGGTCAATCCTCCCCCTTCGGCCCGATAGAAGGCCGCCCGCTGCCCCGGGTTCTCCCCGTAGCGCAGCCGTTGAACCAGCTCCAGTTGCAACGGGATGGTCGGCGGCAGCTCCGCGTTCGCCCCGTCCAGGTAGCCGGCGATGGCGGCATCGTAGGCGCCCGTGTAGCGGAACACTTTTGCCGCCAGCTCTTGGCGGAGCTCGGACCCAAGGACTCTGGCGCGCAGAGCGTCCAGGACTCGTTCGTAGTCCGCCGGGTCCACCACGGCCAGCACGCTCTCGTGGTTTTTCGCGGCCGACCGGAGCATGGACGGGCCACCAATGTCAATCTGCTCGAGGGCCTCCTCCCGCGTTACCCCGGGGTTCGCCACCGTTTCTTGAAAGGGATAGAGGTTCACCGCGACCAGGTCTATTGGCTGAATGCGGTGTGCCGCGAGCGCCTGCATGTCCTGGGGCGCCGACCGCCGGGCGAGGAGTCCTCCATGGATAGCCGGATGGAGCGTCTTGACCCGGCCGTCAAGCATCTCGGGGAATCCGGTGACGGCTTCGATGGGCGTGACGGGAACGCCGGCGGCCCTCAGGGCGCGCGCCGTCCCTCCGGTGGACACGATTTCCCACCCCAGGTCGGCAAGCCCCTGGGCAAACTGGGTGATGCCGCGCTTGTCGAAAACGGAGATCAGGGCACGGGGCACGTTACTCGCCCTCCTCCGCCAGTTCCGGCAGCCCAAACTCAGCCGCCGGCACCATGCGAAGGACCCGTCCCGCGCGTGCGGCGGCGAGCACCACGGCCGGCAACAGCTCATGCTCCGCTTCCAGCACGCGGGCGGCCAGGGTTTCCGGCGTGTCATGGGCGCGGACCGCCACGGGCCACTGGGCCACGATCGGTCCGGCGTCGTATTCGTCGGTGACGTGGTGTACCGTGGCGCCGGTGACCGTGGCCCCCGCCGCGAGGACCGCGCGGTGCACCCTGAGGCCGTACATCCCGGGGCCCCCGAAGGCCGGCAGCAGCGCCGGGTGGATATTCACCATCCGACCGACGTAGGCTCGGATGACCTCGGGCGGGACCAGCTTCAGGTAGCCGGCCAGGACCACCACGTCCGCCCCAGCGTCGGTCAGCGCTTCCAGGATCTCGGGTGCGCGGCCGGGATGATGGATCACGGCGGTCTCGATGCCCGCCTGGCGCGCCCGCTCAAAGGCGCCGGCGTCGGGCCGCTCGCCCGCGACCAGCACAACGCGGGCCGGTGCCTCCGGTCCGCATGCCTCGATCAGCGTCTGGACATTGCTCCCCGCGCCTGACGCAAGGACGGCGACCCGCATGGGGGTAGTGGGTGACCAAACCGTCATGGAGAGTCCCGCGCCTGCCGCGCGGCGCTGGCCACCTCTTTGAACTCGACGTCCTCAATGGTCCTCACGTCGAGCAATACCCGCCCGTCTCCCGCCCGCGCGATGACCGGCGGATCATGCCGGCGCAGGGTGGCCAGGAACGCGTCGCACGAGAGGGTCTCCAACGCGACCAACGTGGTCGGCAGATCGGCTTCGGGGAAGGCGCCGCCCCCGACGGACGAGCTTCCCGGGATCGTGGCGGCGTGGCCAATCAGGCGCGCCAGACGCCGGGCCCGACGGCGGAGCGTGTCGGCGCCCGCCGTGAGCATCGCCAGAGCGGGGACGCGGGCGAGTGCGGTGTCGGGATCGCGGTAGAGCCGCAGCGTGGCCTCGAGCGCAGCAAACGTGCACTTGTCCGGCCGCACCGCCCGGGCCAGGGGGTTGCGCGCCGCCCGCCGGACGATCTCCCCCGGTCCCAATACCAGCCCCGCTTGCGGTCCCCCCAACAGCTTGTCGCCCGAGCACACCACCACCGCACCCTCAGCCGTGCTGTCCTGGACCAGCGGCTCACCCCGCAGGCCGAAGGGTTCGAGGTTGACCAACAAGCCGCTCCCGACATCGTGGACCACCGGGATCCCGCGGGGGCGCATGGCACGGACCAGCTCATCGGTGGCGACCTCGCCGGTGAACCCCGCGATGCGGAAGTTGGAGCGATGCACCTTGAGCACCGCGCGCGTCCGGGGCGACAGGGCGGCCTCGTAGTCGCGCATCCGCACGCGGTTGGTGGTGCCGATCTCCACCAGGACGGTGCCGCTTCGGGCCAGGATCTCGGGGATGCGAAACCCGTCGCCAATCTCGACCAGCTCTCCCCGGGACACAATGGTCTCGCCGCCATCGGCCAGGGTGTTGAAGACCAACAGCAACGCTGCGGTGGCGTTGGTTGCCACCAGCGCGTCTTCGCTCCCGGTGAGGTCGCGCAGGAGATCCCGTACGTGATCCTGGCGCGAGCCGCGGGCCCCATCCTCCAGGCCGAACTCGAGGGTCGAGTACCGGGCGGCTTGAGCGATGGCCGAGATCGCCTCAGCCGCGAGGGGGGCGCGCCCGAGATTGGTGTGCAGGACCACTCCCGTCGCGTTGATGACGTGAGAGAGGGAGGGCCGCTCTCGCTGGCCCAGTCGCTGTTCCACCGCGTCCAGCCATCCGTCCGTGGGCGGATCTCCGCCGCCGGCGCGCGCCACCGCCAACACCTCGCGGATCGCGCCGACGACCGCGGCGCGTGACACCGCCGGGAAACGCCCCGAGCGAGCGGCTTCCTCGAGCAAAGCGTGAACGGCGGGAAGCCTGGTGCGCCGGTCGGTCATCGAGGCGCCGCGGCCGCTGGTTCGGGCACCACCAGCAGGGTCCTGGACCGCTGCCGCGCGCCGACCAGGTTGGCCACGTCCGCCGTGACCACGTACCGGGCGCCGGGTGCCAGGGGCGACTCCAGCTCGATCACCAGCGCGGCGCCGGGGCGCGGTCGCTGCCCGATGATTCGGGCGACGCGGCCGGTGTCTGGTGCGGTGGTTGGGGGCGCTCGTTCCCCGGGAGCCACGCCGGACGGAGGGCCGGCCACGCCGGCCGGTGGCGGGGGACGTTCCGGCGGAGGGGCAACCGGCGGTTCAGCGGCGAGCGTGTCCGGCGCCAGGCTGTCCCCCGTTGCCGCACGAGGGCGGCTGGCCCGTATCGAATCGAACTGCACCTGGGTCCACACGGCTGTCACCGTCAGGGGCTGCGAATCGGGCAGCGCCAGCACCTGCACGGAGGCCGGCTCCGGCGCACCGAGTGCCAGGGCCTGGGAAAACTCCAGGCGTACCGTTTGGCTGTCCGCCAGCGTCACCCTCGACAGCGAAGGGCCGACGGTGTCCTGGCGGAACGTCCAGAAGACCTGTTCCACCAGCGAGTCCAGCTGCACGGTCATCGAATCGAATGCCTCCCGCCCGTCCTGGCGCCGGTTGCTGTTGGCGTCGGCGATGGCGGCGACGTGATACCGGCCGGGCGGGAGCGCCCCCAGGCGGAAGTCCCCCCCCGAGTCGGCCGCGGCCAGGTAGACCAGCGAATCCGGCAGCAGGACGGCGCGCACCAGGGCCCGCGGAGTGAGGCGTCCCGCCTCCCAGTCAACCACGGTGCCGGCGAGGGTGGCGTTGGGGACCGGTCCACCGGTGGTGAACACCAGCGTTGTTCCCGTGGCCAGGCGATTGCCTCGCAGGTCTGCCACGCCTGGCAGGAGCGTCACGTGATAGGTGGTCTCAGTCCGCCAGCCGTCTCCGGGGCGCACGGTGAGGGCCTGACGGCGCCAGTGGATCTCCATGCGATCGGGGACAGGCGACAGCAAGACCAGCTTGTCGAGGCCGCCACCGGAGCGTTCGTCAATCACCTCGTCGAACCGGAAGGTCACGGGGTCTTTCAACCCTTCAGCCACGGCGCCCGAATCCGGGGTCACGGTGAGGAGCACGGGCGGTGCCGAGTCGGGGGGGCCGCCCGGCGGGGCTTGCACCGACGCGCAACCCATCATCAACGCAGCCAAGAGAAGAGGGGCAACGACCGGCGATCGCGGGCGATCGCCCGTCATCGCCCGTCTTTGCAGCCCAGCGACCGCAACTTCGCGGCGAGGGCCTGGTGCTGCTCGCGCCACGCCGATTCTCTAGCCCGTTCCCGCTCGACCACCTCCGCCGGTGCGCGGGACACGAACTGGGGATTGGCCAGCTTGGCCGCGAGTCCTTCCAGTTGGCGCTCCAGCCGCTCCCCTTCACGGCCCAGCCGGTCGCACTCCCGCGCCACGTCAATGGCGTCGCCCATGGGGACGAACACGGTGGATCCGTCGTCCAGCACTGCGTGCGCGCCCACCTCAACGGGCTGGGCGCCATTGATTGCCAGACGGCTGATCTTGGCCAGATGCTCAATGGTCTGCCGCTCGGCGGCGAAGGCGGCGGAGGCGGCCGGGCTCACCGGCTCCACGGCCGCCCGGACCGACCGGCCGGGATCAACGCCGTACTCTGCGCGGATGGCGCGGACGGCCTTCACCAGCGCCTGGACCTGAGCAAATCGCTGTTCGGCTTCCGGATCGATCAGGCCGGGATCGGCGGCGGGCCACGCCGCCTGGGCAAGCAGGCCCGCATGATCCGTCCGGTCGGCCCGACGGGGCAAATGCTGCCACAATTCCTCGGTCACGAAGGGCATCACCGGGTGGAGCAGGCGCAGGGCGGTCTCGAACACCTGGGCCAGAATGCGGCGCGCCACGTCGCCTCCCGGGCGCGAGCCGGTGAGCCGCGGCTTCACTTGCTCCACGTACCAATCGGCTAGGTCGTGCCAGACAAACTGATAGATCTCCGTGGCGGCGTCGTTCACGCGGAACCGCTCGCATGCTTCGGTGACGGCGGCGATCACCCGCTGGCATCGCGACAGGACCCAGCGGTCGGCCAACTCAGGCCCGGTCAAGGGGTCCGGCGCCGGCGGCGAGGCGCCGTCAACGTGCGAGAGAATGAACCGGCCGGCGTTCCAGAGCTTGTTGGCGAAATTGCGGCCGGGCGCGAAAGTGGTTTCGAGGTCCTGGTGGTCCAGAATGATATCGGTGCCCACCGGCGCTGCCGCCACCACCGTAAATCGCAGGGCGTCCGCTCCATACGCGGAGATCACCTGGACGGGATCAATCCCGTTGCCCACCGACTTGGACATCCGGCGGTGCTGGGCGTCGCGCACAATGCCGTTCAGCAGAACCGTCTCGAAGGGACGCTCGCCGTTGAAGTGGTACCCCAGCATGACCATCCGGGCGACCCAGAAGAAAATGATGTCCGGCCCGGTGACCAGCGTGTGGCCCGGGTAGAACCGCTCCAGGTCTCTGGTGTGCTCGGGCCACCCCAGCGTCGCGAACGGCCAGAGGCCGGACGAAAACCACGTGTCCAGCACGTCGTCGTCCTGGCGGACCGGCCGGCCGCAGGTCCCACAGGCGGACGGGTCCACTTCCGCGACCGTGATGTGGCCGCCGTCGCAATACCAGGCGGGAATCCGATGGCCGAACCAGATCTGCCGTGAGATGTTCCAGTCCCGGATTTCCGACAGCCACCGTTCGTAGACCGCCCCCCATCGCTCCGGAATCAACCGCAGCCGTCCCCTGCGGTACTCCGCCAGCGCTCGGTCGGCCATGGGCTTCATTCGGACGAACCATTGGTCGGACAAGCGCGGCTCGACCACCGTGCGGCAGCGGTAGCAGTGACGCACCGCATGCCGGTGCGCCTCAACCTTGGCCAGGTGCCCGGCCGCCTCCAGGCGCTGCACGATGCGCTTGCGGGCCTCGAAGCGGTCCAACCCCCGGAACTCCACCGGGACCCTCGGCACGTCTGCCATGCGGCCGTCTTCCGTCAGGATCACGGGGGCATCGGGTCCGGAGGAGGTTGGCGGAGTCTGGAGTCCGCCCGCGATCTCAAAGTCATTGGCGTCATGGGCGGGCGTCACCTTGAGCATCCCGGTGCCAAAGTCCCGTTCCACGGCCGGGTGCGTTTTGACCGGGATCACAGTTCCAGACAGCGGGATTTGGACCGTCTGCCCGTCCAGGCCGTGGTAGCGCTGGTCGCCAGGATGATAGACCACGGCGACGTCGCCGAACATGGTCTCGGGGCGAGTGGTGGCCACAACGACAGCGGCATGGGCATCAGAAACCGCCGATGCCCCCGTTCGGGCCATCGGATACCGCACGTGGTAGAGCTTCCCATCCGTCTCCTGGAATTCCGCTTCTTCGTCGGAGAGCGACGTCAGACACCGGGGACACCAGTGGATCACGCGGTGGCCGCGATAGATCAGTTGGTCCTGGTACAGCGCCACGAACGTGTGGCGGACGGATCGCGAGTACTGCGGGTCCATGGTGAAGCGCGTACGGGTCCAGTCGCAGGAGGCGCCCAAGGCCTTGAGCTGGTCCAGAATGATCCCGCCCTTTTCTTGTTGATACCGCTCCACGCGCTGAAGGAAGGCCTCGCGTCCCACCGCCTGACGGCTGGTGCCCTCTTTCGCCAACTGGCGTTCCACAACGTTCTGCGTTGCGATGGCGGCGTGGTCGGTCCCGGGAAGCCAGAGCACCTCGCGGCCGCGCATGCGCTCAAACCGGATCAGGACGTCCTGAAGGGCATTGTTGAGCCCGTGGCCCATGTGCAGGATGTCCGTGATGTTCGGCGGCGGCATGACGATGACGTACGGCGCCCTGGTGGAGGCCGCGTCGGCGGTGAACACGCCGGCGTCCAGCCAGCGGCGGTAGACCGCGGCTTCGACCGCGGCTGGATCGTACTGGGGGGGAAGCGACGTTTTCACCACCGGCACGTGTTAGGCTCGCGCGCCTTCGCGCACCAGGATCCGGTTCACCACGACGTCCCCGCCCGTGGCCTGGCGCGCGATCTCGCCGGCCTTCAGGCGCAGGTCTTCCGTGGGGGCGCGGCCCGTGAGCTCGACCAAGCCGTCGTCAATGGCGCGCGCCCGAATGGGCAGGCCCTGGGTGTCCGGCGAGGCGGCCAGCGCTTCCGTCACGGCACGCTCGATGTCGGCGGGCGTTCGGGGCACGGAGGGCTCGGCGCCGAACCGGCGGACCAGGTGACGCATCCGCTGGGCGTTGACGTCGCCGAGCAGCTCCCCGGCCACCAGCCCGCCCGCCAGCCCAATGCCGAACCCGGCGGCGGCGGCCAGGGCGATCCCGAACAGACCTCCATCGCGTCGGTGCTCGCCCACCGTGGCTCCTTGTGCTCGAACCGGTTGGAATGGCGCTAGCGTCAAGCGGCGCCAGCATTTAGGAGGTATTATAAGGGCCAGCGGGAAACCTGGGTATGGCAGGTGTGGGCCCCGCGCCCGCCCTGGTGGACCATCGCCTCTTGACCATGACGAAAACGATTCGATTGACCTTGCCGGACCGATCCGAGCGAACGGTCCCCGCCGACACGACCGCGCGAGCAGTCGCCGAACAGATCGGACCGCGACTGGCGCGGGCCGCCGTCGCCGCACGGGTGAACGGCGAGATTCGAGATCTCGCGCGCCCCCTGACGGCGGACGCCGAGTTCGAGATCCTCACGGATGCCGCTCCCGACGCACTGGCCGTGCTGCGGCACTCGTCGGCCCACGTATTGGCGACGGCCGTCCGCCAGCTGTTTCCGGAAGCGGCCATCGGCTTCGGGCCGGCGATTGACGACGGGTTTTACTACGACTTCGACGTTCCCCGTCCGTTCACACCCGAGGACCTCCAGCGGATCGATGAACGGATGCGTGAGGTCGCCCAAGCGGATTATCCGTTTCAGCGCGAGGAAGTGTCGCGGGAAGAGGCCCGGCGGCGCTTCCGGGACGATCCCCTGAAGCTTGAGCGCCTGGAGGAGCTGGGGGACGATGAGGTGATCACCGTCTACACCGACGGGCCGTTTGTGGACCTGTGCCGCGGCCCCCACGTGCCGAGCACGGGTCGGGTAAAGCACTTCAAGCTGCTGCACGGGGCCGGGGCCTATTGGCGCGGCGACTCCCGGCGACAGATGCTCCAGCGGATCTACGGCACGGCGTACTTCACCAAGGAGGCGCTGGAGGCCGACCTGCGGCGGCGCGAAGAAGCCGAAAAACGCGACCACCGCGCGCTGGGCCGGCAGCTGGACCTGTTCAGCATTCAGGACGACGTGGGTCCCGGGCTCATCCTGTGGCACCCCAAAGGCGCCGTGATCCAGTTTCAGCTCCGGCGGTTGATCGAGGACGAAGTCCTCAAACGGGGCTACGACCTGGTGTACACGCCGCACGTGACCCGGGAGCAGCTGTTTCATCGCTCCGGGCACTTGCCGCTGTATGAGCACAACCAGTACCCGGCCATGGCGGCCGCGGCGGGTGATTCCGACGAGGTGCGCTATCGGGTCAAGCCGATGAATTGCCCTATGCACATCCTGGTGTACGCCTCCCATCAGCGGTCGTATCGGGACCTCCCCATCCGCCTGGCCGAGGTGGCCAACGTCTACCGCAACGAGCTGTCCGGCGCGCTACACGGGCTGCTCCGGGTGCGCGGGCTCACCATGGACGACGCCCACATCTTCTGCCGCGACGACCAGATCGAAGACGAAATCTTCGGGATGCTGGACCTCACCGAGTACGTGCTGGGCAAAGTCTTTGGGCTGGCGTACCGGATGGATCTGGCTACCCGTCCGGCGAAGAAACTGGGGAGCGACGAGCAGTGGGAGACCGCCGAGAAGGCCCTGGCGCGGGCGCTGGATCGGCGGGGGCTCACCTACGGAATGGACGTGGGGGGCGGAGCGTTCTACGGACCCAAGATCGACGTGAAGGTGCGCGACGCCATTGGGCGTGAATGGCAGGGCACCACGCTCCAGCTGGATTATGAGCTGCCGGAGCGGTTTCAGCTGGAGTACACCGGGTCGGACAATCGGCCGCATCGTCCCGTGATGATGCACCGGGCCATCTTCGGGACGGTGGAGCGATTCGTGGGGCTCCTGATCGAGCACTTCGCGGGCGCCTTCCCGCCGTGGCTTTCCCCGGAGCAAGTGCGGGTGCTGCCGATTGCGGAGGGTCAGATGGAAGCGGCGCGCCAGGTCCACCAGCGGCTCCGCGACGCGGGCATCCGCTCAATGCTGGACGAGCGGAACGAGACCCTCAACTACCGTATCCGCGATGGCGAGGTCATGAAGGTCCCGTACATGGCCGTCGTCGGCCAGCGAGAGGTGGACCAGGGGACGGTCGCGGTCCGGGTACGGGGAGCGGGGAAGAAGCAGGAGATTGTGCCGGTCGCCGCGTTTGTCGAACGGCTCCAGCGCGATATCGCGTCACGGGCGTTGGTGCCCTAAAGTGATTAGGTTGATAAACTGATAACGGCGCACTGAGCGAATCCGATGTCTCCAGAAGCCACGCCCGTCCTTCTCTCGGCGGTGCGCACCCCCATCGGGAAGTACCTCGGCGGGTTGGCGCCGCTCCCCGCGCCGCAGCTCGGGGCCATCGTCATCCGCGAGGCGGTGCTCCGCGCCGGGGTGGATGGGGCCGTCATTGACGAAGTGATCATGGGCAACGTGTTGCAGGGGGGGGTGGGTCAGGCCCCGGCCCGGCAGGCCGCGATTCACGCCGGACTCCCCGGCGCCATCCCGAGCCTCACCGTGAACAAGGTCTGCGGTTCCGGCCTGAAGGCGGTGATGCTCGCGGCGCAGGCGGTCAAGGCCGGCGACGCCCAGTGCGTGATCGCTGGGGGTATGGAGTCCATGTCGAACGCTCCTCATTACCTGTCCGGGATGCGCACGGGGATCAAGGCCGGGGACCAATCCCTGGTGGACGGCATGATCCGCGATGGCCTGTGGGATTCGTTCTCCAACCAGCACATGGGCAACCTGGCCGAGTACACCGCCAGGAAGGCGGGCGTGTCGCGCGAGGACCAGGACCGCTTCGCTCTCGCCAGTCACCAGAAGGCAGTCGCCGCCATGGAAGCGTGTCACTTCAGGGCCGAGATCGTGGTGGTTGAGATTGCTGGGAGAAAGGGCACCACGGCGATCGAGAAGGACGAGTGCCCGCGCAAGGACTCGACCCTTCAGACGCTGGCCGCTCTCAGGCCTTCCTTCGAGAAGGACGGATCGGTGACTCCGGGGAACGCCCCGGGCTTGAACGACGGCGCCGCGGCCACCGTGGTCGCTTCGCTCGCCTTTGCCCGGGCGCATGGGCTGACCCCGCTGGCGACCATCACCGCCTACGCGACGGGAGGAGGAGAGCCCCGGGACCTGTTCTTTGCGCCCATCGTGGCGGTCCGCAACCTCATGGCCAAGGCGGGCACCGCTATCGGGGATTACGATCTCATTGAGGCCAACGAGGCGTTTGCGGTCCAGGCATTAGCCGACGGGCGCGCGTTGGGCTGGGATTGGGACCGGGTCAACGTCCACGGCGGCGCGGTGGCGCTGGGGCATCCCATTGGCGCGAGCGGCGCTCGGGTGCTCACCACGCTCCTCCATGCCATGAAACAACGCAACGTCGCGACCGGCCTCGCGACGCTGTGCCTGGGTGGCGGCAACGCGGTGGCTCTCAGCGTGGAGCGGGCGGCATGAACCAAACCCATTCGGCGACTCTGACATTCACTCCGGCGGTGGTCCTCCGGCGCGCCGTGGCGGTGCTGGCCGGGGCGCTGGTGGTGGCGCTCAGCGCGCAGGCCGCGGTTCCGCTCCCGGGCACGGTGGTGCCGCTCACGCTCCAGGTCCCGGCGGTCCTTGTGGTCGGCCTGTTGCTGGGGCCCCGTCTTGGGGCGGCCAGCATGGTGACCTATCTCGGGCTGGGGCTGGCCGGGCTGCCGGTCTTTGCCCCGGGTGGTGCGCCCGGTCTGGCGCGCTTGCTGGGTCCCACGGGGGGCTACCTCCTGGCGTTTCCCGTGGCCGCGGCGTTGGCGGGGCTGCTGGCCGGCGACGGGCGCCGCTGGGGCCGGACCGCGCTGGGACTCCTGGCCGGTCTCGCGGCCGTGCACGTGGGTGGCATGGCGCAGCTCGCCGCCATCGGTAACGGGGACTGGGCGTTCGCGGCTCGGTTCGGCTCGGCTCCGTTTCTGGCGATGGATGCGGTGAAGCTCGCTGTGGCGCTGCTGCTGGTACGCCGCTTTGCACCCACCCTGCGGGCGCGCCTCTAAACGGCGCGCTTTTTGTTGGTGTCCAGTCCGGTTGAGCGAGTGCGCGCGGTGAGTTGGGTGTTGGGATTCTACGCGCTGGCTGTCGCCGCGACCGGCGTCGCCGCATGGTTGCTCCCCTCGCTCCACCTCTCCGGCCGTCTGGAGGTCTTCACGACCACGCCGCCCCTGGTCCTCGGCGCGGCGTTCGCCACCGTGGCGGTCGCCTGGTACCGGCGGGATCCGGCGGCCGCCGGGTGGCCGGGGTGGAGGCATTCCGCGCGCGGCGTGGGTGTGGGCCTCGTGGCGGGCGCGGGGATGGCGGTGGCCGCGCTTCTAGTGGCCGTGGTTGCGGGCGCGCGGTGGAGCATTCCGGGAGGGGACGTGGGAGCGTACCTGGTCGCGCTGGTGGCGGTGCTGGCGGGCATTGGCCTGGCCGCCCTGGCGGAGGAGCTGCTGTTCCGGGGGTTCCCACTTGCCACCCTGGCTCGGGCCTTTGGGCCGGTCGGGGCCGTGAGCGTCCTGTCCGTGATGTTCGCGCTGTTGCACGCGCGCAACCCGGAGGTCACGCCATTGGGCCTTGGCAACATTCTGCTTGCGTCCGTGGTCCTGTCGGTCGCGTTCCTGAGCAGGGGTGCGCTGACCGCGGCATGGGGTCTGCACGCGTCGTGGAACGGTGGGCTGGTCGTCGCCGACGCGCCGGTGAGCGGCATCGCGTTCGACCTTCCGGCCGTTCACTATGGCGGCGGCGCCGCGTGGATGACGGGCGCTTCCTTCGGGCCCGAGGGTGGGGTGGCGGCTTCCCTCGCGCTCGGGGGAGGATTGGTGTGGCTGGTGTCCCGGTCTCGTGGTGAGGCGCGGGAGGCAGCCGGGTGAAGCGCGTGCTGGTCGTTGGGGCGGGGACCATGGGCAACGGCATCGCGCACGTGTTCGCGCTGGCCGGATGGAACGTGGTCCTGGCGGACGTATCTTCGGCGGCGCTGCAATCCGGCGTGGAGACGGTAGAGCGCAACATGGAGCGGCAGGTGAAAAAGGGCTCGCTCACGGCCGCGGCGCGCGACGCCGCGCGCGTCCGCCTTAGGACGTCTACCACCTTAGATGGGGCCGGGGACGTGGATTTCGTGGTGGAAGCGGCCACCGAGAACCCCGCCGTCAAGTACCAGCTCTTCGCGGATCTGGACCGGCGGGCCGCCCGCGCGGCCGTGCTGGCCACCAACACGTCGTCCATTTCGATCACGGAAATCGCGGCGCGCACCGCGCGGCCCGAACGGGTGATCGGCATGCACTTCATGAACCCGGTCCCCGTGATACCGCTGGTGGAGGTGATTCGCGGCGTGCGCACGGATGGTGCGGTGGTCGCCCTGGTGATGGAAACAGCGAGGGCGCTGGGGAAGACTCCGGTCGAGGTCGCCGACTATCCGGGTTTCGTGTCCAATCGCGTGCTGATGCCCATGATCAACGAGGCCGTCTATTGCGTGATGGAGGGCGTGGCGACGGCCGAGGCGGTGGACACCGTCATGAAGCTGGGCATGAATCACCCCATGGGGCCGTTGGCGCTGGCGGACCTGATCGGACTGGACGTGTGTCTGGCCATTCTCGAGGTGCTGCATCGCGGGCTGGGGGACGACAAGTACCGACCGTGTCCGTTGCTCCGAAAGATGGTGGCCGCGGGGCGCCTGGGCCGAAAAACCGGCCACGGCTTTCATGTCTACGCTTGAGCTGAGTCCGGACGTCGAGGAGCAGCGCCGTGAGATTGTGGCGCTGGCCCGCGAGTTCGCCACCCGCGAGTTGGCGCCTCACGCCGCCGAGTGGGACCAGGCGCGCCGGTATCCACCGGAGGTGATGCGGCACTTGGGCGAGCTAGGGTTTCTCGGCCTGCTGGTGCCGGAAAGCTACGATGGGCTGGGGCTTGATGCCCTGACCTACGTGATGGTGCTGGAGGAAATCGCCGCGGCGGACGCGAGCGTGTCCATCGCCCTTGGCGTGCACAACTCATTGGGGTGCACGCTGCTGATGGATCATGGGACGGAGGCGCAAAAACAGCGCTGGCTCAGGCCGATGGCGCGGGGCGAGCTGCTGGCCGCGTTCTCCCTGTCGGAGGCTGAGAGCGGGTCGGACGCGTCGGCCGTACGCGCCGAGGCGCGACTGGAGGGAGATGCCTGGGTGTTGAATGGCACCAAGGCCTGGGTGACCAGCGGTGACGTGGCGGACGTCATCTTCGTCACGGTGCGAACGGACTCGCCGGAGACGCGGAGCGGATCTCGGGGCATCTCCACGTTCATCGTGCCGGCGTCGGTTCCCGGCGTGTCCCCCGGCAAAGCCGAAGACAAGTTGGGTCTCCGGGCCTCCCGTACCACCGGGCTGGTGCTGCAAGACGTACGGCTCCCGGCCGACCATCTGCTGGGCGAGCAAGGTGCCGGTCTCCGCTACGCGCTGGGCGCGCTGAACAGCGGGCGGCTGGGCGTGGGCGCCCAGGCCGTGGGCATCGCGCGCGCCGCGCTGGATGCGGCTGTGCGGTATGCCGGGGAGCGGCGCCAGTTCGATCGACCGATCCGGGACTTCCAGGCCGTCCAGTTCAAGCTGGCTGACATGGCCACGCGTATCGCGGCCGCGCGGGCCCTGGTACACGAAGGGGCGCGCACGCGGATGCGAGGTGAGGCGTTCGGCACCGCTGCCAGCATGGCCAAGCTCTTCGCGTCGGAGACGGCCATGTGGGTGACGACCCAGGCGGTCCAGGTGTTCGGGGGCTACGGCTATATGCGGGATTACCCCGTGGAGCGGCTGTTCCGGGATGCCAAGGTGACGGAGATCTATGAAGGGACCTCGGAAGTCCAGCGCATCCTCATCGCGCGGGCGCTCCAGCCCTAGGGCAAAGCGCCGGCGGCGTGGAGCAAGTGAGCTTCTTCCACGATCCCGCGGCCGGCCATCGCGGGATCATGCGATCCAGCTGGTCGAACCGCACCACGGTGACTTGCTGGAGCAACGGGGGATCACCTATGCTCCCGACTATGTGATCAGCGGCGGCGGGCTGATCAATGTCGGGGCCGAGCTCGCCGGCAAGGACCGTTGGTGGGCCCTGGCCAAGGCGTCCGAGATCTACCACACGGTCATGCACCTGCTGACGATGGCGCGTGACGAGGGCATCCCGACGTACGTCGCGGCCGATCGGCTGGCCGAGCGACGCATCGCCGAGGCCCGGGCGGCGCGGAAAGGAACCAGCCTACGGTGAGCGACATCCTGCGATCTCTGGAGGAAGCCGACCCGTCCGTCCACGACCTGGTGCAGCGAGAGGTGGCGCGCCAGGAGGACGGCCTGGAGCTGATTGCCAGCGAGAACTTTGCGTCGCGCGCGGTTCTGGAAGCGGTGGGCACGGCGCTCACCAACAAGTACGCCGAAGGCTATCCAGGGAAGCGGTACTACGGCGGGTGCGAAGTGGTGGACGAAGTGGAGCGGCTGGCCATTGCCCGGGCGCTCGAGCTCTTCGGCGGCGACCACGCCAACGTGCAACCCCACAGTGGCACGCAGGCCAACCTCGCGGCGTATCTCGCGGTCGCGAGCCCGGGTGACGCGCTCATGGGCATGACGTTGGCTCACGGCGGACACCTCACCCACGGGGCATCGGTGAGTGCCAGTGGGCGGCTGTTTCGCGTGGTCGGATACGGCGTGCGTGACGACACCCAGTTGATCGACCTGGACCAGCTTCGCGACATCGCCCGACGCGAGCGGCCTAGACTCATTGTCGCGGGTGCCAGTGCCTATCCCCGGATCATTGATTTCGCCGGATTCGCCGGCATCGCTCGCGAGGTCGAGGCGACGCTGGTGGTGGACATGGCCCACGTGGCGGGATTGGTCGCGGGTGGGGTGTATCCGTCGCCCGTGCAACACGCGGACGTGGTCACGAGCACGACGCACAAGACGCTGCGTGGCCCGCGCGGCGGGTTCATCCTGTGCCGCGCGGCGCTGGCCAAGGCGGTGGACAAACAGATTTTCCCCGGCACCCAGGGCGGGCCGCTGGAGCACGTGATCGCCGCCAAGGCGGTGGCTTTTGGCGAGGCGCTTCAGCCCGCGTTCCGGGTGTACGCCCGCCAGGTGGTGCGGAACGCCGTGGTCCTGGGCGAGACGCTGCGGGAACGCGGATACCGGCTGGTGAGCGGGGGCACGGATACGCACTTGCTCCTGGTGGATCTCCGGCCCAAGAAGCTGACCGGGAAGACTGCCGAGGCGGCCCTGGGGCAGGTGGGCATCACGGTGAACAAGAACGCCATACCCAACGATCCCGAATCGCCGTTCGTGACCAGCGGGATCCGGTTGGGCACGCCCGCGCTCACCACCCGTGGCATGGGCGAGGCGGAGATGCGCTCGATCGGGACGCTGATTGACACGGCGCTGACGGCGGTTGGGCGTGAGGGGGTGCTCAAAAGCGTCGCGGTCCAAGTCAAAGACCTGGCGGCGGCCTTTCCGCTGTACGCGGGCAGCGCCCCTCCCGCGCCCCTTGCTGGAGGTCGGTGAGACCGTAGACTATCTCTGATGCTATGAACGACCTCGTCTTGTCCCAGACCATCGCCGAGCGCATCAAGGCGCTCGACGGGCGTTACCATGAACGAGCCTACCTCTTCGTGTTGGCGGCGTTGGAGTTCCACCACCGGAAAGCGGGCGCGCGGGGGCACGTGGCCGGGCGCGAGCTGGCGCTGGCCTGCCGCGACTTCGCGCTGGAGCAATTTGGGCTCACCTCGCGTACGGTGCTCGCCTTTTGGGGGGTGGATCGCACGGAGGACTTCGGTCGCATTGTGTACGTGTTGATCGAGGCCGGTTTGCTGATTCGGCAGCCGAGTGACCGCCTCGAAGACTTCGACGACGTGTTCGATTTTGCGCAGGCGTTCGACGCCGGCTATCCATGGTCGGGCATGCGAGGATCGGAGGCGACCGCGTAGCGGAGGTTGTGGAGGACGGATTCGGGGAAGGGGGTAGTTATGGAGGGTCACGACTGGCCTGCCTGTCAGAAATGCGGGAAGGGGTTTCTGATTCCACTCTCGGACTACGGACGGGACGGGGCTCCGATCACCTACAAGGCATGGGTGTGCACCCATCCGGAGTGCGGTTTCAACCTTCGGATTGACAACGGCGAGATCTCGCTCGGGCGGACCATCGGGCAAAGCTTCAAGTGACGTGAGCGTCATTCCCGTCGTGGACGCGGGCCAGGCCGCCGCCTGGGACGAACGGGCGCGGGTCACCGCGAACATCCCAGGGCGCGTGCTGATGGAGTCCGCGGGCCGGGCGGCCGCACACGTCGTGGCGCGAGAGTTCGGGCAGGCGCTGGGTCATGGCGTCCTGGTCGCGACCGGTCACGGGAACAACGGCGGCGACGGGTGGGTGCTGTCCCGCGCGCTCGCCGCGGCCGGTGTCCCGGTCTGGGCGGCGGAGACGGCCGGCAAGCGATCGCCGGACTGCGCGGCCAACCGG
Organism: Gemmatimonadales bacterium; assembly: GCA_036393515.1. Taxonomy (GTDB): domain Bacteria; phylum Gemmatimonadota; class Gemmatimonadetes; order Gemmatimonadales; family GWC2-71-9; genus JACQHC01. Next base: position 6,335 of record DASWGV010000064.1, on the reverse strand, counting down.
GCGCTGGCGCTGGCGAGCGGCGTGGCGCTGGTGGACGCCGACGAACCGTGGCCCGACTGCGGCGTGCTGGTGGATGCCCTGCTCGGCACCGGGGCAACCGGCACGCCACGTGCCGGAATCCTCCAGCTGGTGCGGCGGCTCACGGCGCACGGTGCTCCCATCGCGTGCGTGGACGGGCCGACCGGTCTGGACCTCTCCACCGGCGCGGCTCACGAGGCCTGCCAAGCGGCACTCACCGTCACCTTTGGGGGCTTGAGGCGGGGCCACCTGCTGGGCCGGGCCTGGTGTGGCAAGGTCATCGTGGTGGACATCGGATTCCCGCCGCCGGATCCTTCCTGGCCGGTCTTCGTGGACGACGCGCGCGCTCGGGCTCTCCTTCCCGGGTTCGATTTGGACATGCACAAGGGGCGACGGGGCCGGGTCCTGGTGGTGGGCGGGGACCAGGGGATGGCGGGTGCGGCGCTCCACGCGGCGCGGGCGGCGCTGGAGGCGGGCGCGGGCCTGGTGAAGTTGGCCGCGCATCCCGCCAGCGTGGCTGCCGCCCAGGCCGCGTCTCCCGACATGCTCACTATTCCGACGGCGCTGGGCCCCGTCCCGGAGCCGGCGGTGGCGCAGGCGATAGAGTGGGCGGACGCCATCGTGCTGGGCCCCGGCCTGGGGCGCGGTCCCGAACGTGCCCCGTTTGTGGGCGCCGTGCTGGAGCGGGCCCGGGTACCGGTGGTGCTCGACGCGGATGCCCTGCACGCCGGGCTCGACGTTCTCGCACGGGGTCCCGCCCCGCGCGTCCTCACGCCACATGAGGGCGAGTTCCGGGTCGCCTTCCCGAAACTCGCCAAGAGCCTGGATGCCGATCGCTTTGCCGCGTGCCACCACGCCCTGGCCAGTCTCGTGTCCGCCCTGTCCGTCCAGTCCGTCTCGTCCGCCCTTTTATTGAAGGGGATTCCGACCATCGTTGCCGCGCCGGAGGGCACGTCGCTGGTGACGGCCTCCGGCAATCCCGCGCTCGCGACGGGGGGGAGCGGCGATCTCCTGGCCGGGTTTGTCGGCGCCTTCCTGGCGCGCGGCGTGCCGCCCGCTCAGGCGGCGGCCCTCGGCGCCCACGTGCTGGGCCGTGGGGCTGAGCTGGCGGCGGAGCAGCTCACGGTTCGGGGGACGCGGCCCGCGGATGTCTTGGCGGCGCTGCCGGCGCTGTGGCGGAGGTGGGCGGAGCCGGGGCAGATCAGCCCTCCCGTGTTGCTGGAGTTGGAACCGCCGCAACTGATATGACGGGGGTCCGCGTTCCCGCCCAGCTGGGGCCTGGTGAGGAATTCGATCGGATCCGGGCTATCTGGGGGCGGTTGGGGGACCGCGTGGCCGGGGCGGGCGAGGACTGCGCGTTTCTGGAGATCGGCGGTGAGCGACTCGCTTTCTCGGTGGATCTCTCGACCGAGGGCACGCATTTCCAGATCGGCTGGATGACGCCCGTGGAGATTGGCTGGCGGGCGGCCAGCGCGGCGCTGTCGGACCTGGCGGCGGTGGCGGCCGATCCGCTGGGAGTGCTGGCCAGCGTTGGCGTCCCTGCGGAGTGGCCGGCGGAGCACGTGACGGACCTGATGGAGGGCGTTGGGGCCGCCGCGGCTGCCGTAGGGGCGCGGGTGTGGGGAGGGGACCTGGTGCGGGCGGCGTGCGTGATCCTCGATGTGTGCGTGGTTGGGCGGCTCGCCGCAGCACCGGTGCTTCGTAGCGGGGCCAAGCCGGGTGACGAGCTTTGGGTCACCGGTCGACTGGGGGGCCCCTTCGCGGCGTTGGCCGCCTGGAACGCGCGGGCCGAGCCGGACCGGGCGGCCCGGGAGCGCTTTGTGCACCCCGTGCCGCGGGTGCGTGAGGGACACTGGCTCCGGGACCATGGGGCCCGCGCCCTGATCGATCTGTCCGACGGCCTGGTGCCGGATGCGGGGCACCTCGCCGCGGCGTCCCACGTGGGATGGACCATTGACGTGGATGCCGTGCCCCTGCACCCCTCGGCGGAGACAGCGGATATGGCGTTGGCCGGCGGCGAGGAATACGAGCTGCTGGCCGCGTTTCCGCCGGGGCTCGACGACAATGACGCTGTCGAGTTCGCGGCGCGGTTCGGGATCCCCCTCACGCGGGTGGGGCGAGCGGATCAGGCTCAGGGCGTGCGATTACTGCGCGATGAGACCCGGGTGTGGGTGCCCGAGAGCTATCGCCACTTCTGAGCCGCTGATCACGCGGACGCGCGGGCTGACGCAGATGGTTCGGACGCTGTGGTTTTTCGTGGTCCTCTTCTTGAGCACCGTGTGGAACGGGACCAAGGCGTTGGTCGCCGGCCTCCTCCGCGTCCCGCACGTGCCGGGTGGGGTGTACGACATGGCCGCGCGAAACTGGGCGCGGGACGCCCTCCGCGCGTCGGGTGTGCGCTACCGTCTGCACGGGTTGGAGCGCGTGCCCCAGGGGCAGCCGGTGGTGTTCGCGTCCAATCACCAGTCCATGTTCGACATCTTTCTGGTGCTCGCCGCGCTGCCCGGGTCGGTGCGGTTCGTGGCCAAGAAGGAGTTGGCGAGCGTGCCGTTGCTCGGGGCCGCCATGCGCGCCGCCGGTCACATCTACATCGATCGGCAGAATCGGCAGGCGGCCTTCGAGGCCTACGAAGAAGCGGCCGTCACCATCCGCCAGGGGCTCTCCGCGGTGGTGTTCCCGGAAGGGACCCGCAGCCGCACCGGCGAGTTGATTCCGTTCAAGAAGGGCCCCTTCGTTCTGGCCATCGCGGCGGGCGTGCCGGTCGTGCCGGCGTATTGCGCCGGAACGTTCACGCTCATGCGCAAGGGCTCGCGCAGGCTGGCGCCGCATCCCATCGCGTTATTTTTCGGGCAACCGATTCCGACGGCCGGGCTCACCTACGACGATCGCGAGCAGCTGATGGACCAGACGCGCCGGGCCATCGAAGAACTGCGCGTTGACGCCGCGAAAATGGTCGCGTAGGTTCCGCCGCCCATGACCACCATCATCGAAGTGCACGCCCGCGAGATCCTGGACTCACGGGGCAATCCCACCGTGGAGACCGAGATCGCCCTCTCGAGCGGCGTCACCGGGCGCGCCGCCGTTCCCAGCGGTGCTTCTACCGGGGAGCACGAGGCGGTGGAACTGCGCGACAGCGATCCCAAGCGCTACCTCGGTAAGGGTGTGCTGGAAGCGGTGCGGAACGTCAACGAGACCATTGGACCGCGGCTTGAGGGCATGAGCGCCGGTGATCAGATGGGCGTGGACAGCGAGATGCTCGATCTCGACGGCACGCCGAACAAAGGGAATCTCGGCGCCAACGCGATCCTGTCGGTGTCCTTGGCGGTGGCCCGGGCCGGCGCGGCGGACGCGGGCATGCCCCTGTATCGCTACCTGGGCGGACCGCTGGCACACGTGCTGCCGGTGCCGATGATGAACATCTTGAACGGCGGCGCCCACGCCTCCAATAACGTGGATGCGCAGGAGTTCATGGTGGTGCCGGTGGGCGCGTCGAGCTTCGCCGAAGGCTTGCGCATGGGTGTCGAGGTGTTTCACGCGCTGAAGAAAGTGCTGAGCAGCCGCGGGCTTTCCACCGCGGTGGGCGACGAGGGCGGGTTTGCCCCCATGCTGCCATCCAACGAGGCGGCGCTCGACGCGGTGGTATCGGCCATTGAGGCCGCCGGCTACCAACCCGGGTCCGATGTGGCCATCGCGCTGGATCCCGCCGCGAGCGAGTTCTACGAACAGGGTCAGTACGTCTTCAAGAAGGGCGACGGCTCTCGACGCTCGGCCGACGAAATGGTGCGGTTGTACGAGAGCTGGATCACCAAGTATCCCATCGTGTCCATCGAAGACGGTCTGGCCGAGGATGATTGGGTCGGATGGAAAGCGCTGACCCGGGCGCTGGGGGAGCGGGTCCAACTGGTGGGCGACGACGTGTTTGTCACCAACGTGGATCGGCTGGGGAAGGGGATCGAAGGGGGCGTCGCCAACGCCATCCTGATCAAGGTCAATCAGATCGGAACGCTCACCGAGACGCTCCAATGCATTGACCTGGCCCGGACCAGCGGATACGGCACGGTGATCTCCCACCGTTCGGGGGAGACCGAGGACACCTTCATCGCGGACCTCGCCGTTGCGACCGGGGCGGGACAGATCAAGACTGGGAGCGCGTCGCGGACCGACCGGGTGGCGAAATACAACCAGTTGCTCCGCATCGCGGAAGAACTGGGTGAGTACGCCAGCTACCCGGGGCGACACCTGTACGGGTTGTGAGTCGCACGCGGGTGGCAGGGGTGGTGCTGGTCCTGGGTGGAGTGGGGTTTGGGTTTGCCGGGGGCGAGTACGGCACGCTGGACTGGTGGCAGCTCACGCGGCAGGTGCGGGAGGAGCGAGCAGCGGTGGAGCGGCTCATGACCGAGATTGACAGCCTGCAGAAGGAGGCCGAGGCGCTGGAGCGGGATCCGGTGACGCAGGAGCGGGTGGCGCGGGAGGCCTTCGGGATGCTGCGGCCGGGGGAGATTCTGTATCGCGTGGAAACCGTGAAGCCTTGAGGGCGGGTTGGGTGCTGGCTAGAGTTCGATGGTCGGCACAGCGGCACAGCGGCAGAGAAACCCGTGCCGCTCTGCGGCGGGTGGAGCGGGGGAGGGCGGGGCTGCCACCCGGGGCCGGTTGGGGATGGTGGAAGTTTGTGGCGGCGTAGCTCAGCTGGTTAGAGCAGCGGAATCATAATCCGCGTGTCGGGGGTTCGAATCCCTCCGCCGCTATAACGCGTGCCGGGGTGACGAGTTCGCTCGCCACCCCGTTCGTGTCTAGAGGAGCGGTCGCTGAGGTCCCGGAACGATCCCGGCCAGGTCCGGGTCCTCCCCGGGAGCGAGTGCCCGGGGGCCGTTCAGGGCCTTCTCCGCCTTCCGCTGCGCCCGCCGTTCTTCCTTCGCCTGGCGTTTCTCTTGCTTGGCGAGTTCACGGCGTCGTTTGGCCTGCGTGGCCGGTCCCGGTCGTCCCAAGAATCACCTCCGCGCCTGCGCGCGCATCGTGGTCAGTGCCAAGGTTCAAGCTAATGGGGCCGCATACGCCGCGCTCGGGTCGGGATTCCCGAACTGCTTCAGGGTGCGGTAATGCGACCGTACGGCCGACCAGACCGTGGGCTGGTGGTGATACGGAACGCCGTGGGTGCGTGCCGCCTCGCGCACCAGCGGCGCGATGGCCGGGTAGTGCACGCTGCAGACGCGCGGAAACAGATGGTGCTCGATCTGGTGATTGAGCCCACCGACGTACCAGCTGAGCAGCCGGTTGTGGGTCGCGAAGTTCGAGGTCGTCTCCATCTGATGGATCAGCCACGCGTCGTCCATCTGGCCGTGCGCATCGGGAACCGGATGCTCTGGTCCCTCCACCACGTGCGCGAGCTGGAAGACGACGCCCAGGATGATGCCCGCGGTCAGGTGCATGGCCAGGTAGCCGATGAGGAACTGCCACCAGGTCACCTCCACCACCAGGAACGGCACCACAACGGACCAGCCGTAGTAGAAAGCCTTGGTCACCACGAGCAGAGCGATCTCGCCCCGCGGATGCTCCTTGTCCCTGTAGGGCCCCAGGTCCCGCTTGAGGAAGTACTTGTAGTCTTTGGCCCAGACCCAAAACAGCGTGGAGAAACTGTACAGCACGAACGCCATCCAATGCTGCATCCGGTGAACCGGCCGCCAAGGGCTGCGCGGCGAGAGGCGGATCAGCGGAGAGACCTCCAGGTCCTCGTCCACCCCCTGAATGTTGGTGTAGGTGTGATGGATCACGTTGTGCGTGATCTGCCACATGTAGCTGTTGGCCCCCAGCAGGTCGAAGGTGCCGCCGATCAGACGACCGAGCCGGGGGCGCCTGGTGTAGGCGCCGTGCAGCGCGTCATGCGAGACGGCGAAGCCGATCCCTGCCATGCCGACGCCCATGAGGACGGCGAGCAGCAGCATCCCCCAGGCCGGAACCCGGTTGGTCAGGATCGCGGCGTAGCTGCCGAAGGTGATCCCCAGGAGCACCACCGTCTTCACGACCATCGCAAGGTTGGCCTTGTCCGACAGGCTGCGCTCAGCGAAGTAGCGCTCGACACGCTCGTTCACCTCGGCGGCGAACGACGATTTCCGATTGGCGAACTTGATGGCAGTGACTGGCATCCGGGGAAAATGGTGCCGCGGCAAATCGGCCGATAGTGGCGGCCCGAAAACGAGCCCGTCAGCTTCCCTTGATACACTCGGGGCGCGACGTGTCGTCGGAGCGACCCACCTTGCACTGCTGCATTCTGGTGCAGGGCGAACGACAGTGAAAGAAAGCGTATTGACGTTCCATCGCGA
>DASWGV010000063.1:0-7878 GCA_036393515.1 Gemmatimonadales bacterium | reverse complement strand
TACCGCGGTCGCGTAGCGTGCTCCTCCAGGAAGGCGCGTGCCCGGGGATGGCGGGACTCGCTGAGCCGGCGTACGGCAAAGCGTCGCGCGTCCGGATCGGGATCAGACACGGCAACCGCGATGAGTTTCTCGACGGCGGCGTCGTCCGCGCGCTCCGCCAGGAGGCGCAGCACCCGCTGTCGCAGGTCCGAGCGATCCGCCCGATCGTACAGGTCGGCCAGGCGATCGGACTCCACCGCCAACTCGCCGAGCAGGCGTAACGCCCAGTCCCGGACGCCAGGAGGGTGGCTCTGGCCCATCGCCACGCCTTCCAGCCAGGAGGGTGTTTCGGCGTCGCGGGCCGCCGCCGCCAGCCTCAGCGCTCGAACTTGAAGCGCCTCGGACTCCAGCCGGTCGAACAGGCGCCGGGCCTCTCCGGGGTCGGCGTCACCCAGGGTCCGCAGGGCCCGATCCCGGAGGTTCGGGTGCTCGTTGGGGTCCAAGACCACGGATCGCAGCCAGGCGCGGCCGTCCTCGCCAGCGGCGTCACCCGCACCGCGCAGCACCCGTTCGCGCAGCTCCACCTCGTGCAACTGGCCATAGAGCTCTCGCAGCTCCACCCGGTCGGCACGTTCCGCCAGGACCCGGATGGCGCGGTCCCTCACCGAGAGCGCTTGGCGAGTGTCGCGCGCGACGGTCATCACCCATTCCCGATCCTGCCCGCGCCCCCACTCGGCGACCGTTCGAATCAGGCGGTCCTGGAGGGCGGGTGAGTCGAGCCGCGAGAACAAGTCTCGTACCTCCGCAACCTCAAACGGCTCCTCGGTCATCAGCCGGAGCGCCCGATCCCTGAGCTCACCCCGCTCCGAGGGGTTCTGCGCGAGGGCGCGCACCCAGGCGGCGCTCTCCGGCGTCCGCCCCTCGGCGATCCGCCGGATGATGCGATCCTTGACCGCGGAATCGGTGAGCCGGCTGTAGAGCTCGCGCAAAAAGGCGTCGTTTGCCGCTGTGACCCGCAGTTGGCGGACGGCGCGGTCTCGGATGTCGCGGTACTCGTTCTGGTCGGCGGCGGCCCCGCGCAAGGCCCGGTCGGCCGCGTCCGCCTTGCCTTCCCGGGCGGCCATCCCGTTGACCCAACGCATCGCCGCCTGCCGCACGTCGCTCCGGAGTGCGCGATTCCGGATCATGGCGATCACCCGGTCGGCGACGGCGCTGCCCTGGGCCGCGTTGGCCGCGAGCAAGGCGATGCGGCTGATAGACCCATCGCCTCTGGCAGCCACGTCCAGCAGCCAGGTCGCGGCGTCCACCCCGGCGACGGTGCCCAGGTCGGTCACACCGGCTTGGGCCCGCCACTCCACGCCCACCGCCGCCCGTAGCTCGTGCACCCGTCCCGCGGACTTGACGACCACCAGGCGGAGTGGTCCGGACCGGCACTCCGGCATCCAATGATCGGAGGTCTGCATCGAGTATCCATCGTTCCAGCTGCTGTAGAGCACGAAGCCGTCCGGGGTGTCTTCACCAATGGACCGGCCGTCGCCGCAGATCTCGGGCCGAGTGTCGAAGGACAGGCGGACGGTACCGTCGCGGACCCGATCGATCTGAGTAGCCACCGTCTGGGCGGCCCCGGGAGCGGGGAGGGCGAAGGGTCCGGCGGCGAGCAGAACGAACATGGCGTGACGCATGATGAGAGCTCCCGTGGTCAGGAACGGCGGGCGGCGGCGAAGCCCGGCCCTGAGCGGTAGACACCGGGGCGCCATCGAGGGTTGCGCCGTCCGCAACCGTCCGCCGGCGCGGCGGGTCTAACCCTCATCCGCGGACCCCCGGCAGCAAGGAACCCCCATGGAACCGATCGTGCGGCAAATCCGGCTGGCCCTGAGGCGACTGACCGGTGATCCCGGCTTCACGTCCATCGCCCTGACGACCCTGACCCTCGGCATCGGCGCTTCGGTAGCGATTTTCACCGTGGTCAACGCGGTCATCCTGCGCCCGCTGCCGTATGCCGACCCGGCCGGCCTGGTCGAGCTATTCCCGGGCCAGAACGCCAACATCGCGTTGGCCGACGCCGTTGCCGCGGGCTCGCCATCCATCGAGGCGTCCACCGGGCTGTCCCTTTGGGATCTCACATTGACCGGTCAGGGAGATGCCGCCGCCATTCCCACGCAGGTGGTGGACGCAGCGTTCTTCCAGGTCTTCGGTGTCACGCCCGCCCCGGGCCGGCCCCTGCTGCCAAGCGACCGCGATCCGGCCGGCTCGGATGTGGTCCTGTTGGGTCACGGCCTGTGGCAAACCCGGTTCGGGAGCGACCCGTCCATCGTCGGCCGGCGGATACAACTGGACGGGTACGGCCACACCTCACGGACCGTGGTCGGGGTCATGCCGCGCGGATTCACACCGCCGCTCGTGCCCGCCGGGGAGACCGTCCAGCTTTGGATCCCCCTCAGCGTGGCCTCAGGCCGGACGGTCGCCACCGACAGCACATGGTATGTGAATCACATCGTTGGCCGCCTGCGTTCCGGCGCCACGGTGGAGCGGGCGGCCGAGGAGGTCCGCACCACCATGACCCGCTTGCGTGCCGAATACGGCCGTGTCATTCACGAGGATGCCGTGCGATCCGCCGGCGCGATGGGATTGCTGGTTTCGTTGGTAGGCGACGTCCAAGCGCCGCTCCTGATCCTGCTCGCCGCCGTGGGGCTGGTCCTGCTGCTGGCCTGCGCCAACCTGGCCAACCTGCTGCTGGCCCGCGGTGAGAAGCGCCGCCAGGACTTCGCGGTGCGGACGGCGTTGGGTGCGGGGCGGCTCCGGCTGGTCCGGGAGCAGCTCACCGAGAGCCTCATCCTCGCGTTCCTGGGCGGAACGGCCGGCGTCGTGCTCGCGCAGGCGATCATCGCCGTGCTGCACGTGAGCGACATTTCCGGCCTCCCGCGCTCCGGCACGGTGGCCCTGGATGCGCGGGTGCTGGCCTTCGCGCTGGGTGTGTCTCTGCTCGCCGTGATCGGGTTTGGCCTGCTCCCCGCCCTGCGGGTCACGGCAGGCAATCTGCGGGATGATCTGGGCTCGGGGAGCCGCGCTCCCGGCCACACGCGGACCGGTCGCCGAATCGGCGCCGTCCTCATTGCGGGCGAGATCGCGCTGGCGATGGTCGTGGTCACCGGAGCAGGGCTCTTGCTGAACAGCCTGCGGGCCCTGCGTGCGGTGGATCCCGGCATGGACCCTGAGCACGTGCTCGCCGTCCATCTCGCTCCGCCCGACGTGCAGTACCGCAACGCGCGCGCACCACGGTATTACCAGGACGTGATGACCCGATTGGCGGCGTTACCCGGTGTGCAACAGGTGGGCGCCATTCATCTCCTCCCGTTCACGCGGAACAACTGGGCCTTTCCGTATCTGGCGCAGGGTCATCCGCCCCCCGCGGACGGCCCGTTGCCGAGCGCCAATTTCCGGGTGGTCACACCGGGCTATTTCCAGGCTGTCGGGACCCGCCTGCTCGCCGGGCGCGACGTCCATTCAGGCGACGGCGCCCAGAGCCCGCGGGTGGTGCTGATCAATCGCACCATGGCCGCGGAGCTTTGGCCCGGGGAAGACGCGGTGGGCAAGGAGATCCAACTCTTCGGCAACCGGCCGTTGCGCGTCATCGGCGTGGTGGGTGACGTGCACCAGCACGAGCTGGACCGGGCGCCGCGGCCCGAGATGTATCTGCCGCTGACGCAGTTCCATGTCGCGTCCATGCACGTGATGCTCCGGACCTCGGTCCCGCCGGCATCGCTGGCGGAACCCGCGCGGCGCGCCATCGCCGAGATCAACGCCGACATCCCGATCGCCGAGGTGCGTCCGCTTCAGGAGGTGCTGGACCAGTCCATGGCGCAGCGTCGTTTCTTCGCGGGCGTGCTCAGCTTCTTCGGGTTCCTGGCGCTCGCGCTGGGTGCGGTGGGGGTGTACGGCGTCATGGCGTACTCGGTCGGCGCGCGCCGCGGCGAGTTCGGGATCCGGATGGCGTTGGGCGCGACTCAGACCGCGGTGGTCCGCAACACCCTCGCCTCGGGAATCGTTCCATTGACCATTGGGCTGGCTATCGGCCTGGTGGGGGTGGTCCCGAGCACTCGGCTGCTCGCCACGCTGTTGTTCGGGGTTGAAGCGCTGGATCCACGGACGCTGTTCACGGCGGCGCTGGTGCTGGGAACGGTGGCGGCGGTGGCGATTTGGGTCCCGGCCCGGCGCGCCAGCCGAGTGGAGCCTTTGGAAGCGCTCCGGTCGCCATGAGTTCGTGAGGCCCAAGGGGTAGGGGCTACGCACGCCCGGCCGCTTGATCTATCCTGCATACTTTCGCCTACACCCGCGCCGAGCGCATGCTGTAAGGTTCGGAGGTTCTTTGGTTGGGCACCATCGGGATCGTGATGCTGCTGCTGAGGACGGCATGATCGGCGCGCTGGTCGCGCTCATCGTGGACGAAAGCAAGTGGCTGACGGCGTCCCTGGGCATCGCCCTGCTCGCGGTCGCGACGCTGCTCTACCGGCACCGCCGGTCAGACCTCACCGCCCGCCGCCGGATCCTGGCGGCGATGAGCCTGTTTTTTGGGGTCACCATCGGGACCATGGCCTTTGGCCATCTGCTTGCCGTGACGACCAAGCTCGTGGTGGGGACGCTGGAGGGCTCGCTGCCCGCGTTCTACGCCATTGGCATGGCGCTGGCGGTGCCGTCCTGGTGGCTGGTGCTTCACAGCCGGACCATGCTGATTCCCGAGGCAGTTCCCGACCGGAGGACGGTGGCGCTCAACGCCTGGCTGGCGATCACCCTCGCGGTGCTTGGGCTGCCCAATCTGCCCCTGGCTGTGCCGGGCGTCTTGAACATCGCGTACCATCTCCATGAACGGCGGGCGGTGGGCTGGGCCATTGTGAGCGCGGCCGTCGTCGTCAATATGGGCCTGTTCATTGGCTCGTTGATCTTCCTGGCGAGCGGCCAGAGCTTCGAGCAGTTCAGAGGGATGGAGTAGGCGCCGATCGAGGCGGCGTGAGATGAGGTGTGGAATCCTCAGCGGTGCGATCGCGATCGCGACTCCGTCCCAGGCGTACGGCCAGTCGGGTCCCCTGATCGACCATCATCCGCCGGTAGTCGTCCGCCTTCACCCGGCTACGCTCCTCCGACCAGTACTTGAAGTCCCCGCAGGTAGATGTCCGCTGGGCCGTCCATCGGGCCAGGCTCTCCAGCGAGTCGTACGCGCTGGTAATGTATCAGCGGACCTCAGGTACGTCGGCCAGGCGTTGGCGGCAACCGGGCCCGCGTGGGATTGACACCGGGCGCGTCTTTTCGGTACTACTCGGCGGCCCACCAGGAGTTACCGTGCTCGGCGACATGGGGACCTTCCGGGTAGATCTTGAGATTGAGAACCCCGCGCGGCCGGGGAAGAGACGGGCGCTGCAGTCGGTCCTGGTAGACACCGGCGCCGAGCTGTCATGGTTCCCAAAGGACCTGCTCGAGTCACTGGGGATCGAACGGGTGAAGGTCTGGCGCTTCCGTCAGGCGGACGGCACCGTGCTCAGCCGATGGACCGGAGGCGCGTCGGTGCACCTGGCGGGCATCCGGACCCTGGATGAAGTGGTTTTCGGCCAGCCTGGGGACCTGGTGCTGCTGGGCGCCCGTTCGTTGGAGGGTCTGAATCTCCGCATTGACCCCGTGAGCAAGCGGCTGATTGACGCGGGGCCCGCGCCCGCAGCCGCGGCTGCCTGAAGGCGACGCCGCGAGGGCGTCTATTGCTCCCGAAGCGCCACCATGGGATCCACCCGCGCCGCCCGCCCCGCCGGGATTCCGTTTGCTATCAGGGCCACGGCAGCCAGCACTCCCAAGGCCAATCCGAAGCTCGCCGCATCAAACGGCGGCACGAACAGCACGCTGGAAAGGAACCGCGCCCCGAAGGCCGCGAGCGCGGCGCCGATGACTCCGCCCACGCCGACCAGCACCATCCCCTCGCCCAGCACCATGCCCACCAGCCGCCGCGGCTCCGCGCCGAGCGCCTTGCGAATGCCGATCTCGCGCACCCGGCGGCTCACCGAGTACCCGATCACACCGTAGAGCCCGATGGCCGCGACCACCAGGGCCAATACGCCGAACACGCCGATCAGCCAGGCCCCCGCCCGGACCGGGAACAGCCGCACGTCCACGAGCTCGCGCATGGAGCCGGTGTCCAGGAACACCAGGTCCGGGTCCAGCGCGCGCAGCTCCCGCTCCAGAACCGGTACCAGCTCCGCCGCCGGCGTACGGGTCCGCACCAGGATGTCGGCGTACAACTCCCGGCGGCCCAGCGGCAGGTGCATGTAGGGCGTGGGCGACTCGCCGGGGGTGTTCACCTTGTAGTCCGCCACGATGCCCACAATCCGGTGGGGGTCGCCGCCCCAGCGCAGCCGGAACTCCCGTCCCACCGCGTCCTCTCCCGGCCAGTAGCGCTCGGCCATGGTGCGGTTGATCACGGCCACCCGGTCCGGGCCATCGCGATCTGCCGGTTCGATTCCCCGGCCGGCCACCAGGGTCAGGCCCAGGGCGCCGTGGTAATGCTCGTCCACGTAAGCGCCGTCCAGCACGTAAGGCCGGTCCGTGGCCGACGTCTGTCGGCCGTCAACCAACAGACTGAAGCCGTTGTTGTTGAGCGACAGGGGCACCCGGCTGGCCATCCCAACCGCGGCCACCTGCGGCATGGCCTCCAGCCTGAGCCGCGCGGATTCCAGGAACCGTCCCGCGCGCTCCCGGTCATAGCCGTTCATTTCCAGGGGCAGCGCCAGGTGTGCCACTCGGTCCGCCGGATATCCCAGGTCAACCTGCGCGGCCGCCGCTAGGCTCCGCACCAACAGGGCGCCGGCCACTAGCAGCACCAGCGACACCGCCATCTGCACCACCACCAGCCCGTCCCGCAGCTCGATCCGGCGCTTTCGCGCGTGGCCCCACACCGCCTGTTCCTTGAGGGCTGGCACCAGGTCCGGGCGGGACGCCCTGAGCGCGGGCACCAACCCGAACACCACGCCGGTCACCACCGCGGCGGTCATGGTGAACGCCAGCACGCGCCAGTCCGGGCTCACCTGGAGGCCCAGGTCAATGGGGAGCGGCGGTTGGACCCGGGCGATCACTCCGGCGAGCCAGGTGGCAAGCACCAGCGCCACCAGCCCGCCCGCGAGCGCGAGGGTCAGGCTCTCGGTGAGCAACTGCCGCATCAAGCGGCTGCGCCGCGCGCCCAGCGCCAATCGCAACGCGATCTCACGGCCACGGCCCGCCGCGCGCGCCAGCATCAGGTTGGCGAGGTTGGCGCAGGCCACCACCAGGACCAACGCCACCGCGCCGACCAGCACCAGCCCCGCGGGGACCAGCGTGCCGTCAATGTCCGGATTGATCCGCACGTCGCTCGAGGGGATCAAGGTGATCCGCTCCTGCGCATTGGTTTCCGGGTACGCGGTGGCGAGCCCGGCGCCAATGCCCTCCAGCTCGCTGCGGACCTGGCCCACCTCCACGCCCGGTTTCGTCCGTCCCTTGAGCCAGAGCCAGTGCTGCCCTCGGCGCTCCAGCCGAGTCGCTCCGATGGACCGGCCGGAGGTCCGCTGGTTTCCCAGCGGCTCCACCTGTTCGACCATGGCGGTGGGGATCCACATCTGCGCGGTCACTGCCGGGATCATCCCGCCAAAGTTGCTGGGCGCCACGCCGATCACCGTGTATACCGTGCCGTTCATGCGGAACTGGCGGCCCACCACGTCTCCTCGGGCCGCGAACCGGTTCTGCCACACGCGGTGGCTCAGCACCGCCACAGGAGCCGCGCCCGGCGCGGCGTATTCCTCGGGCGTGAAAGCGCGGCCCAAGAGGGGCCGGATGCCGAGGGTGGGGAAGTAGTCCTCGGTCACCAGCTCGCCCACCACCAGCTCCGAGCCG
>DASWGV010000062.1:0-10223 GCA_036393515.1 Gemmatimonadales bacterium | reverse complement strand
TGTCGGACTGGGGCGGCGTGAAGGACATGGAATGGGAGGGTGATCCACCCAACGTGATGGTCCGGGTCACCTCCCGTCACGGGCGCACCAGGGTGCGAGTCGAACAGCGCTTGGATGAGGCCGCAGGAGGCATTTTCGGTGGAGTGATGGGGGGCGGCGGCGCCGGCCTTGCCTCCATCATCCTCTCGGTGGGCGTCGCGGCCATGGACCTGTCGATCGCGATCGGGGTGGCGGGGGCACTGGCGGCGATCGGCACCATGTTTGGCCTGTCGCGCGTGATCTACCGGTCCGTGGTGAAGGTGAAGGCCGCGCGGCTGGAAAGCCTGGCCGACCGGCTGGCTGAGCAGTGTGAGGATGCGGCGAGTTAAGTCCGCCCGTGGTCAGCCCCCGCCCCTCTCAATCCGCTGAGGTGTACCCACGCGTACCAGAACGGGCGCGCGGACTCGCCTTCGGGTGTTTTCCTCCCGGACGGAGGCAAGGGTGCCGGCCCAGGCGCGCTGATCGGCGGCGGAAGGGATACGCGACGTCCGGAGCGACGCGGCCAAGCCAATGGCCGCCACCGCGGCACCCAGCGTGATCCTGGTGCCCTCGCCGTCGACCGTGCCGAGCAAGGGGGGGAGGGCCAGCACCAGCCCGGCGGCCAAGCCCGGCAGCAAGAAACGCAGGTCCGGCTGGCGCACCGTAGGGACCGGACGTTCCGGCCATGGGATAGTGTCCGCTGGAGAAATGGACAACTCAATGGGGACTCGAACCATGCGCAGCGCGCTCTCCGCGGTGACGAGGGAAACGACTTCCAGCCGATAGTGCCCGGCTGGCGCCATGGTCCCGGTTGGTCCCGCGCCGCTCCACCACAGCCGTATGCTGTCCGCCACGGTGCCGTCGTGCAGCCGCCGGACCGGGGCTCCCCGTGGGGACACGATGGTCGCGATCACCAGGTGGGGTGACGTCACCGTGATGGTGATCGGGAACCCGGAATCACCGGGGGCGAACCGGTGTTCGGGAGGGAGGGTCACCGCCACTCCCTTGGTGGAGTGGGCCGTCTCCTCGAACACCACGGCGATACGGGGAGGAAATACCAGCGAGTCAGGTCGGAAGGTGGGATTGTCGAGCACGAGGTCGCGGAACACTTCGACGGCGCGGTCACGGTTGCCCAGTAGAAGCTCGGACGCTCCGAGATACATGAGGGCGCTGGCGCGCTCCGCGCCCGCAATGGGCGGGCGGTCCTGTGCCTCGAGGGCTCGGCGGATCAAGCGGCCGGCGGCGGCGAACTCCAGGTCGCGGTAGGCCGCGAAGCCCTCCGCCAGCAGGACCCGACCGGTCTGTTGTGCCGCGGTCGGAGGCGCCTGAACCAGCAGGAAGAGGGCGGCCGCGGCGCGGAAAAGACGGGTCACCGCTCCGATCGCCGCAGATCGACCCCGGTGATACGTACTTCATCGCCCGGTCCGATCTCGACATCCTGTTGGTACACCTGGTAGCCATCCCGGGCAATCCGCAGCCGGTGTCGCCCGGGGGGCACTTCCAAACGCATTTGCGGGGTGGCGCCGCGGGCTTGCCCATCCACGAACAGATATCCCCACGGGTTGGAGCTTACCCAGAGATAGCCGGGAACGGTGGCCGGCGTTGGTGTCTCGATGGTGCCGGCTTCGGTCGCCGGCGCGGAACCGCCAGAGCGGCGCAGCATGCCGAGGCCGATGGTGAAGACCAGCGCCGCCCCCGCCAGGGCCCCCCCGATGGCGGCCAGGCGGTGGGTGCGGCGTCGCTCAAGCTGTTGGGTCGGAGCGGACGACAGCTCCGGAGCCGGGAGCCCGGCAAAGCTCACGGTCGCCTCCGCGGCCGCAACGTCACCGCCCAGGGCTCGGACAAACTCCACGACGTTCTCGAACCGGTCCTCCGGGCGCTTGCTCATGGCCCGCATGAGCGCCTCGGCCACCTGATCAGGGATGTCCGGCCGCTCCGCGCTGGCCCGTGGCGGAGGCTCCATGCAATGCTTCCGCACGATCTCGCCCAGCGAGTCGGCCGTGAACGGCAGCGCGCCGGTGAGGCACTCATAGGTGACGATGGCGAGCGAGTATTGGTCGGCGCGGCCGTCCAGCGTTTTCCCGTAACACTGCTCGGGTGGCAGATAGCCGGGCGTCCCGATGGTGGCTCCCGTCTGCGTGAGGGGGACGGCGCCGAACAGCTTAGCGATGCCGAAATCGCACAAGGAAACCCAACCCGCCTCGTCCACCAGGACGTTTGCCGGCTTGACGTCGCGGTGGACCACGCCTCGCTGGTGGGCGTAATGGAGCGCGCTCGCCACCGGCTGCACGATCTTGAGCATGTCCGGTACGCTCAAGGGGCCGGATCGGTCCAGCAGCTCCCGCAGCGAGCCGCCCTTGGCCCACCGCATGGAGTACCAGAGGACCGTCTGGGTCGAGCCGATCCGCAGAACCGGAATGATGTGGGGATGGTCGAGCGATGCTCCGATCTTGGCTTCCCGCTTGAAGCGATCGGCCGCTTCTGGTCCGAGGATGAAATGGAGCGGCAACACCTTGAGCGCCACGAACCGATTGAGCTCCAGCTCCCGGGCGAGGTACACCACGGACATTCCGCCGCGGCCGAGGAGCCGGTCCAGCCGAAACTGCTGGCCCAGGTCGCGGCGGACGCTCTCCTCGAAGGTCGCCGGGACGGGATCGTCAGCGACCTCGCCGGTCGCCACGGCGTAGCCGCACAACCCGCACACGCCGGTGCCGTAGGTCACTTCTCCCACGCGACACCGGGGGCAGATCAAGCGTGGCCGCTCGGGTGTGGCGCCCGCCTGGGGGGAACCTGAATCCGCGATCATGGCCTCTCTGTGATCTACCCGCCACCGCGGCCTGGCGCTAGAACTCGAATCCGGCCGCGACATTGACGTGGTTCACGAACAGAGCACCCACGCCCAGGCCGTACGTGGTCTCGAACCGCCGGAATTCGATCCCCAACACCAGCGGCTGCGGTCGCCAGTGCAGATGGCTCTCCCAGGCCACGTTCTTCAAACGGGACGTGAGCGGATTGAGGTCTCCATCCTCTGGATCGTCCAGGCCGTACCCGCCGCCGATCTCCCACCCTGTCCGGGGCTTGAGGTTGAGTTGGGCCCAGCCGCCTCGGGTGCGTACCGCCCGGCTTCCCGGCCCGAGGCTCTGTCCGATGGCTCCGCCGCCCAGTCCGCCGAGGGCCTGGCCGGTGAACCCCTCCGCGCGTAGCTCCACCGGACCGACCGCGAGCAACGCACTGGCCGCCGCGGCCTTCGATACGACCAGGGTGGATTCCGTGATGGCGAGCCACCCGTAATGGCCCCCAAGACTGACCTCACCGGACGTTCCCGACTGGTCCCACCGTACCCGCACCCGTCCCTGCGTGTAGGGCCGGCGGCTCCGCTCCGCGCGGTCCGGCTGGGTCGCAAACAGGTCCTGCGGGTCTCCGGTGGTCGGCGCCAGAGCCGACGCCTCCAGTCCGATGCGCAGCGTGGAGCCGGCCTCGATCCCCGCTCGGATCTGAGGAATCCAGAGCCACAGGTTGCCGGAGCCGGCGAACGCCGTGAACCCGACCTGACCGAGGCTCGAAGGATTGAGCTCGGCCATTGGGGGCGCCTCCTGTCCAATGAGCAGCCACGCATGTGGCCAGGTCAGCTCGGCTCTCAGGCGGCGCAGGCGCATCAAGGGAAAGGTGCGCCCCCCAGACGACGGTTGCTGACCGCCGAAGAAATCCGCGTCCACCTCGCCGGTGAACTCGGCGCCGGCGACGTTGGGCACAAAAGTGGTGAGCGCCATCTGGGATTGTCGCGCGCTCGCTCCGGCCGCGCTGGCCGGCAAACCGGGTGGGTCAGGGGGAAGCACGAACTGGGGCACGTCGCTGTTGTTGACCTTGCCGTTATTGAAAAAGGCGTTCACCAGCACCCGGCCGGATAGCTCGACGCGGCGGCGGGAACGCGACTCCACCCTCGCGGCCGCAAGTTCGGCCACTTGGGCCTGGAGCAGCTCGATGGTGCGTTCGGCCCGTTCCAGGCGTGCGGCCGCGGTGGTATCAGCCGGTGGTTCCTGGGCCCTGAGCCCCGCCGCCGGGAACAGCAGGAGGACCATGAGCAAGTTATGCGTGGACATGCGGTTAGCTCCGTCCTGCGGTATCGCGTTGACGCCCGTTCACAAAAAGGCTAAGCTGGTGCGCAATGCCGTCATCCGTCCCTAGACTAACACACCCCGGTGGCCTCTGCCTGATTGTCAGCCTCATGCTCCTCGCGGTCACCGTCCGGGGGGACGCTCAGCAGGCCACGGTGGCGGGTCGCGTCACCTTACTGGAACGGGGTGACAAGGCGGCCACGGAACTGGGCTTGGCGGTGGTGTGGCTGGAACCGGAGCAGCGTGGGGCGGACGGAGTGGGGCACGATACGGTGCGCGTGGTGACGGTGGACAAGGAGTTCCGGCCGAGGGTGAGCGTGCTGCCGGTCGGAACCACCGTGACCTTCCCCAACAACGACGCCTTCGATCACAACGTCTTCTCGCTGTCGCAGGAAGCGCCCTTCGACCTCGGCCTGTACGGACGTGGCCTGGCCAAGGCGGTCCAGCTCACCAGGCCCGGCGTGATTCGGGTGTACTGCAACGTGCACCCGCAGATGAGCGCGTTTCTCATCATCCGCGACACTCCGTGGTATACCCAGCCGCGGGCCGACGGTTCGTTCACGGTAGCGGACGTACCCGCCGGGGATTACACCGTGCACGCGTGGCACGAGAGAGCGGGCCGGTTCGTCGCGCCGCCGCTTAGGGTCAGCGCGGCCGGCGTGGTGGGACTGGACCTGAAGCTGGACGCGCGGGGCTACAAGTTCGTGCAGCACGTGAACAAGTTTGGCCAACCCTACGCCCGCCGCGGGAGGCGCTATTAAGGGCATCCCGATTTCGGGACTGGGCGCGAAGATCTTCCTGTCGGCCGCCGTGGTGGTGGTGGCGGTTCTTGGGGGTTCCCTCCTTCTCACCAAGCAGCGAGCGGATCGCGCGGCTGATGAATCCATCGGCCGCGCGCTGACCGCCACGCGCGCGGCGATTGACGACGCGCTCGCCAGCCGCAGCCACGCCCTCTCGCAGAGCGCGCGTCTCATCGCTCAAGTGCCGGACTATGTCGCGCGGATCGGGGAGGCCCTGCGCCAGGACAACCGGGCCAATTTGCTGGATCAGGCGGATGAGTTCCGCGACCAGCTCGGGGCCACCTGGGTACTGATCGCGGACGCCGCCGGCGTGATGCGGGCGCGCACGGACCAGCGGGACGTGGTGGGCGACTCCCTGGCCGAAGGGGCGTTGGTAGGATTGGCGCTGGAGGGGAATCCAACGGAAGGCACGTGGATCGAGCCGGGGCCCGAGGGCGACGAGATCTTTCAGGCGGTCGGCGTGCCGATCGTGAGCCCCGGAGGCTCGGCGCTCTACGGCGTGTTGGTGGCGGCGATACGAGTGGACTCCGCCTTTGCGGAGCATCTACGGGAAAACACCGCCTCGGAAATCGTGTTCTTCGCGCTCGACCTCCAGGGGCGCCCGCTTCCCGCGATTTCGACCATTGACCCGGGGGCGCTGACGGCGGGAATGGGCGATCCCGGGTCGTGGGAGGCGGCGCTGAATGAGCGGGAGGACGTGCGCGTCCGGTGGGATGTGTCGGGGGATGACCTGGTGGGCGTGGTCGGGTCGCTGGTGACGGCCGGTGGGTTCCCCGTGGGCGGGTACGTGGGGCTCCGCTCGCGCGATCGCGAGTTGGCCACCTTTGAGCAACTTCGCGCCACCATCATCCAGGCGTTTGGGGTGGGCCTGGCCCTGGCGGTGCTTTCCTCCCTGTTGGTGGCGGGCCAGATCACGCGCCCGGTGCGCCGCCTGGTGCTCGCGACCCGCGAGGTGGCCGACGGCCGGTACGATGTGCCGATCGACGTGCGCTCCCGGGATGAGATCGGCGAGCTGGCGGGCGCGTTCCGCCGCATGCTGCAGGAGTTGAAGGAGAAGCAGGAGCTGGTGGAGTTCCTGAGCGCGGGCGGCGGGCAGACGGTGGCACTGACCCCGGATCAGATGGCGCAGGTAACCAGGGGCGGTGCCGGCGCTGGCGCCACCGCGCGCGTGGCCACGCAGCGGACCGGCATGCTGGAGGTGGGCGGCGTGCTGGCGGGGCGCTACGAGATCCGCAAGGTGCTGGGCTCCGGGGGCATGGGCGTGGTGTATCGGGCCCATGATCGGGAGCTGGCTGAGACGGTGGCCATCAAGACGCTCAAGCCGGAAGCGGTGGCCGCGGACGAGAACAGCCTGGAGCGGTTCAAGCAGGAGATCCGGTTGGCGCGGCGCATCACCCACCGCAACGTGGTCCGCACCCACGATTTGGGTGAAGTGGACGGGATGTATTACATCACCATGGAGTACGTCGAAGGCGCCAACCTGAAAGATCTGATTCGCAAGCGCGGGCGCCTGCCTATCGGCGTGGCGCTCACCGTGGGGAAGCAGCTCTGCCGGGCGCTGGAAGTGGCGCACGAGCAAGGCGTGGTGCATCGAGACATCAAGCCGCAGAACGCCGTGGTGGATCCCAGTGGGTTCCTCAAGGTGATGGACTTCGGCATCGCCCGGCACACCGAGGGGGCCAAACTGGGCGAAGGCCTGACCCAGGCCGGCACAGCGATCGGCACGCCGGAATACATGGCGCCCGAGCAGCTCATGGGCGAGGTGGTGGACCCGCGGGCGGATTTGTACGCCGCGGGGGCTGTGTTGTATGAGTGCGTCACCGGCCGCAACGTCTTTGCCGCGCCGACGTTGATGGCGTTGATGGCCAAGCACCTGGAGGACACGCCGGAAGACCCCCGAAGCGTCAACCCTGAGGTTCCCGAAGCGATGGCGCAGGTCATCCTGAAGGCCCTCGCGAAAAAGCGGGAGGATCGTTGGCAGTCGGCCGCCCAGATGCTTTCCGCCCTCGAGCAAGTCCGGGTGGTGGAGCCGGCGGCGGCCTAGCGTCGCGCATGGCCGAGCATCCCACCGGCGCAGACGCCCGGCCGCCCTATAAGGTCGTCAAGCCCTGGGGCTTCGAATTGGTGTGGGCCCGCACCGACCGGTACGTGGGGAAGATCCTGCATATCGAGGCCGGACAGGTCTTGAGCCTCCAGTACCACACCAAGAAGGACGAGACGATTCACGTTCTGACAGGCGACATCATCTTCCGAGTCCAGGTCGGGGAGAAGCTCACCGAGCGCCGGATGCGTCAGGGCGAGAGTTATCACATCACGCCGCCCACGATTCATCAGATGGAGGCCGTGACGAGCTCCGATCTGCTTGAGGTCTCGACGCCAGAGGTAGAGGATGTGGTGAGGCTGAAAGACAGGTATGGGAGGGCATAGGCGGCATGAGCGGCAGGCCGTCCATCCGGCCCATGCCGCCCCATTCGGCGCGCGCCGTCCCCGGCGGGTACTTCCGTGAAAGTCATCATCCCGCTTGCCGGAAAGGGTACCCGCCTGATGCCGCTGACCAAGCGAGTGCCCAAGCCGCTCATTCGAGTGGCCGGGCGGCCGGTGATGGACTACGTAATGGAAAAGCTCCACGGGCTCGACGTGGAGGAGCTGATCTTTATCACGGGGCACCTGAAGGAGCAGGTGGAAGCGCACGTGCGCGCCAACTACCGATACCCGGCGCGTTTTATCGAGCAAAAGGTGCAAGACGGCACGGCGGGCGCCGTGGGGCTGGCGCGGCCGTTCGTGGATGGCCCGGTCCTGATCATCTTTGTGGATACGCTGTTCGACGCGGACCTCACGTTGGTCAACCGGGCGGACGCGGATGGGATCATCTGGGCCAAGGAGGTGGAGGACTACCAGCGGTTCGGGGTGGTGGTAACGGACGAGCGAGGGTACATGACGCGGATTGTGGAGAAGCCGCGGGAACCCATCTCACGACTGGCGAACATCGGCCTGTATTACATGGCGGACTGGCAGACGCTGTTCGAGGGCATTGCCTGGACCATGGACCAGCCACAGCAGAAGGGCGAATGGTTTCTGACCGAGGCCTTCCAGTTCATGATCAACCGGGGGCGCCGCATTCTGACCGCCGAAGTTGGGGGCTGGTACGACTGTGGCAAGGTGGAGACGGTGCTTCAGACCAATCTTCATCTCTTGCAGCATGGGCGGGCCCACACGCCGCCGGCACGGGCGGGCGTGACGCTGGTTCCGCCGGTCCGCATCGAGGATGGGGCGACGCTGGAGCGATGCAGCGTGGGACCCAATGTGACCGTTGAGGCCGGGGCATTTGTGACCGGTGGGACGGTTCGGGACGCCATCGTGGGGCGGCGAGCCCGGCTGTCAGGTTGTGACGTCCGCCACTCGCTCATTGGCGATGGCGTGATTCTCACCGACCGGTCGCTGGATAACATGGTGGCCACGGTGGAGGAACTGGCGCCCGCGCCTTGACGATGCCTCCCTCGGCTTGACGCCCTCCCAGGCGCTCGGCACACTTCCGCCATGGACGAGTCCGCGTTGATCCACGACTGGAACGTTTCGGGGGGGTTCGACTGGTCCACCGCCCACGTGGACTTGAACGACGAGACGCTGCGCGACGGCCTTCAGTCTCCATCCGCGATTGACCCGCCCATCGAAACCAAGATCCAATTCCTGCATCTCATGGCGGACCTGGGCATTGCCTCGGCGGACCTGGGGCTCCCGGGGGCGGGGGCGCGAGCTCAGGAGTCGGTGCGGGCGCTGGCGCGGGAGATCGTGCGGGCCAGGCTCCCCATCCAGCCCAACTGCGCCGCGCGCACGGTGATCGCGGACGTGGAGCCGGTGGCGCGGATCTCCCAGGAGGCCGGCCTGGCCATCGAGGTTGCGACGTTCATCGGGTCGTCGCCTATTCGACAGTATGCCGAGGACTGGACCCTGGATCGGATGCTCAAGGTGAGCGAAGAGGCCGTGACGTTCGCGGTGCGGGAAGGGCTGCCGGTCATGTACGTCACGGAGGACACCACCCGCGCCCAGCCTGCGACGCTTAAGGCCCTGTACGGCAACGCTATCCGCTGGGGTGCCAGGCGCCTCTGTCTGGCCGATACCGTGGGGCACGCCACGCCGGACGGCGTCAAGAATCTGGTACGGTTCGTCATAGAAGAGGTTGTCGATCCGTCGGGCGAGGATGTTAGAATCGACTGGCACGGGCACCGGGATCGAGGGATGGGACTGATCAACTGTTTGGTGGCCGTCGAGGCCGGCGTGAACCGGGTTCACGCCACGGCGTTGGGCGTGGGGGAGCGGGTGGGCAACGCGGAAATGGACCTCTTGATCGTGAACCTGCGCCTGCTGGGCGCGCACCGCCACGACGTTTCCCGGCTGCGAGAGTATTGTCAGCTCGCCGCGGACACCATCGCCGTCCCGTTGCCGGCCAACTATCCGGTGATGGGCGCAGACGCCTTCCGGACCGGCACCGGCGTGCACGCCGCGGCGATCATCAAGGCCCGGCACAAGGGGGAGGCGTGGCTGGCGGACCGGGTGTACTCCAGCGTCCCCGCGGGCACGTTCGGCCTGAGCCAGCGGATCGAGATCTCCCCGGTTTCCGGTCTGTCCAACGTGCGCTGCTGGCTGGAGGAGCACGGGTATGATCCCGCCAACGCGGCGCTGTGCGACCACCTGTTCGCTGCGGCAAAGCGCGCGGACCGGGTGCTGAGCGATGCCGAATGTCATCGTCTTGCGGCCGAGGTAGTTGGTCGCGCCACAGGCCCCCCGGTTGATGCCGCCCGGTAGCCTCGCGGACCTCACGGCGTCCTACCTGGACGTCCGGTGGCACCTGGATCCGGTGGATGCCACTGCCGCTGGCGTCGCCGAGCACGACCATCGTTTGGGGCGCTACGGGGTGGAGGATGTGGGGGCGCACCTGGCCGCGTTGCGATCGCTGGGGGCGGCGGTCGAGGAGGTGTCGGTCGAGACGCTGGACGACGAGATCGACCGCACGGCCTTGCTCAACGAGATTCGCGTGACGGTCCACCGGTTTTCCGTCGAGCGGGTGCATGCGCGGAACCCCGCGTTCTGGCTGGGTCACGCGCTGGAAGGTTTGTACTTCCTGCTGGAGCGGCGGGACCGGTCCCCGGCTCATCGGGCGCGGGCGGCGGCTGGGCGGCTGGCCGAGTTCCCTGACTTCTTCAATGCCGCTCGCGCCACGTTGCGGGACTGCCCGCGCGTGTTCGTGGAGACGGCGGTGCGGGTGGCGGGCGGCGCGGAAGCCGTGCTCCAG
>DASWGV010000061.1:0-8793 GCA_036393515.1 Gemmatimonadales bacterium | reverse complement strand
TTCCACTCCTCGACAGCCCGGCCTCACTACGCGTCGCGCGGCCGGCGTCTTGCCCTCCAGGCACCTGCCGGAATTCGAGACGTTTGTGCAGACAAGTCATTGTAATGAAACGAGCTGGCGCCATAGGCACGGATTGGAAGTTAGATTGACAATTCGTGCCAGGGGCCTGATCCTTAGGTCCATGATCGAACGCGATCTCGCCGACCACCTGCGCGAGCTGTCGCGGCTCTATTCCGTCGTAACCGTCACGGGGCCGCGCCAGTCCGGGAAGACGACGCTCTGCCGGGCGACATTTCCCCGACTTTCTTACGTCACGCTCGAGCCGCTGGACGTGCGGGAGGCTGCCATCCAGGATCCGCGCGGGTTTCTCGCCGAGCACCAGGACGGCGCCATCATTGACGAGGTGCAGCGCGCGCCGGAACTGCTGAGCTACCTGCAGGCCGAGATTGATGAACGTCCGGCGCCGGGTCGCTTCATTCTGACAGGATCCCAGCACCTGGGCCTCAGCGCGCAGATCAGCCAGTCCTTGGCGGGCCGGACCGGTATCCTTGAACTCCTGCCCCCGAGCTGGCGGGAGCTTCAGCGCTTCGACAACGCCCCTAAGGATCTGTTCGAGGTACTGTGGGCAGGCGCTTATCCACGCATCTTCGACCGCAGTATCCCACCGCACCAGTGGCTGGCCGATTACGTGGCGACGTACGTCCAGCGCGACTTGCGGCAGTTGCTCCGGGTCGGTGACCTGCGGACCTTCACGGACTTCCTGCGTCTTTGCGCCGGCCGCACCGCCGCGGAGATCAACCTGTCTGCGTTGGGTGGGGACGCCGGGGTCTCGCATAACACGGCCCGCGCATGGCTCTCCGTCCTCGAGGCCAGCTACCTGGCGATCCGGCTGCCGGCCTGGCATTCCAACATCAAGAAGCAGATCGTGAGGGCGCCCAAGCTCCACTTCTTGGACACCGGACTCGTGTGCTACCTGCTGGGCATCCGGGAGGCCGAGCAGCTGCGGCATCATCCGTCGCGGGGAGCGGTGTTCGAGACGTGGGTCGCCTCCGAGGTGTACAAGCAGATCGTGCACCGCGGCGAGCGGCCCAGACTGTTTCACTACCGGGACGCCAAGGGGCTCGAAGTGGATCTGGTGGTGGAACCGAGCGACGGCGTCATCCTTGCCGAGGCCAAGTCGGGGGCCACCGTCGCCGGGGACTTCATGCGGCCGGTCGAGCGTCTGGCGGACCTCGTGCGCCGACGCGAGAAGGCCCGTGACGTGACGACCCGGGTCGTGTATGGCGGGGATGCGGCGCACACTCGGCTCCAGACCGCCATCGTTCCTTGGGCCGCGGTCGATCGCGTGAAGTGGTAAGGAGCCTGCGGGCCGCTCAGGAAGCTGGCTCAGCCACCTGGAACCGCGCTAGCCGTCGCGGCGAACCAACCGTATCGTACTTGACCCCCTGGGGGGGGCGCGCGCGGCGGGCGGGGGGCGCAGGGCGGCGCAGGTGGGCAAGGATCCGGTCGATCACGCGCGGCTGGGTAATGACCCCGACGACGCGCATCGCGTCGCCGCACCGGGGACAGCGCAGCGGATCCACTTCGAAGATCCGGCGCAGCAGCTCCGCCCAGCGCCGGCGGGCTTGGGCCAGCGCGGCCGGCACTGCCTCGGCCGCGGCCGACTCGGGAACGCTTGTCCGGCGCCGCCTGCCGCGGGTCCGGTTGGTATACCAGCCGTAGTAGAGTAGCGCTGGAGCACCTGCCCTTTGTTGGGAATGTCCGGCAGTGTGGGGGATCTCCTGCGGCACCCACGGCTCAACCATCACCCCGAGGTGATGGGCGGGGTGATGGAAGAAAAGTGCGGGACGCCGCTCCGCGAGTTCTTCGAGGCCCGCCGCTAGGTATTGAAGCGGGCGCCGGGAGTCACCGGGGTTCTGCGCCCGCAGCGCTCCTAGTTCAACACGAGCTCCGGCTTCACGGTCAGAATCAACGTCCCTCTAGGACCTGCGAGCTGCGCGTTACCGAGGATGGCGGTCTGTCCCGCCCGCAGGTTAACGGTGGTCTCGATCACGGCTCCCCCGCCCGGTAGGCCCAGCCGGACGAAGACAGCCACGGTCCCGCTGTCTGTCGACCCCCGTACGTCGTGGATCGACGCGAACAGATGGTACGGGCCGCCCGTCCCCGACACGCTCTGCATCGTCTCGCTACGCTCCATGCCGCCCACAACCGCCTCGGCGAGCAGACTGTAGCCGGTGAACCGGAACAGGTTCCGCAGCGCGGCCTCGACGTCGGCGATTGCAGGGTCGCGGGCGGCGGCGCCGTCGGCGCGGATGATGCGAAAGTTGAGCCGCACGGACGGAGTTGGTCGGTCGTACAATGCTAGTACGCGCTCGATCTTGCCAAGATTGTCTGGCGTCTCGCGCACCGTAAGCACGTTGCCACGATGACTCATCTGCCCCGGGGCGCCGGGGCGGTCGCCGAACACGTAGGGCGAGAGGATGGGAGCCACGTCCTCCCCATTACGGTGGCGCAGCTCAAACGTGCGCGTGTCGAGCCGTGGTGCTCGGTCACAAGCCGAGGCGAGAATCGAGAGGGCGCCAAGCAACAGCAATCGACGGGTCATGAGTGGTCTCCTGCTTTAGAAATACCAGACGACGATGATGGCGGGGTTGGCTGTTCGGAACACCGTGACCGTTCGACCCGGCGGCCCCTGCACCGCGAAGGGGGGCAGCTCTGGCGGCAGGACCTCCACCGCAGTTTCGGTTGGCGGGCGGCTGGGCCACAGCAGCAGCGCGGCGATCCCCGCCGCGAGAGCGAGCGGTGCGGTGAGCCGCCAGCTGCGCGCGCGCAGCTCGCGCTGGCGGGCCGCGGCGGCCCGCGCTGCAGGCAGGGCCACGTCCACCGTGACGCGCGGCCCCCGGGCAGCTAGCGCCGCCGCCAGGGCGCGCGCGCCCGTGAGGATCGCGCGGGCTCGCCGGGCGCACGCCGCGCAAGACGCCAGGTGCCCGGCCAGCGGCGAAGCGCCCTCCCCAGCCAACTCCGCTGGGTCCGCGTCCAGCATGGCCTGGTGGGCCTGCTCGCAGGTCATGAGATCTCCTCTCTGAGCGTCGGATCGAGCGCCAGAATCCTCGCCCGGATGGCACGGCGGGCGCGGAACAAGTGCGCGCGCACCGTGGCGGGGTTGATGCCAAGCATCTCAGCGATCTCCGACTGACCGAAGCCCTGCAGGTCCGCCAGGTCGAACACCTGGCGCTGCTTGCCAGGGAGGGCCTCGAAAAACGATCGCACCAAGTCCATGACGATCGCCCGTTCGGCCGCCTGAGCTGGGTCGCCGCCGCCCGCCTCGGGGACTTCCGTGTCCTCGCCAATGCGTCCGGCCAGCCTTCCCCGAGCCGCCACATTCCGTTGCCAGCTCCCCGCCGCATTCATGGTGACCCGATACAGCCAGGTCGTGAAGCGGGAGCGTCCCGACCATTGTCCGATCCGACGGTGCAGCTGGATGAGGACGGCCTGCGTGACGTCATCGGCATCGTCCTCATCGCCCGTGCGAACCAGTGCCCACCGGTGAATCCGATCGTAACACGCCCGAGCCACCTCGTCGAAAACCGCCGCATCGCCGGCCTGGGCCTGCCGAACCAGCTGCTCGATGGCTTCATCGTCCTGACGGGCCTCGGTCACGGGCACGGGCCGGCTTCGTGGGCTTCGATTATGGGACGCGTGGGGAGGGGTGAGTGTTTACCTGAGAACGGGCGACCATAGGCGACGATAGGCGACGATGGCCGACGACGAGGGTGCGATAAGGGGGATAGCGGGGCGTTCCCGGCGTCAGGATTCAGCGAATGCCGACGTCGCCGCCCGTCGCCTATCGTCGCCGATCATCGGAATAGGAATTTCAATCGGGCCTCCCAAAGTACGGTTGGCTGAATGAACCGTCCAGCGAGGCGGCGGCGAGGCTATGGGGGGGTCGCGCCGGTGCGCGGGCACTCGCGCGGCGGGCGGGGGGCGCAGGGCGGCGCAAGTGGGCAAGGATCCGGTCGATCACGTGCGGCTGGGTAATGACCCCGACGAGGCGCATGGCGTGGCCGCACCGGGACAGCCGCTTGAGCGCCACCGGGTGCCGGGCGCGGTAGCGGGCCAGACGGGTGGCCAACGCCCGATCCTCCGCCGGCACCCACACCCCGCCGTGCCCGTGAACCCCGAGTGCGGTCGGGCCAGCATGGCGGGCGCTCGCTTCCTCCAGCAGCCCCCGGCGCACGAACCGCCGGAGCACCGCGCGGCGGAACGCTTCGGTCAGGGTGGCGACGTCGTGCAGCGCCAGGGGCATGAAGCTGCCGTCCGGCCGGAAGCCGCCATCGGTCACCAGCAAATGGAGATGAGGGTGCCAGTTGGCGAGCGAGCCGTGGGTCTGGATCGAGGCGACGAGGCCGACCGAGAGCTCCCGCTCGCCGGTGGTGGCCCGGATGAAGGCCGTGAGCGTGCGCGCCACGACCCGCGAGGGGTCCCCGAGCAGGGCTGAGGAGGTCCCCCGCCCCGACGTGCCCGGTGACCAGGTCCTCGTCTCCGTGCACGCCGCCTCGACGAACGTGTTGCCGGGTCTACCCCGTCCCGTCCCGTGAACCGCACTGCACTGTGTCACCCGACACGCGCCGTGGCGTCGCCCGCGCGAGTATGCTGAGCGCCTACCGCTGCCTGGTATTGTTCCAGTTGTCCGGCTCCAGAGCCAGCGCCCGACGAAATGCTGTGAGCGCGGCCCCGGAGTCCGCTGCAGCCAGGCTTCCCTCGCCATAGCTGTCCCAGGATCGCCACTCGCACGGGAAGTGGCGTACGTTGAGCTCGTACGCGGCCCGCGCATCGTCTACTCGGCTGAGCGTGAGGAGGGAGTCGCCCATGCGGCGCATCGTTCGGTGATCCCACGGCTGCCACCATGATGCGGCGCTCCCGACTCGTGCGCGCATGCGATCGTACCGGTTGAGCGCCGCCGATCCACCTTGCTCGCCGAGCATGAGCGGAAAGGGCACGGCCTCGCCACGCTCGATCGCCTCGAGGGCAGGATCCTGTCCCGCAAACCACTGCTCCGCCGCAAACGGCGCCGGGACATGGATCCCGATCATCGTCGACCGGTCGTCCGACGTCGAGAACTGCCAGTAGCGCGTGCTCACGGAAAGCGGCATGCCGGAGTACGGCAGCGTGGACGTCGTGGGATCGCCGAAGTGGTTCAGTGGCGCGCCAGCGGGCTCGCCGACGAGAACCGCGGAGGTATGATCGATGATCGCCTCGAGCAGGCCGATGCCGGCGCTGAACGTCTTGCGCCCGACGAGGACGAAGAGTCGCCCGGGCCGGTTGATTGAGGTGTCGCGCTTGATCAGCTCGTGCACGATGGCGCGCGCCATGGTGCCATCACCGCCGCCATTGTATCGGATGTCCACCACCATGCGGCCGACGCCGGCGCTGTCTATGGCGCGGAACATCTCGCGCACGAAGGGCTCGAACGGCGCCGCGTCGCTGTCCAGCATGAAATTGAGCTGGAAGTAGGCCATGTCACGCTGCGGCAGGAGCCAGTAGCGCCAGCGACTGCGAAACCTGAGGTGCAGCGGACGATCCGCCGCCTCGGTCCGGTACGCGAGTGGGGCGATGCCGCCGAACGGCGTGGTCAGCGCGGCGGAATCGGGGAAGATGGGGCCGAACATCTCTCCCCACTGCGCCCAGGCGATGCTCGCCCGCCCGGAATCGGCGGCCAGCTGGACGGTCGCCCGCTCACCGCCCGGGAGTCGCAGCTCGAGACCGAGCGTGTCCCGCGACGCCGTCACCCCGAGGGCGTGCATGACGGGAACGCTGGAGAGGTAGAAGACGCCTTCCGCCGCCCCCATCGCATTGTCGACCCCGTACACCGAGAGGGCCGCCACGGCAGCGCTGTCGGCCGAAAGGCGCCCGATCCGCTCCACGCGCGCGCCCAGAAGCCTTTCCTGATCTCGCGCGATGGCCGTCACAAAAAGGCCGTCGCTGAACCGGTAGAGCCGAAGGGGGAACCATCGGTCGAAGCCACCCAGCCGACCCGGCCCCAGCCGCGAATGACCGTCCCCGATCGACGCAACGAGCTGCATGAGGCGGACCGCCACCGTCGCGTCGTCCATCCCGGGAATCGAGTCGCGCAACCCGCGTACGCGCCGATCGAAGCGCTCGCGCGCCACCTTCGTGAAGGGATCGGGGTGCTTCGCGGTGACGCCGGCGACGAGGGAATCGAGGTCGGCGCGCCAGGCGACGACGCGATCCGGTGCGACTTGGGCGCGGACGGTGCCGGCGGCCACGGCGAGCGCGCCGAGGATCAGAGCCGATAGAGCGGCGGCGAGACGCACGGCAAGGCCTCCAGGAACGGAATAATGGGATTAGATCGCGCTGCCGGGCGAAAGGTTGGGAGGAGCGTACTCAGCCGTCATGAGAGATCGTCCCGACCTGCCAGCCGAAGAAAGGCCAGGTCCTCCAGCGCTACTACGGCTGGCCCCGAACCGTTTCGGTTCGGAATAGGAGTTTCAATCGGCCCTCCCAACGTGCGGCTGGGTGAATGAACCGTCCAGGGAGGCTGCAGGGAGCATCCGGTCGATCACCTGCGGCCGGGTAATGACCCCGACGACGCGCATGGCGTGGCCGCACCGGGGACAGCGCGGCGGGTCGACCTGGAAGATCCGGCGGAGCAGCTCCGCCCAGCGGCGGCGGGCTGCGTGGAGCGCTGGCGCCACCGCTTCGGCCTCCACCACCGGCGGCTGCTCGGCGGTGCAAGCCCGGCGCCGGCTGCCGCGGGTCCGGTTGGCATACCAGCCCCGAACCGATACGGTTCGGGGCCAGCCGTAGTAACGCTGCAGCACCTGGCCTTTGTTGGGAATGTGGCTCACCACCCGGGCCAGGAACTCCAGCGCGTCCACGGTCTCGGCCCCCGCCGTGGGACCGCTCGCCTTGTCGGACTGATAGGTGATCGTGCCGCCGTCCGCCCGGTACGCCAGCGCGCCGGCGCCCCCTCGCCCGGCTACGGGGCCGCGGTCAGTGTTTGATCGCGGATCGACCCACGCCGCAGGCTCCCTGGACGGTTCATTCACCCAGCCGTACTTTGGGAAGCCCGATTGAAATTCCTATTCCGACCTTGATGCACTCCAAGGGCCTAGCGGGGCGACCTATCCGCTGTATGCTATGGGCAGAGACGGGCTGCCGTGCTGCTCTGATCGGCCACACTTTCCTTTGAGCGAGGGGGCTTGAGCTCATGAATCAGATTGCGAGGGCAGTCACCGCAGGAGCGCTGGTGGCAGTTTTGGCGGGTTGCTATCACGCCACGATCGAGACTGGAAGGCCGCCATCACCGCAGGTTGTGGAGAAGCCGTGGGCGCCAAGTTTCATATACGGTATTGTCCCACCGGCCGTCCTTGAAACCGCTTCTCAGTGCCCGAACGGCGTGTCAAAAGTCGAAACCCTACACAGCTTTCTCAACGGGCTGGTGGCGGGCCTCACGTTCGGCATTTTCACTCCGATGACGCTCAAGGTCACCTGCGCGGCCGCCGGTTCCAGGGACGCCGCCGCTGCCGAGTCCGTGGAAATCGAAAGAAGCGCCAGCATGTTGGAACAGCAGCACGAGATGGCCAGGGCCGCTCAGATGTCAGCCGAAACCGGTCACGCGGTTTGGGTCGTTTTCCAATAGCCGGGTGGCGAAGGCCCGATCCTCCGCCGGCACCCACACGCCGTCGTGCACGTGAAACCCCGAGTCGGCCAGGCGAGCATGCCCCGCGCCGCCTCTCCACCTCCAGCGGAGTCGGCCGCCGGTCCGGCAGCTGGAAGGGCTCGACATCATCATCCGTGTCTGAGTCGGACGCCTGATCAATGCGAAACATCTTGTGGAGGTACTGGTCGGCCTTGTCCAGGGCGGTGTTCCGGGCGATCCGGGCGATCCACTTCCCGAAGGCGCGGTCCGGCTGGTAGCGCGCCAGCGAGCGGAACACGCGGATAAAGGTCTCCTGCCAGGCGGACTCCGCGTGATCCGAGTCATCCAGGATCCGAACGACGACGGCGAACACCTTTTCGCGGTACCGGTCAACCAGCTCGCGGCTGGCGGACTCGTCGCGCTGGAGCGCCAGCTCGACGAGCTCCTGGTCCGTCCGTGAGGACAGGGCGCCTGGTGCGGTCATGGGGGTGATGGGGCTCATACATAATGTACGGGACGAAATGGGGAAATATTTCAGCTGGGTTAGGCGGGGCGTGACACCGGTGAGGCAAATGGTTGCGGGATAAGGGGTTGAGCGGTGCGGGAAGGGTTCGGGAGGCGCCGGGGCCGAATTTCGGATTGGCAGATCTGAATTTGGAACTGGCAGATCCGAATTCGGAATTGGTAGATCGGGATTCGGATCTGGGGGATCGGAATTCGGAAATAGCGGGCCGGGAGTCACGGGTCAGGGGCCGAGATTGGGCTATCGGCTCAAGCCAGGGACGTTGGATCGAGGCGACGAGGCCGACCGAGAGATCCCTTCGCTGAAAGGGCCAACGAGATTGCCTGGACGAGGCGGTTCCAGCTAGCGGTTTCTTCCCCCAGCCGACGCCGCCCCGCCGCGGTGAGGCGGTAGTACTTGGCCCGGCGGTTGTTGTCCGACGTGCCCCACTCGCTGTCGATCAGACCCTGGTGCTCGAGGCGCGCGCGCGCCTGATACAGCGCGCCCTGTTGGACGAGGAGCGTGCCTCCCGAGATCTGCTGGATCCGGAGCAGCACTTAGCTGCTGAGGAGAACAACGGGTCGCGCGCGCAGGCGAGTTTCACCAGGGGCCTGAAACTTTGACACCG